>JBGZBP010000035.1:0-23523 GCA_041844735.1 Bacillota bacterium
GTCTCAGAAGAGAGAGGGAAAGAGCCAGACGTCTTAGAAGAGAAAGAGATGACTGGCCTTACTAAAGGACGAAATGTTTGATATTAAGGAAAATCTTAAAAAACTTCCGGACAGACCCGGAGTCTATATTCATAAGGACGGCTTGGGAGAAGTTATTTATGTAGGAAAAGCCGTATCGTTAAAAAATCGTGTGAGGCAGTACTTTCAGTCTGACAAGGGAAAAGACGCAAAAGTCAGGGCTATGGTCAAAAATATTTCCGAATTTGAGTACATAGTTACGGACACTGAAATGGAAGCTCTGATTTTGGAATGCAACCTGATAAAAAAATATAGACCCAAATATAAT
Organism: Bacillota bacterium; assembly: GCA_041844735.1. Classification (GTDB taxonomy): domain Bacteria; phylum Bacillota; class Clostridia; order Peptostreptococcales; family Anaerovoracaceae; genus CAJPNN01. The sequence goes on from JBGZBP010000035.1 coordinate 347, forward strand.
GTTTTGTTGCGAGATGATAAAAGTTATCCATATATAAAGTTGACCACAAATGAAAAGTGGCCCAGGGTAATCAAGACTCGTCAAGTGAAAAATGACGGTGCAAAATACTTCGGTCCGTATACGGATGTAAACGCTGTTAACAGTATTGTGGATTTCCTGAACGGATTTCTGAAACTTAAGGGATGCAGCAGGATGAAATTTACGGAAGGAAGCAGGCCGTGTCTTAACTATCACATAGGAAAGTGTCATGGACTGTGCAGTCTTTCCGAGGAGGACGAGAAATCGATTTTGGATGAGTATAAAAAATCGATCGATATGGCGGTTGCTTTTCTGGCAGGTAGAAGTAAGGAACTTATAGATATCCTGACCGCAGACATGAAAACGGCTGCGGCGGATTTTGAATTTGAAGAAGCGGCTGCCTTGAGAGATAAGATAAATGCACTGCAGGCACTTGGACATAAGCAAAGTGTAGTTAAGCTTGAGGCAGGGGATATAGATGTTTTACTGAGCATTAAAAGTAAAAATCAAGTCTATGTGGTACTTTTCTTTGTCAGAGACGGTAAGCTGACCGGGCGAGAGAGCTTTAAAATGCAAACTGAGTTTCAAAATGAGGACGATGCGTTTGTAGAAGAGTTTATAAATCAGTACTATGTTTCGGAGGAGATGATACCGACAGAGATACTGGTAAAGGAAGAAATAAACGAAAGAGAGCTCATAGAGGGCAGATTGGCAACAATCAAGGGAAAGAAAGTTTCGGTGCAGGTGCCCAAAAGAGGACATAAGAGGGCATTGCTGGAGCTGGCAATCAAAGACAGCATATTGCTTGCAAGCAGTATTGAAGACAGGGAATTACATCGACAGGAGCGCGACAGGAAGTTAAAAGAACAATTAACAGATATTCTGGGCTTTGAGGTGAGCAGGATAGAGGCATACGACATATCCAATATAAGCGGTGCAGATTCCGTGGGAGCTATGGTTGTTTTTGAAAACGGTGTGCCCGTTAAAAAAGATTTCAGGAAATTTAAAATCAGAACAGTTGAGGGAGCGAACGATTTTGCATCCATGCAGGAAGTTATATATAGAAGATTTAAGCGGTATATGGATGGGGACAAAGCGTTCAACAAGTTGCCGGATGTAATATTTATGGATGGAGGCAAACCCCAGATTTCTGCAGCGTACGAGGTTTTGTCGGCGATGAAAATAAACCTGCCTGTAGTAGGAATGGTAAAAGATGATTTTCATAGAACAAGAGGGCTGATATGGAACGGCGAAGAATACAGCTTGCAAAAATTGCCGCTTTTATTTAAGTTTGTAACGTCAATTCAAGACAGGGTACATGATTTTGCAATAGATTATCACACGGATATAAGGAATAAGTCGATGGAAAAATCGATATTGGATGATATCAGAGGAATCGGTACAGTTAAAAAATCCAACTTGATAAGAAGCTTTGACAGCGTCGAAGATATACGTACTGCGAGTATTGAAAGGCTGCTTCAGGTGGACGGAATTACAAGGCAAAATGCAGAGGAGATAAGGCGATTTTTTGATGAAAACAAAAATCAGACCACCTGATTTTGAACTTGCACAAAGCTATTTTTGATGATACACTTATGGGGTGTAAGAGAATTAGATTTAAGCGGAGGAGTTTAACGATGAGTGAAGATAAAAAGAAGCACGGTTGCGGATGCGGATGTGACTGCGGACACAATCATGATCACGAAGAGGGAGAGTTCATTACCTTGGAGTTTGATGACGGAACAGAGGAATGCGAGGTTTTGGGGACATTTGAGGTAGACGGAAAGGAGTATATCGCTCTAGTGCCGTTGGAAGCGGAAGATGAGGCATACCTATACGGATACAGGGAAATTCCGGAAAACAGCGATGAGGATGAAGTGGAGTTTGAACTTTTGGACATAGAGGACGATGAAGAATTTGAAAAAGTTTTGAAGGTTTTTGAGTCTTTGACTCTTGAAGAAGAGGAAGAAGAAGAGGAATAATTATATATAGGTAAAATTTTAAGACCTCTTAACAGGGGGTCTTTTTAGGTTCAAATGTGAGGGAATATTATGAGAAAGTATGATATTATAATTGTCGGTGCAGGTGCGAGCGGAGTGTTCATGTCATATGAACTTACAAAGCTCGACCATAAAGCAAAGGTTTTGATGATTGATAAGGGCAGAGAACTGTCAGCCAGACAGTGCCCCATAAAGACGGGTAAAGTGCCGAACTGTATCAAGTGCAGTCCATGCCATATTATGAACGGTTATGGCGGAGCAGGCACTCTTTCAGACGGCAAATATAATATTACAAACGAATTCGGCGGAGAACTCCACACGTATGTAGGAGAAAAGGAAGCGATAGCCTTGATGGAGTATGTGGACGATGTGCTTTGCAGCATGGGTGGAGAGGATGCCAAACTTTATTCTACAGGCAGTTCCGAACTGAAAAGAGTTTGCCTGAGAAACAATTTGCATCTGCTGGACGCCAAGGTGAGACATCTCGGAACGGACAGGAATGTCAGAATACTTGCGAAAATATTTGAATATTGCAGGCAAAGGGTGGAAATGGAATTCGGTATTTCGGTGACCGATGTTGAGAAGTTTGACGACGGATTCAGAATTACTACGGACAAGGGCGAGACCTTGGAATGTAAGGATTTGGTGCTGGCTACAGGCAGGAGCGGCTCTAAATGGATGAGTAAAATATGCGAGGAAATGGGCATAAAATCAAAGAGAAACCGAGTTGATATAGGAGTGAGGGTTGAACTTCCGGCATTGGTTTTCAAACATATTACGGATGATGTTTACGAAAGCAAAATAGTTTATCAGACAAAGCAGTATAACGATTTGGTAAGAACATTCTGCATGAATCCGTATGGAGAAGTGGTTGCGGAAAACACAAACGGAATCGTTACTGTTAACGGACACAGCTATGCCGACCCGAAGCTTCACACGGAGAATACGAACTTTGCATTGCTTGTGTCAAACAGCTTTACAGAGCCTTTTAAGAACAGTAATGAGTACGGAGAAGCTATAGCAAGACTTTCTAATATGCTTGGAGGAGGAGTTTTGCTTCAGAGATTCGGCGATTTGGTGAAGGGCAGGAGAAGCAGTGAAAGGCGTATGCAAAAATGCTTTACAAAACCTACACTTCAGGCCGTTGCGGGAGATTTGTCGCTGGTAATACCTAAAAGACAGCTGGACAGCATAATAGAAATGATATATGCATTGGATAAAATAGCTCCCGGAACGGCAAACGAGGATACACTGCTTTACGGTGTAGAGGTTAAATTTTATAATTCCAAGGTCGAGGTAGATGCCAATCTGGAGACGGAAGTAAAAGGTCTTTATGCTTTGGGAGACGGATCGGGTGTGACCCACTCATTGTCTCAAGCATCTGCCAGCGGAGTTCATGCGGCAAGAATTTTGGCAAAAAAATACGCGAAATAGATGAAAACCGGGGTAGTGCACAAGAAATAAGGGGTGTAATAGGGAAAGGTGAAAAATGAGTAAGGACGTGAAAGATTATTCTGTCGGTAAGGGAGTAATACTTATGTTACTTTCGTCGTTTTTCTTTGCATCAATGCAGATAGCCATAAGAAAAACATCAGCAGAGATTCCCTTGATGGAACAAATATTTTTCAGAAACATAATTGTCATTTTAATGTGTATTCCGGTTATTAGAATCAATAGCGGGAAGATATATTTGGGAACAAAAAAGCAACAGCCGCTGCTGTTTTTAAGGTCAATTTTCGGATTACTCGGTTTGGTTGCGATGTTTTATGCATCGGGACACGGGATTCAGGCGGATGTTACCATACTTATGAAGTTGTCACCATTTTTAATAACGATTTGGGCAGCGATTTTTTTGAAAGAAAAGATAGCCAAGATACAGGTGCCGGCATTGATACTTGCATTTGCGGGTGCGTTTATAGTTGCAAATCCGGTGTTTCAGACGGATATGAAACCCTTGATAATGGCAATAATATGTGCCGTCTTTTCAAGTTTTGCATACACATTGTTGGCATACTCAAAAGACAAAGCTGACGGTATGGTGGTAGTAATGCATTTTTCGGTGGTATGTGTTGTTGCCACATTGCCGTTTATGATATTTACGGGATTTGTATTGCCTGATTTCAGCACATTGATTATGTTGATTGTTATAGGAATTTTTGGAGGACTGGGTCAGATTGCATTGACTTATTCATATAGATATGCGCCTGCCGGAGAAGTAAGCGTATATAATTATTCCGGCATAATTTTCAGTATGTTTTTAGGGTACGGCTTTCTGGGAGAGGATTTTACCGGTAGAGCTCTCATAGGCGGAGCACTGGTGATAGCAGCGTCGATTTTGACTTATTTGTTTTCGGAGAGCAGAGTAAAAAAATAAAATGGAGATAGGGATATGGAAAACAAATATGATGTAGTTGTAGTGGGGGGAGGCCCTGCAGGTCTGTCGGCAGCTATAAATGTAGTTGCACGAGGAAGAAAGCCCATAGTAATTAAAGCCGGAGAGAGCAATCTGGAGAAAGCGGAGTTAATTAACAATCATCTCGGATTTTTCAATATGAGCGGCAAAGAAATGCAAAAAAGATTTCAGGAACATGCCGAAGCTTTGGGAGTGGAAATTATAGAATCAAAAGTCAGCAATATTTTACCCATGGGAAACAGCTTCATTATAAATATCAGCGGCAACATAGTTAGTGCGGGTGCGGTAATTTTGGCAATAGGAAGCGGAAGAGCGAGTGTGATTCAAGGAGAGAGAGAACTGCTCGGCATGGGTGTGAGTAACTGCGCAACCTGTGACGGTATGCTGTTTAGAGGTAAGAGTGTGGTGGTGGCAGGTAACAGTGATGATTTGATCGAAGAAGCAGAATTCTTAAAATCTGTAGGAGTTGATGTTACGCTGGTAAGCCGAAAAGAGTATGCTTATACCGAGATTGACGGAATGAAACACTTTGCAGATGAAGTAGAAGAAATTGTTGCGGGAGATATGGGATATGTTAAAGCGGTAAGGCTGGCATCGGGCAAAGAGCTGGAGACCGATGGAGTATTTTTGCTTAGAAATATGATAGCTCCCGATGTACTTGTAAACAATCTGAAAATGGAGTCCGGAAGAATTCATGTCGGCAGCGATATGGCGACAAATGTGGACGGGGTGTTTGCATGTGGGGATTGTACGGGATTACCGCTACAGATATCAAATGCAGTGGGTGACGGCATGATTGCGGGTCAAAATGCAGCTAAATATCTTGACAGAATCGAATATTGATGTTAATATGAATCCATAGGTATATAAACGGTAAGTGATTTTCGGCGTAGTCGGGTTGTCATGTATAATTAAAACCTGAGTACGCTTTTTCTATACCAGTTTGTGCTGATTAAAATTAGGAGGAACTACCAATGAGCATAGGAACAGTTAAATGGTTCAACTCAGAGAAAGGATATGGATTTATCTCTGATGACGAGGGTGGAAATGATATCTTCGTACATTTTTCTGCTATTCAGCAAGATGGATACAAGAGCTTAAAAGAAGGTCAGAAGGTTAGCTTCGATGTTGAACCGGATGGCTTGGATCAAAATAAAACAAGAGCTGCAAATGTAACACCGATTGAAGACTAGTAAAAAAGATTCACCTGCCCCTTTGTTAGGGGCAGGTGTTTTTGCATTTTGAAGCTGCACTTTTAACACTTTTGTTTGTAAACTGACGGGATGCGTGTCAAGTGCCTGAAAAATATTGATAAACACAGCGGGCTTGTGTATAATAATGGCAAAAATATAATATTATACAGCAACTGTAACAAATGTATGAGAAAGAGAGTGCAGTTATGAAGTGTGAGAAGAATATTGGCAGTTCAATTATTACAGGAAAAGATTCAAAAATAGATTCAAAAAGGGATTCAAAAAGAGATGCTGTCAGCTTGAAGGGGAGTTTTAGAGGAGCTTGCCGGAAAAAGTTGGTTTCGTATGCTCTTATTTTTGTGCTCTTTGCAGGGATTCAGGGGCCTTTCGGAGGCTTTTTGTTAAAGGACACGAAAATAGGTACGACAGCGAGTTATGGAGCGGAGATTACCGCAGGAGGTATCAATCCGATTGATAAAAATTTCAATATAGAGTTCAGGTTCGATGTTACGCAGAGAGTGAATATCGGAGTAAAGGTGAACGGAGAAGATGAGGAATTGTTAGCAGAGGACTATGAGGTGCAGGGATCGAAGGGCAGTCTATCCCCTATGAGCTATAAGACTTCATCTTTTTTTGAAAGCAGGGCGGTTAATGAAAGAAAGAGAGATAATGTAGAGATAGAGTCTGTCGAGGTCGAGAATGAAAACGGCGAGAAGGAAAAGCGAATAAGAGTATCGTGGGATGGAAGAATAGACGGAATACCTCTTATCGGTAAAGAGCTTGATGAGGACTATTTCACACTGGAGTTCAGTGTATATCCGCAAGGCTACCCCGAGAGAAGCACATATCCGAGAATAGAGACGGGGCCCGGAGGACAGAAAATAGAAATAGATGGCGAAAATTGGACGTGGACACAGGATCCGGCATTTATCATAAGAACAAGTATGCTCGTAGACTATAGAGTGCTGACGGAGGGTGGCGACCCCGCATTTCTGATGATAAAGGGAGGAAGCAGTGACTACATGCTGGGAGAGCTGATGGAGCAGTTTCTTTCGGGAGCGAGCATTCTTGATATAGCGGCAAATTTCAGCTGCAAGGATAAGATTGAAAATAACGGGGTGATTCTCCAGACAAATATAATGATGGATCCTGTAAATATGGTTGACGGAAACTATATATTTTCATATAAGGATTTTGAAATATCAGGACTGGTTCCTTTAAAATTTGTCAGATGCTACAGTTCGAGAAATTACAAAAACGGAGCACTAGGAAAAGGATTCACTCATTCGTATGAGTACAGCCTGACGGATGATGTCGGTATAATCAGGATAACTGTCCCGGGTGGAGAAGAGATAAGGTTTTTAAGAGAGAAAGCCGGAACCTACAGGGCACTTCAAAACAGCGGTTTTACGCTTAAGGAAGAAGCAGGCGCCTATGCACTTTGCAGTGAGAACGGCAGCAGGCACATGTTTGATGCAGACGGCAAACTGAAAGAAATCATATCCGAGACAGGACAGAAAATAGCGGAGTTGCTCTATGACGGCGGGGGAAAACTCGTTAAGCTCACAGGACTGAACGGGGAATTTAATTTTACCTATGAAAACGGATATATAAAACAGATAACGGACGGTGCAGGACGGACGAGCACTTATGAATATGAGGGAGATCACCTAGTAAAGGTTACAAACCCGGTAGGAGACAGCCTAAGATATGTATATGATGAAAACGGATATATAAGCGAGGTATATGATTTTGAAGAAAATCTTTCCGTTAAAAATATCTATGATGAAAAGGGAAGAGTAATCCATCAGGAGCAGATTTCGGGAGATGGAAAAAATGTTGCGGATTTCAGCTATGATGACAGTGCAAGAATAAACAAGTTGATACAAAAAAACGGAAGGACTCTTATTTTTGAATACGACAATCACAGAAATTTAATACGTGTGACGGACAGCGGAAAAGAATCGTCAACAAAATTTGAAAAGGATTACCCTGTATCAAAGACTCTGAAATCTAAGGACGAGATAAGGCATGTTCTGGACGAGCAAAAAAGGGTTGTAACCCTTATAAACCCGGATAAGACCGAGGTGCGTTATGAATACGCCTACGGCAAAAAAGTGTCCAAGATAATATATGAGGATTCGTATGAGGAATACAGCTATGATGCGAAAGGAAATGTTACGGCATACAGAGACAGAAACGGCAATGTGACCGAGTACAGCTACGATGCCGACGGATTTTTGACGGAAGAAAAGGATCCTATGGGCGGCATTAAGAAATATACTTATGAAAATAACAATATCAGCACTTTCGAGGATGAAGAGGGAGGGCTGGTAAGCTTCAAATACGATGAATTTGGAAGAGTTACAGAAAAGAGGATAAAGATAAATGACAACGAGGAAAGTGTGCTTAAGTTTGAGTACGACGCTTCGGGAAAACTCACCAAGGTAATTGATCCTCTGGGTGGAGAAATAAAGTATGAGCATGACAGAAACGGATTTTTAGTAAAGAAAACGGATCAAAATGACGGCGTGACGGAAGCAAGATATGGCGGTAACGGCGAAGCGGTATATGAGAAAAATTCTCTCGGCGGTGAGTATACCTACGAGTATGACGAGGAGGACGGTAAGCTCATAAAAGAGACCGACCCTCTTGGAGGTGAGACAGGATATGTATATGAGGAGGACGGCAAGCTGAAATCGGTGTATGATTCTCATCAAAACAAGACAAGCTATGAATACAACGAAAACGACGAAGTCGTCAAGGTGACGGATCCGCTTCTGAATGAGGAAAAATACGAATATGACAAGGTGGGAAACGTAACGTCATACACAGATAAGAACGGCAATGAAACAAAATATAAGTATGATATTCATAAAAGAAGAACGGAGATAATCGATCCGTATGGTAAAAGCAGGACGTATAGATATGACAAAAACGGAAACCTTTTAGAGGCGAAGGACAAAAACGGTATCGGTGTAAGGTTCACTTATGATAAGAATGACCGAATAACAGAAATATATAACGGCGAAAACAAGAAGACCGAAATCAGCTACGACAAAGCGGGAAGAGTGATAAAAAGAACGGACCCGATGCGCGGCTCCGTGTATTTCGAGTATGATAAAGCGTGAAATGTCACTAAATACACTGATGAAAACGGCAACGAAACCGTATTTGTTTATGATAAAAAAGGCAATGTCACAAAAGAAATATATCCGAACGGTGCTACAAAGAGTTATTTTTATGATAAAGCATCAAATCTTGTTAAAATAGAAGACGAAGAGGGGGCTGTAAAAGAGATAACATATGACAAAGCCGGCAACATTCTAAGCGTAAAGAATGCTCTTGGGGATGTGAAAACCTTTGAATACGATAAAAAAGGAAGAAGAATTAAGGCTGTAGATGAAAACGGTGCAGAAGAGCTTTATACATATGACAGCGAAGACAATCTGACATCATATCAGAATAAAAACGGTGCAGTAACGAGATTTCTTTATGACCCTCTGGGAAGAATAAAAGGTTTAACGGATCCTTTGGGCTATAAAGAGGAGTACACATATGATCCTGAGGGAAACCTTTTGGAGGAAATCCGAAACGGAATCCTTAGAGAAAAAAATACATATGACAAGCTCGGCAGGATAAAGACATCGCAAAACGCAAATCTCGATGTGGAAGAATATTTTTACGATAACGAGGACAATGTAATATCACACAGTGACAGAGAGGGCAACATCTCGCGGTTTTTGTATACGAAGCTTTATGATATTGAGAAAATAATAAAAGCTGACGGAACTCACATATCATACGAATATGATGAGCTTGGACGAATCATAAGCGAGACGGATGAAGAAGGAGCTAAAACCGGGTATTTTTATGATGCCGCATCAAACCTTATCAAGACAGTTGACAGTCTCGGCGGAGAATCTTTAATAAAATATGATGTCATGAACAGGATGATAGAGGAGACCGACGAGCTTGGGCGAATCACCGGATACAGTTATGACAAAAAAGGCAATATAAAAGAAATAGTTGATGCAAAATCAGGAAAAGAAAAATATACATACAGCAAGACCAACAAGGTAATTTCTTACGAAAACAAAAACGGGGAAAAGACCTATTTCGCATACGACAAAACAGGCAGACTGAAGAAGATAACCAACAGACTGAACCATAACAGAGCATTTTCATATGATAACGAGGGAAACTTGACAGTCTATGAGGATGGGAACAAGAACAAAACATACTTTGAATACGATGAGAACTCAAACCTGAAAAAGAAAACCGGAGAAGAGGGAAGCTATATATCATACGAATATGACTATATGGGAAATATCAAGGCGAGAATAATGCCGGCACCGGGAGAGGGAGAGAGAAGAATACTCTACACCTATGACAATGAAAACAACATTGTGGGGCTTGATAAGGGCGCAGGAAAACAGAGGTTTTTCAGCTATGACAAGGAGGGCAACCTGATATCGTCGACGGACGAGAGAGGAGTCAGACTGGAATATGGATATGACAAGGTCTACAACCTCACATCCGTTGTCGGAAAGAGTAAGAATATATCCTATGCATATGATAAAACAGGCAGACTGACAAGAGCGGAGGATGAAAAAGCAAATACTCTTGAACTTTCATATGACAGTCTCTCAAGAATCATAAAATCAAGAGAAAACGGATTGGAGATGGCATACGAGTACGATGCTGCCGGAAATCAGGTGAAGCAGATATATCCGGAAGGTAAGGAAGTCTTGAGGGAATACGATGAGCTTGACCTCTTAAAAACACTTACGGACTTCAATAACAAAAAGACTAAGTACGAGTATGACAAAGAGGGCAATGTCATAAAAATATGGCATCCGGATATGTCGTCTACGGAGATCGACTACAACTCACTGGGACTTCCCGTTCAGAGAAAAGAAGTTACAAAAGACGGAATAACACTTAGAGAAACAATATTGGCATATGATGATAATGATAATATCAGATTAAAGGAGAGAACATGCACAGGTAACCTTAAAAAGGATAAGAGCCACAGATATTACTATGACAGGGAAAACAGACTCTCAAAGAGCATTACGGACACCGAAATAAGGAACTACAAGTACGACAGGGCAGGTAATATCATCAGCGACGGCAGAAACAAATTTTCGTATGACAGATTGTCAAGACTCATAAAAAGGGAGGACGAGAAGAGTAATACAAAGAGCTATGAGTATGACGAAGCCGGGAATTTAATTAGGAGTGAACTTTTAAAGGCAGAGGATGGAAATAATAACGCGAAAAGTGAGACGACCTCATTTGAGTATGACGAGTATCTGAGGCTGATAAAAGCCGAAAAGAGCACGGGGGAAAGAAGTATATATCAATACAACCCTGTCGGTGTCAGGATTAAGAACGAGAAGCTGAGAAAAAATAAAAATATCGGACATCAAAACAGTGAGCTGACGGACGGATCAAGAGGAGAGAACTATCTTGACTATTTAAAGGACGGCAGAGCGACGCAGCAGAGAGTTTTCACGTCCGAAATAGGCACTGTCCATCAAAACGATTATGAGACCGTGAGGACGCACTACATGGCGGACTATACGAGTGAAAACGAAGATGATGTTTTGGAAATAGAGGACGGAAGCTTTGTAAGAGCAAATATTTATGATGACGACGGAAGAAGACTGTCATCGGTGTTTTCGCATGCGAAAGATACAAAAGAGGGTGAAAGGGGAGAAAATCCGGCATCTAAGATATCGGCGGAATCTATCAAAAAAGCATATTATAGGCATGACGTGCTTGGAAGTACTCTGTTTTCAGTTGATGAAGCCGGGGATATTCTGTCGCACATGGAATACGATGAATGGGGATTGTCTGAATATGATACATATCAGGACATGAATTTTACAGGTCTTTCAGATAGAGCGGCAGATTTTACAGGCTATACATATGATGATATTCTAGGGATATATTTTGCAAGGAACAGAATGTATGATCCGACCGACCACCGCTTTATACAGGAAGATGATATGGAGGACGGATACAGCCTTTATGTGTACTGTGGAAATGACCCTGTAAATATGATTGACCCGTCGGGGAACATAAGCGACAAAAATATAAAAGCATTTTTCAAGGGGGCAGGCAAATACACAAAAAAACTTGTAGTGGATTTAGCGGATGCTTCATATGTAATATCACCTAAGCAATTTATAAAGGCGACGAAGAATGCTAAAAAACAGATAAAGGCGGTCAAGAGAGGAGAAAAAGGGATAAAGGCTGCAAAGAAGAGCATTAATAGGGAATTTTTAAAAACCTACAGACCTTATAAAGCTATCCAGGAAACAAAGGACACGATAGTTGCCTTTAACAGTTTGAGCAAGCAGCATAAGAGTAAGAGTAAAGCAGTAAAGATAATGGGAAAGGCAGTTGTTGATACTGCGACTGAGGAATACATAGATTTATATCACTATTATCAAGACTTCAAATGCGGTAAGAAAATATCAACAGCCCGGGTGGAAAAACTGGGAGCGAGTGTTGCCGCCGTAGCACTTGATATAGCACCGGTGCCGGCAGGAAAAGTAGGTAAGGTAGCTAAAATAGGATCTTCTGTATCTAAAGTGTCCAAGGGAAGTATTGTTGCTTCAAAAACGAAGGCGGCTGTAAAACATGCTGTTAAAACACCTAAAATCAATTTCAAAAAGGAAATGGAGATAGTCAGACATAAAGGGAAGACAGGGGAACTTGATGCGGGAATTGATCCGGATAAAAAAAAGAAACATATAGAGTCTTTAACTAAAAAAGCCCAAAGAAGATATCCGGATGAACTTGATCACGACCTTAAAACTTTAAAAGAAGTAAAAAATGTTAAAAAACAAAGCTATACGAGGCAAATAAAGGATTTTAACCTTTGGGCACAGAATAAAGGGTATGAATTCACATTGATATTAAGAGATAAAAACACAATGGTAACGAAACCTTTGCGTGAAGAAATAGAAAAAGGAAATATAAAGATTGATTATATATATAAAGAGTAACAGAATTCTTGTATTATTTTAGGAAAATAAAAGTATAATAAAACATGAGGAGGTTATGGTTATGGCAAGAGATTTTGACAAAAAGAAATTTATACGAGAAATAACGGAGGCAGGTTATCCTATTGAGAATATTAATGATTTAATGAATATAGGACCTAATGAACAGTATCTAACACCGATAATTTTAAAATATCTTACTGAAATTGACGATGGACATTATAAGGGAGCACTTGCCAGAGCTATGACCGTTAAGGGGTATAAGGGTGTGGCACCTGTACTGATTGAAGAATTTAAAAAAGATACAAATGATTTGGACAAGTGGGCAATAGGTAATGCATTGTGCTTTATACAGGATGAGTCTGTTTTAGATGATATGATTGAGCTTGTAAAAGATAAAAAATATGGAACGGCAAGGCAAATGATAGCGGAGGGACTGGGTGCTTACAAGACTGATGAAGTTAAGGAAACTTTGATATCGCTACTTGATGATGAAGATGTAAATGGGCATGCACTTCATGCCTTGGGAGTACTTAAAGATGAAAGTACAAGAAAATATGTAGAAAGATTTTTGGATTATGATGTAACATGGATTAGAAATAAAGCAAAGACAATAATAAAAAGGCTTGATAAACAGAAAGAAAAGGAGGAAGCAAAAAGGATTAAAGAACTTGAAAAGCAGAGGGAAAAAGAGGAACGCAAGAGGTTGAAAGAACTCGAAAAACAGAAGAAAAAAGAGGAGAGCCAAAAGGATTAAGGACAATGCTTTACGATAATACACAGATTGAAGAAATAATAGAATATGAAATAATAGAAATCATATAATATGTGTATGATTTCTCTGAGGAGATGTAATTATTATGAGAGAGTTTGATGGAGAAAAATTTGCAAAAGAAATAACGGAAGCAGGTTATCCTATTGAGAGTATTAATGATTTAATGAATATAGGACCTGACGAACAGTATCTAACACCAATAATTTTAAAATATCTTACGGAAATTGACGATGGACATTATAAGGGAGCACTTGCCAGAGCTATGACCGTTAAGGGATATAAGGGGGTGGCACCGGTACTGATTGAAGAATTTAAGAAAGAAACAAAGGGGTTAAACAAATGGACAATAGGCAATGCACTATGTGTTATACAGGATGAGTCTGTTTTGGATGATATGATTGAACTTGTAAAAGATAAAAAATATGGAACGGCAAGGCAAATGATAGCAGATGGACTGGGTGCATATAAGACTGATGAAGTTAAGGAAACTTTGATATCCCTGCTTGATGATAAGGATGTATACGGACATGCATTATGCGGATTAGGGAGACTTAAAGACGAGAGCACAAGAAAATATATAGAGCAATTCTTGGATTGTGATAGAACGTGGATTCGCAATGAAGCAAAGAAGATAATAAAAAGGCTTGATAAGCAGAAAGAAAAGGAAGAAGCAAAAAGACTTAAAGAACTTGAAAAGCAGAGGGAAAAAGAGGAGAGCAAGAGGTTAAAAGAACTTGAGAAACAGAAGAAAAAAGAGGAGAGTCAAAAGGCTTAAGGACAATGCTTTACGATAATACACAAATTGAAAAAATAAATGAAATAATAGATGAATCATATTATTGGGATATAAGATTATTTGACATAGACTATAGCGACATTTCAAATATGAGGATGCTGCTTCCGTGGGGCAAAGATGAAACAAGTACACTGGAAGTGATTTTAATTAACTGCAAGCATGTATCATATGAGACAGAGTCCAATTGGAGACCCGTTATACCTATAAAGAGGCATTCATTCCTTGCGTTAAGCCATGATGGACAATCGCTGGAGATTAAGAAGTCGGAAGAGGGGATAGAAGCATACTTTGATATACACATAGACTTTATCTATATCGAATGTGAAAAAATTTGGCTGAAAGTACGCAGGCTGGATGAATTTGAGTTTTTTTGGCAAGATAATACCGAGGATATGATTGACAACGTGTTTTCAATTCTTCAACCCTCATACAAAGAAAGAGCATTTAAGAACGGGTTTGCATATTTTGAAGACTGGCTACAAGATATAAAAGATGTTAAGCTTAAGCTGATTGATATAACCAACGAATACATGGGAGATGAGATAAGAGTAAGGTTTGTTGATGAAGCAGAAAATACAAGGGAAGTTTACTGTCTTTTGTGCTATAAGGTTGACTACCGGATTTCTGAGAATGAAGAGGGAAGAGTATATAGCAGGGAAGAAATAATAAGGGATAACAGCTTTAGAGAGAATCAGGTAGAGCTTTTAGGAGTTGAAACGGTAGAAGGTTCAACATACCCAAGGAACTTTGTTGACATGCTTAAGCTTAGGTTTAAGCTTGATAAGATGACGATGGAGGTTATGTGCAGGGAAGTGCGGGTCAGGTAGGAAAGAAAGAGGAGGAAAAAATGATTTACAACAGTACACAAATCGAAGAAATTAAAGGAATGATTAAAGAACCGGACTGGTTTTTTATAAAGGTGCTTGATATAGACTATAGCGACCTTTCTAATATCAGGATGTTGATTCGGCTCAATGAAGATGCTAAAAAGGTGATGGACATTGTTTTCGTGAATTGTAAATCCGTATCATATGAAACGGATGCCAACTGGAGAAGGAATACCTATGCAAGGCAGCAGTCGTTTGAGCATCTCGGACATGTAGGTCACGGATACGATATTTATAAAACAAATAACGGGATGCATTGCTTCCTGCATCTTTACGTGAATCTTATTCATATTGAGTGTGAAGAGATTCGTGTGAACAAACGCAGAATGAATAAGTTTAAGTTTTTCTGGCAGGGTATTTCTGCTGAGGAATCCACTCTCCTGTTTGATGAAAATCGTAGAGTTTATGAAGAGGGTGGGTTTGAAAACGGATTTTCGGATTTTGAGCAGTGGATAGAAGAAACAAAAGAAAAGAAGTTTAAGTTAGTGGACATCACAAACGAATACTTCGGGGATGAAATAAGAGTAACCTTGGTGGATGAGGAAGGCAGGGAGTATGAAATTCACTGCTTGCTGTGCTACAGCGTGAAATATAAATCTTCGGAGGATAAAAACGGCAAAGCGTTAAGTAGAAAAGATATCATAAGAGGCAATGATTTCGGGCTGAATCCGGTAGAATTTTGCGGATTTCAGACTGTGAAAGGCTCGACATATCCGGAGAGATATTGTGAGATGATTAAAATTAGATTGGTTACAGATAAAATAGTAATGGATTGGATGTGCGGGGAAGTCAGGGTATATTTGTAAAGTAGATAAGTTTACTGTTTATGCTTAGATTATTTGTAGCGAAAAAATTTTTATATGAATTTGCCAAATTTACTTGACACCACCTTAATATATCAATATTATTTAGTAAAGAGTAGAATAGCTATTTTTATCTATTAAACAGGTAACGTGTGGACAAAAATGGATATTTTATAGCAGTTTGTATATGATTTGAGGTAAAAGGAGGATGATAATAATGGGTAATGTGATTGAATCTAGTAAGATGGTAAAGATAATATCAAGTCTAATAGTGACCTTATTAATTGTTTGTATGATTTGTGACAGTGTTTATGCTCTTCCGGCGGAGAATCTAGAATTGCAAATGAATGATCCCTTAACATTGATACAAGAACAGGACGACTGCGAAGTGATTGAGGCTAGAAAGGGCACGACTTGGGTGAAGTTAAGTAATGGAAATATAGCAATATATAGAAAACAGGCAGCTGTACATGGGGGGATTAAATATGATGTAGTAGAAGGAGAAAATTCAGCTAGCATAGAAATAACATCAGATAACACTGTTTATATTAACGATGAAAAAGTAGAATATAATTTCAATTTCACGACAGTAGAGATGCCCAATCATGGGATATTAGATAATGATAAAATCGAAATAGTACCGTATTCTGGGGGATGGTCTAAATGGACGACATATCCGTTGTATGGTCAAGCAGGAGACTATACAAGAACATTGAAAATTGTAAAAAAAGGTAATATAAGATTAAAACAAATAGTTGAAGATTTACCAGTAAGTGTTCTCTTGGTTGCTATTACAGCTCCGCTAGGTATATTGCCAGGTATAGGTGTTACATTTGCCTTAACAGTAAAAGAGATTTATTCGGGATTAAATACAAAAAGTTTATGGTACGATGAAATGGTAAGAAAGCATAGAACGAGTGATAATGCGATACAGTATAAGATTACGTGGGTAGATAGTGATGGAGACCCTATTTCCCAAAATGCTATACAATATGCATATTGTACTTTTGGTTAAGATTAAATGGTGAATTTCTATGGGAGACGTAAACTACAGGGATTTTAGGGATAAAATCAGAAAAGGATTAATTTTAAAAAATGAGCGAAGAATATATGTTGTTGGTGGAGTTTTTATTGTAGTTACGGCATGGATATGGAGTTTATATGCTATTATAAGTGATATGAAGAAATTCAAATGCGGAAGCTATATATTTCTTTTAGGCGCTATTTTTCTTGTGGAATTCATCATAATAGGCATTTCCGGGATAATATATAATAAGAGGAAGCAGATAAGGACGGAAGTTGAAGAACTGTTTTTTTCTAGATATTGGATTACAAAGCTTACAAGAGAATATATTATTGCTGTAGTTCTTTTAATAGCCATGAATTTTGTGGTCACAATATATTTATAATAGTAAATTCTATAACAAAATCCTTTTCAGAGTAAAATCACTTACATCTTTCAAACCGGAACTTACTTTGCGCATTAACGGAGGATAATCAGAGAGAAAAAATGTTTGACATGCAGAAATAGGTGTGTTATCATATTATGGTATTTAAAAGAAGAAGTTATCCGCTTCTCACCTTGCTTGAACGGACAGGCGGGTTAATATTTTGGAAAGTAATTCTATTGTTAGTAGAAGTTTATGACACCAAGAGACTGAGGGCGGGTAGTTTATCCGCTTTTTATTTTTATCTAAGGAGGTGCAAAACAATTAGCAAGGAGAATCTTATAAACGAAGAAATTCGTGATAAAGAAGTGAGGGTAATTGACACTGATGGTGAGCAATTAGGAGTTATGAGCATTGATGAAGCGATGGCTCTGGCAAACGAGAAGAGATTGGATTTGGTAAATATTTCACCGAATGCGAAACCACCGGTATGTAAAATTCTCGACTACGGAAAATACCGTTATGAGCTACAGAAAAAAGAAAAAGAAGCTCGTAAAAAGCAGAAAGTCACCCAAGTTAAAGAAGTTCGTCTCAGCACGTTTATAGAATCACATGACCTTAATGTTAAGGCAAATAATGCCGTTAAGTTCCTTAAAGATGGAGACAAGGTTAAGGTAAGCTTGAGATTTAAGGGCAGAGAGAAAGATTATGTCAGCAAGGGACAAGGTGTTATGACAGACTTTGCTGAGATTTGTGGTGAATACGGTGTTATCGAGAAAAAGCCCGAGTTTGAGGGAAGAAGCTTGATAATGGTATTGGCACCTAAGACTGATAAATAGACTTATATTTTGAATTTGGAGGAAAATCTAATGGCAAAGATGAAATCCCATAGAGGAGCAATGAAAAGATTTAAGGTTACCGGTTCAGGTAAGGTTAAAAGAAATAAGGCATATAAAAGCCATATACTTACTAAAAAGTCAACTAAGAGAAAAAGAGGACTTAGAAAAGCTACAACATTGACAAGTGCAGATTTGAAGAGAATCAAGTCAATATTAAATGTATAATAGTGGAGGTAAGGATTAATGGCAAGAGTAAAAAAAGGTGTAAATGCACATAAAAGACATAAAAAAGTTTTGAAACAGGCGAAGGGATTTTACGGATCTAAGAGTAAAACCTATAGAGCTGCTAAACCTGCAGTAATGAGAGCGCTTCGTTCATCATATGTAGGCAGAAAGCTTAAAAAGAGAGAGTATAGAAGAATTTGGATTTCAAGAATCAACGCAGCGGCAAGAATGAATGGAATCTCTTACAGCCGTTTAATGAACGGATTGAACAAGGCGGGTATTACTATCAACAGAAAGATGCTTGCCGAAGTTGCTATTCATGATGCAGAGGGCTTCACTAAGCTTGTTGAAGAAGCTAAGAAAGCGTTGGGACTGTAGGCGTAAGATTAAATTACAGCTTGATGGATTAAATAATAACAAAACAAAAGCATGGACCATGTGATATATGGGGTGTCCATGCTATTTTTGTTTATTTACCGCTGCCGACTATAGTAAAGTAGCAGATAACGAGAATGCCCAGTGCTATTCTGTACCAGCCGAAAATCTTAAAATCGTGCTTCTTTATATAATTCATCAGAAAAGTAATGGCAAATATTGAAACTGTAAAGGCGGTAAAAAGTCCGATGGCTAGAACTAGAATTTCGGTTCCTGTGAAAGAAAATCCGAATTTCAGAAGTTTGAACAAGCTTGCACCGAACATTATGGGGATAGCCAGGAAGAAGGTGAATTCCGCCGCAACCGTGCGGGAAGTTCCTATCAATATTCCCCCTATTATAGTCGAGCCTGACCTTGAAGTGCCGGGGATAAGTGATAAAACTTGAAAAAGTCCGATAATAAATGCTTTTTTATAAGTCAGTTCATCTACATCAACTATATCCGGGATACGTTTTTTGTTGTAGTTTTCAATCAGTATAAACAATATGCCGTATAAAATCAGCGTTACTGCTACGGTTTGGTAGTTATAGAATTTTGATTCAAGTATATCATCAAAAATAACACCCAAAACAGCGGCAGGTATACATGCAACAATTATTTTTTTCCAGAGCAATATTTTTTTGTGATCCAACTTTCTTTTTTTATCGGAAGTCATTGTGACAGGAAACAGTTTTCTGAAATATATAACACAAACTGCCAGAATGGCTCCAAGCTGGATAACGACCAGAAACATTTCCATAAAGGCTTTAGATAACTCCAGTTTAATGAACTCATCCACAAGTATCATATGCCCCGTGCTGCTGATAGGCAACCATTCTGTAATACCTTCCACTATTCCTAAAAATAAAATCTTAAAAACTAAAATAATCCCCATACTGAAATGAACCCCTCTCTTGATAAAAATATAGCAAGAATAAAGCTGACAATACACCAATAATATTCTAATAATACACTAACAATGATAGCACTCATTTATGAACATTTCAATTAAATTTGAAATTGAATATTTGCAATAACAATGTGCCGATCGCATGTCAGTTACAAATATCATATAACATAACAAATAGGCGGTCGGCACATCATTCAGTAAATATTTATAGATTTATCATCGGCTCCTCTATTTTACCCTATTATTTCGGGGTGTAAGAAGAGCTGCTTGTTTCAAAATAGTAGTTTGTTGAAGCTATTCCGTCAGGTTCAACACGTTTTATAGGGACATTGTAATACAGTCTGATGAAATAACGTGTATCACTATCGGAATAATGTTCCTCAGGATTCAGAGATTCAACAATACGTCTGATTTCAACCGGATCCGATGTGGATACAACAGCCGAAGCTTTGTTATTCAGCATTTCTTCTCTGGTCTTCCATAACACAGCCTTATTAAAACGAGAATATTCTTCCTCAAGAATGTTTGGATATCCGGCTTCTTTTAGAGCGTTAATTGTATTTTTGCACCAAGGATACACTGAGAATTGCACCACGCTTCGTACCTTACTGCTGCGATTCAGGTCGGATCTATAATCATAATACTTTATAGGATCTTTAGACACAGCTTTTACGGTTATTGATATAGGTGCTAATGTTCTGGAAGTCAGCTGTTCGTATGTTGCGTTTTTAAAGTCTGCGAGTAAAGCGTTTACTATTTTCTCACGGTGTGCAGTCTGTATTGAGGAATTTTCTTTTTCGCCTTCAAATTGGGTGAAGTTTTTCCATAAAATTATATCAAATCCTCTGTTATACTCAGGTGAAACGGCATTTTCGATTTTTCTACTTAAAGCATCCGAGGTAATAAAAGCACGGAAACTTTTGTTTTTTATGATATTATCAACATCGGTATTTACAGTTCTGTGTTGATTTTTCAGTACATCATGATAGAACGGCGAAGATTTATGACCGTCTGTAGAATAAGAGAACTTCAAATCGAAAAAAGTATCGAATGCTACATTATCGCTGTCCATGGAGACCGTGTCTTCCTGAAGTTTCGTTATCATATTTATAGCTTTCCTGTCATCAAAGGTCATTACGGTATCGTACGGATTGCTGTAGCTGTCATATTTTGATAAAGAATATTGATTTATCGCAGGTATGGCAGGGAGCGAATTCGCTCCGGTAAATACCAAAGATGCTGTAGTAATATCCGAGTTGTCCGGATGAGATTTTCCGTAATTAGCAACATCTAAATGCATGTTACCGATGAACAGTACTGAGATTATTGCGTATAAAGCGAAAATCTTAAAGTTTTTCTTATTAAAAACTTTTGGAGTTTGTTTGATAATCATATAGGATATGAAAAAGAAAATTATTGCTCCTACAATATATCCTAAATTTGCAAACATTATTTTGTTGTCGTTGCTGTTACTCATGCTTGAGAACCACAGTCCCATTAGAGACATGCCGAAGAATGTTGTCAACATGGCTATGATAGGCTCGACTACTTTGAATGCGATAGAGTCCGTAGCCTTTTCCAACTGACGTTTGTTGTACATGAAAATTGAAAGTACAACTAAAACCAACATTATCAAAATATATATTATGAAAATTTTACCCGAGATATTGTTACCCTCAACAATAGAGTTGCTTAGAGGGGAGAGCTTCGCCATGGTGCTAGGAACATTTTCAAAGCCCGGATATCCTTTTAGGTAAAGGTCAAAATATATATTCAGAATACCATAGAATAAAGGTGCCAATACTATGAAGAATATTGAAAGTAGGGTGTGTATCACAATGTTGGCTGAACAAATGCCTGCAAATACTGTAACGGTATATATAAATACAGCTATAAATATAGAAGATATCAGCCATTTAAAAATCATGCCATATGAGAAAATGTTGATATCGTCCAATATTACAGGGCGTGCAAGTAACAGATACAATCCGCATGTGACTATAATCGGAATCAAAATCAATATGAGTCCCGCAATGAAATTATATCTGAAAAGCTGAGATCTTTTAAAAGGCAAAGCATGCATAATGCTGACCGAGCTCGTATTGTGAAGATATTTAAACATGCATATTCCTATAGATATCGGGAATGCGAATAAAGCCATAATGTAAAAAGGGCTTGTGTTATTAAGCGACATTCGCAAATAATATTCGGGCAAATCCTCTCTTGATAAGAGTAGAGGAACTATACCTGAAAACAGATAAACTAAAAACATTACGAGGGACGAAATCCAAAAACGATTCAATCTCTCCTTGATATATAACAGCCCTTGTTTGCTAGAAAATATTTGCGATTTCATCAAGCTCACCTCCCAGTTCATAAATGAATATTTCTTCTAAAGATAGGGGCAACAAATCATACAAAATAGGACTCTGCTCATTTATTACTTCATCAACAAGGGTTTTGTTATTCCGTACGATTAAAAGATCCACAGTACCTCGCTTTTCACGGTGAAGAATGTTTAGTTTGCTCATGGCGGAATCGCTCGGTGAATTTAATGCCACCTGTACCTTGTGTATGTCACTCTTAAGCTCGTCCAAATCACGTTCAAGTACCATTTTCCCGTGGTCGACTATACCTATGGAATCACAGATTCCCTCCATTTCCCTCAAATTGTGAGAAGAAACAAGCACTGTCATTTCTCTTTCCGCTACATCGGTGACTATATATTTCCAAATCAACTTTCTAACTATCGGATCAAGTCCGTCAATCGGCTCATCAAGTATCAAATACTTGGGCATAGTTGCCATTACAAGAGAGAAGATTGCTTGCTTCTGCATACCTTTGGAAAACTTGCTAAGTTTTCTGTTATCAGGAAGCTCGAATATTTTAAGCATCTCATTAAATCTTTCGCTATTCCATGATGGATACATTAAACCATAATATTTTGCCCAATACTTAAGTTCGCTATGAGCATAATGTGACAAATCATCCGGAATATATCCGATTTTCTCTTTGATTGAGATATTATCATAGACGTTTTCTCCGTCGACGGTTATGATACCGGAATCAGCTACGAATGTTCCGACAAGATGTTTTATTATGGTGGTTTTACCTGAACCGTTGGTACCTACCAAACCGTATATTGAACCCTTTTTGACATGCAGGCTGAAATCATTTAGAGCTATGGTACTATCAAAACTTTTTTTGACATTTTCTACATTTATCATCTTACAGCCCCTCCTTCACTAATACATTGAGAAAAGATATCCTGTATTTCATTTTTCTCCAATCCCATAAATAATAATTCATTAATAATACTAATTAAATCATGTTTGACAGATGATAATTTTTGTTCGTCAACTTTAATGTCAAGAGAGCTTGAAACAAAAGATCCGAGCCCCGAAAGGGTGTATATATAACCCTGACGCTCAAGTTCTCTATATGCTTTTTGCACTGTATTGGGATTTACAGTAAGCATTTTTGATACATCTCTTATA
>JBGZBP010000036.1:0-43357 GCA_041844735.1 Bacillota bacterium
GAAAGTCCGCCGGGGGATGCTATGGCACACTTTATTCCGGTTGATGATGCAGGACATCTGATAATAGATGCCGGCAGACTGGGAGACGGTGGAGAGGTTTTTTGTGTTAATATGTCGTCGGCAATAAACTTGAAAGAGCTGACGGAAAAAACAGTTAAGATGCTGGGATTGATGCCATATGCGGAAGTCGATATACATGTCGGAGCAAGCAACTGTTACAGTGAAAGCATGGGCGAAAGAGGAGTGGATCCGAGATATCTGACCAAGACAGCAAACAACAGCATTTACAGATATGATTTTATAGAAGAATCCGAAGAAGTAGTGCGTCTGTTAAGGAAGAAAGACGGAAGCGGTGAATTTGAACCGTTCGTGGAAAAGCTGATATCGGAGGACAAAGAAAATATTGAAGCTTGGCTAAAAAAAGCATTATGCCAATAAATTTTTACAGGGGGAAAGACAATCGGTTATGAGAAGGAAAACTAAGAAAAAAGGTAAGTTTGTAAGACCTTTTCTGGCATTCTTGGTGATGTTTACATTGCTTTTAATGCCGTTGAATTATGCGCTGGACAAGGTGGGAAAGGCAAGAATTTTCGGAGGGAGTACGAACATAGAAGACGAGCTGGGGACACTGGTGAATGAGAACAGCCCTTTTTTTCAAGAGTTTAAGGACAGCAACAGAGTTAATATTTTGCTTATGGGGCTTAATGATAATTTGACGGATACTTTGATGTTGGGAAGTTATGACATTGACAATCAAAGGGTGGATATAATATCCATACCGAGAGATACATATTTTAGCAGACCCGGCAAATCGGGTGCATCACTTAAGATAAACTCCATATATAGTCAGGACGGATTAATCGGCACTGCAAAGGCGGTGAGCGAAATTTTGGAGGGGATTCCTATAAACTATTATGCGGTTATCGATTATCAGGGAGTTGAAAAGATGGTGGATGCCATGGGAGGCGTAGAGGTTAACGTGCCTTTTCATATGAAGTACAGAGACATATGGGATAAGCCGCCGTTAATTATAGATATTCCGGCAGGGCAGAGGACTTTGAACGGACAGGAAGCGATGAAGTTCTTGAGATTCAGAAAAAGCAACGTTCCCGGAGGAAAGGGTTATCCCGGGGGAGATATTGACAGAATTAAGACACATCAGGAGTTTATGCATGCTGCAATGGCAAAAGCAATCAGTCCGAAGCTTCCTAAGGTGGCGGCAACTTTTATAAAAAGTGTCGAGTCGGATTTGAACGTTGCAACAGCAATAAAGCTGGGGACAAAGGCGATATCGCTTGATAAAGCGAATGTTTATACACACTTATTGCCGGGGATTCCTCCGACAGGGGCACCTTGGTACTGGACACCGGATCAACCCAAAATTCAAGAAATGTTGAGGGAGATGTATACGGTGAAAAAAGAAACCGAGGGCACTAAGGAGTAATGACCGAACTTATTGGGAAATTTAAAGAGGGAAGCATTTAACAAAGCGCTTCAATTGAAAGGGGAAAAAATGAGTAGGAGAAACAGACGAAAAAAGTCGAAAGCCAAAGTATTAATTGTTGTTTTGCTAATCATCGCATTGCTAATCATAGTTATGGCAGTTGGGGGAGCTATGGCATGGAAGCATGTATTGGCGCACAAGAGAATAGTAAGCAAGCCTAAAGCAGTCTTGGAAAAAGAACTGCCGGTGATTGCGTCAAAAGATAGCCCATATTATGATACGTATAAAAAATCAAAAAAAGTAAATGTACTGATTCTGGGAATTAATCAAGGGCTTTCAGATACAATCATGCTTGCAAGCTATGATGAGAAAAAAGACAAAGTAGATTTGATTTCTATTCCGAGGGATACGGAATATCACAGAGACGGGTTCGACAGTGTGGCAGAGCAAAAAATCAACTCGGCATATAGGAAGAATCCGCTGAATACGGCGAAGGCGGTAAGCGACATCCTTATGGGAATGCCTATAAACTATTATGCTGTAGTGGATTATAAAGCAATTGAAAAGATTGTAGACGATATGGACGGAGTACCTATAAATGTTCCGAAAGCAATGCACTATACGGATCCTTATGATAAGCCGCCTCTAGTAATCAATATACCGGCGGGAGAGCAGGTGCTTGATGGAAAAACGGCTGTGAAATATCTCAGATTTAGAAAAGGATATGCAGATGGCGATATAGGAAGAGTAAAGGCACAGCAGGAGTTTATGAAAGCTGCATTAGATAGAGCTATCGGTACGAAATTACCGAAAGTTATAAAGACAGCGGTGAAAAATTTGGATACCGACATGACATTGGGTACAGCCGTTACTCTTGCAATAAAGGCAAAAGATATGGCAAAGGGCGAAATGACAACATATTTGCTGCCCGGCATACCGCCTACAAAGGCACCATGGTATTGGACGCCGGATGAAGAGGGTATAAAAGATATGATAGAAACAATCTATGGGCTGAAAAAAGAAAGTAAGGAAAGTAAAAATCAAGAAGACAATATAGGCGAGAAACAATCGGAATCGAAGACCAATTGATGTCGTCGTTCAGAAGAGAAATATTGATGAGGGGAATCAGAGCTGAAAATCAGGAGGAAATGATGGATTTTTCAAGTAAGGATATAGGACTTAGCTTAGCAAGAGTTACAGAGTTGGCAGCGATGGAAAGTGCTGCATGGATAGGCAGAGGAGATAAAATATCGGCGGATCAGTCTGCCGTAAACGGCATGAGAAAGATGTTCGACTATGTGGATATCAGAGGCACGGTGGTAATAGGCGAGGGGGAAAAAGACGAAGCCCCTATGCTTTACATAGGAGAAAAGATAGGACGTGCAGGAGAAAGTGATATTGAAGTTGATATTGCCGTAGATCCTCTTGACGGAACCACGTCTACAGCTAAGGGAACGGAAAATGCCATCAGCGTTATTGCTGTAGCGCCTAAGGGTGAGTTGCTTAACTCGAGAGTTTTTTATATGGAAAAATTGGCAGTAGGACCGAAAGCAAAAGATGCAATAGATTTAAGCAAACCTCTTAAGGAAAATCTTGAAAACATAGCAAGAGCTCTTGATAAAGATATCTCTGAATTGACAGTCACGATTCAGGAAAGAGAGAGACATGAGAGTTACATTAAAACCTGTAGAGAACTCGGCTGCAAAGTTAAGCTTTTCAGAGACGGAGATGTGGGACAGGCGATAGCTACATGTGTGGACGAAAGTGACATAGATGTAATGGTAGGAATAGGAGGAGCTCCCGAGGGAGTCATTGGAGCAGTGGCATTAAAATGTCTTGGTGGAAATATCCAAGGCAGATTACACGCGATGAATGATGATGACAGAAAAAATAACCCTGATGACGACTTTGAAAGAGTATTGACAATAGACGATTTGGCAGGGGGGAACTCCGTTATATTTGTAGCGACGGGGGTAACGGATGGAGACTTGCTCAGGGGAGTGAAAAAAGTCGGAGACAATAAGATAAAAACACATACCGTGATTATGAGAGGTGATACGGGGACAGTGAGATTCGTTGAAACAACACATAATCTTGATAAGAAGCCGGGATATGCAGTCCCTGCAAACCATTCAGGACAGAGGAAAAAATAATGAAAATAAGTGAATTGAGGCTTATGAAAGTCGCAGAATTGAGAGATTTGGCAAAAGATAAGGGGATTTCAGAAGCGGAATCAAAGAAAAAAGATGAGCTTGTGGAGTGCATTTTTGCAGCTGTTATGGATGAAGGAGGTTCACGGAACGAAGCCGGCGAGGCTGATAAGAAAAATCAAGAAGCATCAGGACCGTCAGAAGATAGACCGGAAGTGGAAGGTATTTTGGAGATTGTTGACGGAGGGTTCGGATTTTTAAGGTTTCATAACTTTCTTACGAGCGAAAAGGATGTTTACGTCTCCCCGACGCAAATACGGAGATTTAATCTTAAAACGGGAGATAAAATTTTGGGTATTTCGAGAAAGCCCAACGAGGGAGAACGATTCGGAGCACTTCTTTATGTGAAAAAGGTAAATGATGATATGCCTGATATGGCAATCAAGAGAAAAGATTTCGATACTCTCACACCGATATTCCCGTTTGAAAAATTGGAGCTTGAGGGAGACTCAAAAGATATAGCTACGAGATGTATAGATTTGATTGCACCTGTCGGCAGGGGACAGAGAGGTCTGATAGTAGCACCGCCGAAAGCAGGAAAGACGGTTTTATTGAAAAAAATTGCTAACGCCATAGAGAGAAAATATCCGGAAATAGAGTTGATAGTATTGCTCATAGATGAAAGACCGGAAGAAGTGGTGGATATGCAAAGATCCATAAAGGGAGAGGTGATTTACTCCACATTCGACGAATTGCCTCAGCATCATATCAAAGTTGCTGAGATGGTTTTGGCGAGGGCGAAAAGATTTGCGGAACATAAGAAGGATGTAGTGATTCTTATGGACAGTATCACGAGGCTTGCCAGAGCATATAATTTGGTGATTCCGCCATCGGGAAGAACTTTGTCCGGAGGGTTGGATCCGGCGGCACTTCACAAACCGAAAAAACTTTTTGGAGCAGCCAGAAAGATTGAGGAGGGCGGCAGCGTCACCATTTTGGCTACTGCACTTACAGAAACTGGCAGCAGAATGGATGACATGATATTTGAAGAATTCAAAGGAACCGGAAATATGGAGTTACACTTGGATAGGAAGCTGTCCGAGATGAGAATATTCCCGGCAATAAATTTAAACAAATCGGGGACAAGGCGAGAAGACCTGCTGTTGAAGCCTGAAGAGATGGATGCGGTAATGTTGATGCGCAGGGCGATGAGCAATAAGGGGAATCAGGATGCTACAGAAAAAATCATCCGAAATATTGTTCAGACAAGAAACAATTCCGACTTTATAGAGATTATTAAAAAGATAGGATTAGAGGATTAATTAGAGGGTTGATATGGATTTCAGTAAAATATTTATTAAAAATGCATCACCTACCAAAATGGGCGGACAAGCTGTCATAAAGGGGATTATGATGAAAGGCGGAAACCGTACGGCGGTGGTTTTAAGAAAAAAAGACGGCGGACTGCACATGAGAACGAAGCTTTTGAAAAAGCATGGGAAATTGTTTGAATTGCCGTTTATACGAGGAGTCTTTGTTTTTGTAGATGCACTTTTAACAGGAACATCCACTCTGATGTACTCGGCAGATTTCCTGGAACAGGAAGAGGAAGAGACAACAGATAAGGAAAATTGGATTTCAAGGAAGTTTGGGGAAAAAGCACTTTGGAATATAATGCTTTACTCTTCCGTGCTGATATCTTTGGTGTTTACGATAGGCATTTTTATCATTTTGCCTACTGCTGCGGTGTCTATAGGTAGAAATTTCACAGACAGTAGCATTGCTTTAAATATTATAGAGGGCATTTTAAGACTCTTAATGTTTGTAGGGTACATAGCCCTGATTTCTCTTATGAAAGATATAAAGGAAGTTTTTCAGTATCATGGAGCGGAACACCAATGTATACATGCCTTTGAAAACGGGCTTGAGCTTACGGTAGAAAACTGTAGAAAATTTGAAACTCTGCACCCGAGATGCGGAACAAGTTTTTTAATGTTTGTAATGATAATAAGCTTGGTGCTGTTTTCCTTGTTGGGATGGCCGAATCTTCTTTGGAGAGTGTTGTCAAGATTGCTGCTGGTTCCTGTTATCGCAGGAATAAGCTTTGAACTTTTGAGATTTGCGGGAAAGAGTGACAACCTGGCGGTCAAGATACTGAGCATTCCGGGATTGTTATTGCAAAAAATAACAACAAGAGTGCCTGATGACAGTCAGCTTGAGGTAGCTATAGCGGCTATTCGTGCTGTAGATGTTCCAAAAGATACCCCGGAGTATGAAGGAACAATAGGGCAGGACGGAAGACCTGTAGAACCGGACGGAAAACCGGATAAAGAATCAGTTGAAAAATCGGATATAGAACCTGATGAAATAGCTGATGAAAAATCGGAGGGCAAATGGGACTTAGATTAAATGACTTATTGAAAATAGCGGAAAACAGGCTTAGGGGAGCCGAGCTTGACACACCGGAAGTCGATAGCAGACTGCTTTTAGAATTCTTTCTGAAAGCCGACAGAACTTTTATTTTTCTGCATATGGCAGACGAGCTTGATGATGTGCGGTGTGAAAAATATCTTGAGCTGATAGATGAAAGGGCTTCTCATAAGCCTTTGCAATACATTACTCAGAAGCAGAGCTTTATGGGGTTGGATTTTTTCGTTGATGAAAGAGTACTTATACCAAGGGCAGATACAGAAACCTTAGTAGAAGAAATACTTAATGATATTGAGGCTGACGGTAAAAAAAGATCATCCTATGATATCCTGGATTTATGCACAGGCAGCGGAGCGATTGCCGTGAGTTTGGCGACAAAACTGAAAAAGTCGGAGATTACGGCGGTTGATATAAGTGATGGAGCTTGCCGTGTTGCGGAGAAAAATGCGGAGCTTAACGGAGTGGAAAAAAGAGTCAAAGTTATATGTGCAGACATGTTTTCCGGGTTTAAACAGAAACGCAACGGCACCGGAAAGAAAAAATTTGACATTATAGTTTCCAACCCGCCATACATAGAGAGTGACAGTGTGCCGAAGCTGGAAAAACAAGTTGCTGAATTTGAGCCGACAACAGCGCTGGACGGAGGCGGTGACGGACTGGATTTCTATAGGCAGATAGCCGAGAATGCATGGCGCTTTATGGGTAAGCACGGAAAGATTTTTCTTGAAATAGGTTATAACCAAGGGGAGGCAGTATCGGAGCTTTTGGATAAGACCGGTAAATACGAAAATATTTGTGTAAAGAGAGATTTGGCAGGATTGGATCGCATAGTCATTGCAAAAAAACAAATAAAAAACGTTGACTAAACAAATAAATCTATGGTATTATATTCGACAGGGTTATACGAATATTACCGTGTAACAGAAAGAGGTGGAAAATATGAAGAAAGATATACATCCTGATTATAGGGAATGTCAGGTAACATGTGCTTGTGGAAACAGTTTCACAACAAAATCAACTAAAGAAGAGATAAGATTGGATGTTTGTTCTGCTTGTCACCCATTCTTTACAGGCCAGCAAAAGTTTATTAACCGTGGTGGTCGTGTTGAGAAATTTAAGAAAAAGTTTAATATGGAGTAGCATAGGCGACCGGAAATATCTAATTTATTTCCGGTTTTTTTATAAGTATAGAGAGGAAATATTAAAATGCTCGACAAATTGGATTTTATAACGGAAAAATATGAGGAATTGAGCCAAAAGGTTTCAAATCCGGACATTATAGCCGACCAACCGGTTTGGCAGAAACATATGAAAGAAATGGGCGAGATGGAACCCATTGTGAATAAATATAAAGAATATAAGAAAGCTGTCGAAGAACTGTCCGGAGCTAAGGAGATGCTGAGCGAGGGCGGGCTTGACGATGAAATGAAAGAATTAACCAAGATGGAAATATCAGATCTTGATGAAAAAATTGAAACTATGAGTGAAGAACTGAAAATATTGCTTTTGCCGAAAGATCCGAATGATGAGAAGAATGTAATTTTGGAAGTCAGAGCGGGAACAGGAGGAGAGGAAGCAGGACTTTTCGGTGCAGACTTGCTTAGAATGTATATGAGGTATGCGGAGAGAAACCGCTGGAAGGTTGAAATGATGGATGTGAATGACACAGGCATCGGGGGCATCAAAGAAGCGGTAATTCTCATAAAGGGAAAAGGAGCATATTCGAGACTTAAGTATGAAAGCGGCGTACATAGAGTACAAAGAGTGCCTGATACGGAATCAAGCGGGAGAATCCATACATCGGCAGCTACGGTGGCGGTGCTTCCGGAAGTAGACGATGTTGAAGTTGATTTGAATCCTAACGACGTCAGGGTGGACGTCTACAGAGCTTCCGGAAATGGCGGTCAGTGCGTTAATACAACGGACTCTGCGGTAAGACTCACCCATATGCCGACAGGGCTTGTAGTTACATGTCAGGACGAGAAATCCCAGCTTAAAAACAAGGAAAAGGCATTCAAGGTTTTGAAAGCAAGACTTTATGATACTATAATGCAAGAAAAAAACCGTGAAATATCCGATGCAAGAAAAAGTCAGGTCGGATCGGGAGATAGAAGTGAAAGAATAAGAACATATAATTTCCCTCAGGGAAGAGTGTCAGACCACAGAATAGGGTTGACAATATATAAACTTGACTCCTATCTCGACGGTGACATGGATGAAATAATAGATAGCTTGATTACTAACGAGCAGGCTGAGAAAATGAAAAATTTCTAGGTGGAATACACGAAAATGAAGACCCGAATTTATGATTTTTTAAAATTGAATGATGATGAGAGGGAAGCGGCATTGCTTGAGGCGGCAAGACTTATAAAGGCGGGAGAGACCGTAGTTTTTCCGACAGAGACCGTATACGGGATAGGGGCAAACGGATTGTCCGAAGAGGCTGTTGAGAAAATATACACTGCAAAGGGAAGACCGTCGGACAACCCCCTCATTCTTCATGTGAACAGTTTCGATATGCTAAAGGAGATAACCGAGGCGGATCTTACGACAGCAGAGAAACTGGCAGAAGAATTTTGGCCCGGTCCGCTTACCATCATATTGAAAAAATCGGCAAAAGTACCTGAGAGAACCACAGGAGGGCTGGAAACAGTTGCGGTAAGGATGCCGAAAAATCATGAAGCACTGAAATTGCTGGAAAAGTCGGGGGTTCCTGTAGCGGCACCCAGTGCAAATGTTTCGGGCAGACCGAGTCCGACCAGATCAAAGCATGTTATAGAAGATATGGACGGGAAGGTGTCGATGATAATAGCAGGAGATAGCTGCGAGGTAGGAATAGAATCTACGATTTTGGACTTAACACAGGAAGTTCCTATGATTTTAAGACCGGGAATGATATCGAAAGAAGATATTGAAAGAACGCTCGGGATGGAGATTTTAACCGACAAGGCACTTGAGAGATATAATCATCACGAAGAAGATGTGAGACCTAAGGCTCCCGGAATGAAATACAGACACTATGCTCCAAGAGCGGAAATGGCGGTTTTTATAGGAGATAGAGAAAAGATAAAAGCGGGCATTGAAAAAATGAAAAACGCAGAAGAGAAATCGGGCAAAAGAGTGGGAGTGATTCTTTTCGGAGAGAAAGAATATGAGCAGGCTGCATACACCCTGTTCGACGAACTCAGAAAAATGGATGAAGAGAAAGTAGACTTGATTCTTGCAGGAGCACTCGATGTTGAAGACGGCAGGGGAGAGGCCGTAATGAACAGAATGCTCAAATCGGCAGGATATAATATTATAAAGGTATAATTCAGAGAGGCATGGTAACAGAATGAAGATAGCATTGGCAAGTGATCACGGCGGATATCAATTAAAAGATTTTCTGGCAGACGAATTGAAAGCCGCAGGATATGAGATAGTAGACTTGGGAACCGATAATGAAGAATCGGTGGACTACCCTGAATTTGGGGAAAAATGTGGAAAATATGTGGCTTCGGGGCAGGCGGACTGCGGGATAGTCTGCTGCGGCACGGGCATAGGAATATCAATAGCCGCAAACAAAGTTAAAGGGGTAAGGGCGGCATTATGCACCAGCCCTGAAATGTCAAGGCTGGCAAAGGAGCATAATAATGCGAACATACTGGCGCTTGGAGGCAGGATTTTAAAAAACAGAGAAGCTCTTGAGATTACAAATGAATGGCTGAACGCCACATTTTTAGGGGAAAGACATAAGAGAAGAACAGATATGCTGGATGAGATGTAAAAGGCAGTTATTTGCACAATGCAATTAACATATGGATGTAAAGTAACAGGAGGGTAAACATGAGTAAAGTATACGTATTTGATCACCCGTTAATTCAACACAAGACCGCATTGTTGAGATCTATTGAGACCACAACAAAGGAGTTTCGTGCACTTGCGACAGAGATTGCCACACTTATGACATTTGAGGCAACAAGAGAATTGGAGCTGGAAGAAGTCACTGTGCAGACACCTGTTGCAGAAGCAAGAGTAAAAATGTTGAAAGGAGAAGACATTGCCATAGTACCTATTCTCAGAGCAGGACTCGGTATGGTCGAGGGTATGCTGTCACTTGTTCCTAATGCAAGAGTCGGACATGTAGGTCTCTATAGAGACCCCGAAACCCATATGCCGGTAGAGTATTATTGCAAGCTTCCTACAGATATAGAACACAGAGAAGTATTCGTCGTTGACCCTATGTTGGCGACCGGAGGATCCGCAGCGGCGGCAATAGATTTTATAAAACAAAGAGGCGGCAAGAAGATTATATTCATGTGCCTGATAGCAGCTCCCGAGGGTATAGCGGTGCTTCAAAAGGCACACCCGGATGTGGATATATTCGTTGCAGCGAAAGACAGTCATTTAAATGAGCATAAATACATAGTTCCGGGGCTTGGAGACGCAGGAGACAGACTCTACGGAACAAAATAGATTATGCCGGAGGAGAGGTTATGAATTTTTTCGATTTTGATATAAGTGAACATGATAACGTTTTTGATGTCCTCAAAGAAAGAGGCTTTATCAAACAGACAACACACGAGGATGAAATAAGGGAGCTTTTTGCCAAGGAAAAGGTCAAATTCTATACAGGATTTGACCCTACGGCAGATTGCCTGCATATAGGGCATTTCATGCAGATAATAGTAATGATTTATATGCAGAAATATGGACATATCCCGTATGTTCTAATAGGCGGGGGCACAGGAATGATAGGGGATCCGTCCGGACGTACTGATATGAGGCAGATGATGACCAAAGAAACCGTAATGGAGAACTGCAACAATTTTAAAAAGCTTTTTGATAAATACGTGGATTTTTCGGACAACAAAGCTGTGGCAGTCAATAATGCGGACTGGTTGTGGGATCTTAACTATATAGACTTTATCAGAGACATAGGTAGACATTTTTCGGTTAACAGAATGTTGAGAGCGGAATGCTTTAAACAGAGACTGGAAGTAGGACTGTCGTTTCTTGAGTTCAACTATATGCTAATGCAGTCTTATGATTTTCTTGAGCTTTACAAGAGACACGGAGTAAAGATGCAGTTTGGTGGAGACGACCAGTGGTCGAACATATTGGGCGGCATAGACTTGGTGAGAAGTGAGGAAGGTCAGCAGGTGTACGGCATGACATTTGCCCTTTTGACTACCAGTGAGGGTAAGAAGATGGGAAAAACTCAGAAAGGTGCATTGTGGCTCGACGAAAGGAAAACATCCGTTTATGATTTCTATCAGTACTGGAGAAATGTTGAGGATGCGGACGTTAGAACATGCTTGTCGATGTTGACGTTTTTGCCTATGAAAGAAGTCGAAAGACTGGCATCTCTTGAGGGAGCGGAAATTAATAAAGCCAAAGAGATTTTGGCATTTGAAGTTACTAAGCTTGTACATGGAAAAGAGAAAGCGGAGCAGGCGCAGAATGCGGCAAGAGCATTGTTTGAGGGTGGCGGCAATATGGAGAATGTTCCTAAGACCGTTATTTCCGAAGCCGAGTTTGCAGGAGACGGAATGGGAGTAGTGAATCTTATAAAACAGATAGGTCTGGTACCGAGCAACGGCGAGGGATTTAGGACTATAGAGCAGGGCGGACTCACCATAAACGGCGAAAAAGTGACAGATAAAAAACTTTACATAACAAAAGACATGTTTGATGACGGCAAACTGCTTATTAAAAAAGGCAAGAAAACTTTCCATATGGTGGAGCTTGGTTAGAACCGAACTTATGGGGTATAAGACATGAGATTAAAGAACAAAACAAATATTGCGATGGTGGTATGCCTTGCGGCAATGGTAGCTTTCGGATTCACATTCACCGGATGTGATAAAAAATTTCATACAACAAACAACATGAATATCAAGGCGGAAGCTCAGAGTTTTGTATTGGATACCACCTGCACCATTTCGGTATATGGTACGGAAGATCAAAAACTTGCTGAAAGAGGTTTGCAATTATGCAAAGACTACGAAAAAATACTTAGCAAAACAGTTGAGGGAAGCGATATTTATAAAATAAATAATGCCGGCGGAACCCCTGTGCAAGTGAGACCGGAGACCGTACAGCTTTTAAAGAAAGCGATATATTATTCTAAAAAAACGGATGGGCTGTTTGATGTTTCTATAGGCGGTGTAAGTGAACTTTGGGACTTTTCGGGAGAAAACCCTAAGGTGCCGGCAAAGAAATCCATAGAAGAGGCACTCTCGCATGTCGGATACAAGAATATAAAGATAGAAGGGAAGACTGTCCGGTTGGCGGATCCGAAGACCAAGATTGACCTCGGAGCAATCGCAAAAGGGTATATAGCGGACAGAGTTGCGGATATGCTGAGGGAAGAAGGCGTAGATAGAGCAATCATAAACCTTGGCGGAAATGTATTGACCATAGGGGAAAAGCAAAGCGGGCTTCCTTGGAATATAGGCGTGGAAAAACCGTTTTCCGGCGGCTCTCAGATAGTTGGAGCAGTAAAGTCAAAAGACAGCTCGGTGGTGACATCGGGGATTTACGAAAGACAATTCAAGCAAGACGGCGTGCTGTATCACCATGTGCTGAACCCCAAAACCGGATATCCGGTAAAGACAGACTTGGATGCTGTGAGTATTCTCTCAAAAGAGTCCGTAGAGGGCGATGCAATATCAACATGTTGTCTGCTTTTGGGAAAAGAAAGAGCAGAGAAGTTTATTAGTGAAATAGCGGGCGTAGAGGCTATATTTATAGATTCGGGCGGCAAGGTATCATCCACAGGCGGTTCGGGATTTACTCTTGCAGAGTAGCAGACGGAATTTATTTTTGCAGAATAACATATGGAGGCAGGATATTGAACAGTATAAAATACAGAAACGAACTATATGAGAATCTGAATATAAAAAATCTGAAAGAGTTGGTGAACTATGGTGCCGAGAACTACGGTAAGAGCCCTGCGTTTTTGGTGAAAGACAAACCCGGAGGTCCGTACAGAGAGGTAAGTTTTATTTCGTTCAGAAATGACATAAACAATCTGGGAACCGCTCTTTTGGATATGGATCTGGCAGGGGCTAAAATTGCATTAATAGGAGAAAATCGCTACGAATGGGTGGTATCATATCTGGCAGTTGTTAACGGAGTGGGAGTGATAGTTCCGATAGACAAAGAACTTCCCGAGGAAGAGATAACAAACCTGCTGAACAGATCCGGGGCGGATGCCATTATATACTCCAGTAAACAGGGACAAAAGGTTCTTTCTGCGATTAAGAATGCCGAAAATCTCAGATATATCATAAGTATGGACAGCGTTCATGAAGATGAGAAAAATAAGTCCTTCCAATTTTTGCTGGACAGGGGAAAGCAGCTTATAGAAAGAGGACTGCAGCTCCAATATATGAAAAGAGAAATCGACAGAGACGCACTGTGTGCGATTATATATACATCAGGAACTACAGGAATGGCAAAAGGAGTAATGCTGTCTCATAAAAACATAACATCAAACATGGAGAATGTTTGTCAATATGTCAGCTACAGAGGGCTGGTGGGACTTTCGGTACTCCCTATGCATCATACTTACGAATTCAACTGCCATATACTGGCTGCCATTCATCAGGGAGCTACAGTGGCGATGTGCGAGGGGCTGAAGCATGTGGTTAAAAACATGAAAGAAGCAAAGGTCAGCCTGCTTGTAGGAGTGCCGTTGCTGTTTGAGAGCATGCACAGCAGAATTTGGAAAAAAGCGGAACAGTCAGGCAAATCCAAGACGCTGAAAAAAGCGATGGCGATATCCGGCAGGTTGGAAAAACGTAACATAAAAGCCATGAGGAAATTTTATAAAGATATCTACGAGGGACTTGGCGGTCGTGTGAAATTGATGATTACGGGAGCGGCGGCAATCAACCCGAAAGTAGTAGAGGATTTCAATGCTTTTGGAATGAACATGATACAAGGGTACGGCATGACGGAAAATTCTCCTATCATTGCGGTGAACAAGGACAGGTATTCCAAGGCTGCATCGGCAGGGCTACCGCTTCCGGGACTGGAAGTGCAGATAGACAACCCTGATGAAAACGGCATCGGAGAAATCAAATGCAAGGGAGACACCGTGATGCTCGGATATTACGAAGACCCTGAGGAAACAGCAAAAGTTTTAAAAGACGGTTGGCTGTACACCGGAGATTTGGGATACTTTGACAAGGAAGGATTTTTATATATTACGGGAAGACAAAAAAACGTCATTGTTACTAAAAACGGAAAGAATATTTTCCCTGAAGAAGTCGAATTTGTTCTGTCTGAAAGTCCGTTTATCAAAGAGGTAGTAGTTTGGGGGCTTGATGATGACAAATCCGGAGACACCGTGATAGTT
The DNA here is from genome assembly GCA_041844735.1 of Bacillota bacterium. GTDB lineage: Bacteria > Bacillota > Clostridia > Peptostreptococcales > Anaerovoracaceae > CAJPNN01. The sequence goes on from JBGZBP010000036.1 coordinate 14,372, forward strand.
GCGGAAATATTCCCGGATTATGAGAATATACAAGAAAGTATCGGTAAATATAACGAGCAGGATGTAACAGATATTATCAGCAAAGCTATAGATAAAGCCAATGACAAAATGACAGGTTATAAGAGAGTAAAACGATTTAATATTAGAGAGACCGAGTTTGAAAAAACCACAACTCAAAAAATTAAACGATTTGCCATCAAAAAATAAAATAAAATTTTCAAAACTTGATTCAAATCATACTTTTAATTTTATTTATAGAGTATTATAATGTCATAGTCGAAACAAAAAGCTTTTAATATAAGCATATTTGAAAGGAGATAATTATTATGTCAAATAAAGTAGAAAAAAACACATTGGTTGGAGAAGCTGTTATGATGGGACCGGGAGTGGTTCAGATATTGCAGTCTAACGGTATGGGATGTCTTGGTTGTCCGTCTGCAAGATTTGAAAGCCTTGAGGATGCATGCATGGTGCATGGAATGAATGCGGACAAGCTTGTTTCGGAGATTAACGAGTTTTTGGCACAGCAGGAAGCTTAATATGAACGGCATTAAAGTTTTAGAGCAGGAGCACGAAAATATTCTGGAGTTTACGCATGTTTTGAGAGCCATGGCTGCAGAAGCTATGAAGAATAACAGAGTTGTTCCCGAGGATTTTACAAAAGCGATAGAGTTTGTGAGAAGATACAGTGACAGACAACATCATGGAAAGGAAGAAAAAATCCTTTTCAGGTTCATGAAAGAAAAACTTGGTATACAGGCACAGATTTTGATTGAGAACGGTATGATGGTGGAGCATGATATGGCAAGACTTTATATCAGCCAGCTGGAAGAGTGCATCCAAGCATTGATGGACGGAAAGATGCTGAGCGACGATATTCGCCTTGATGTCGTGGGACATTCGATGGAATATGCAAACCTTTTGCAGCGCCATGCAGAGAAAGAAAATCTTGTGGTGTTCCCTTTTGCTGAAAGAGAGCTTTCGCACGAGGACCTCAAAACAGTCGACGACGAGACGATAATATTTGAGGACGAGAACCGAGAAAACAGGGAAGAAATGCTGGCGATACTGGCGGAATTGAAAGACAAATACATGTAGCATAAAAACAGAACTGAACCGGAGGAGTTTCCCCCGGTTTTTCGTTTATTAATTTCAATAATTTCGATAAATAGGTATACTATTTGGTGTTTTACATGATAAAATGATAGACATATGAGACAAATAGCCGAAAAAGGGAGCCGAAAGGAGATTATTGTCATGAAAATTTTAAAAAGGGTAGCAGCTATAGCTTTGGGAATCATCGTAGGGGGCAGTGTCATTGTTCCGGCATCGGGAAATGCCAAAATTGCCTTCAAGGATATCAGAGGACACTGGGCGGAAAATATAGTGAATGAAGCCGTAGCCAACTATGTGATGAAAGGTAATCCGGACGGGACATTCAAACCCGATAATTTCATAACAAGAGAAGAATTTTTCTCCGCAGTGACAAATATTATGACAGATACTCCGGATATATCGAATGTGAACCTGCCGTTTTCAGATGTGAAGAGTTATGAGTGGTATGTAAAAGCCATTAAGATAGCATTTGCATCCGGGCTCACCAACGGACTGGGAGACGGGACTTTCGGAATAGGCAAGAATATTACCAGAGAAGAAGCGGCAAAGATTGTTTCGGGGATAGTTCCTACCAATGATCTATCGGGAGCGGGATATAAGCTGGCAAAGGATGCCGGTGAGGTATCCGACTGGGCAATCAAGGGCGTGGATATAATGTATAAAAAAGGCTATATGAGAGGCGACGAGTTCGGATTTTTGCGTCCCAAGAGTCCGCTTACAAGAGCGGCGGCAGCTAAGATATTGCTGGAGGTGAAAAGGAGCGAGAAGAATATTTCCGGATCGGCGGATAAAGTAGTCAGCGGTGAGTTCACAAAAGGAGACGGGACTCAGGCAAATCCTTATCAAATAACTAATGCAGCTCAGCTTAACAATGTCAGAAAGTTTATAGGGAAAAAAGCATATTTCATGTTAAAAAACGATATTGTAGTGGATGCGGACTTCGCTAAAGTTGTGCCTATGACGAAGATAGGCAACAAAGAAATGGAAGATGTGCAAAAAGACAATTGGAGCAACGGAAATTTCGAGCCTATAGGCAATCCCGAGATGCCGTTTGACGGAGTATTTAAGGGAGAGGGCTACAAGATAAAGGGACTTGATATCAGAGGTCTCGGTGCGATGAAAAATATTAACATCTATACCGGATACACCGGAAGAAAAACAGCGGCGAACTTCACGGGGCTGTTCGGAGCAATGACAAAAAATGCAGTGATATCGGACCTTGTTATAGACTCGGGCAGATTTGAGGGTGCAAGCAGTACCGGAGCATTGTGCGGCAAAGCATCGGGAACGATTACCGGAAGCACGGTGATGGACAATGTTATAGTAAAAGGAGATATAGGAACAGGCGGAGTTGTCGGTGAAGCGGAGAAAACGGCGGTTATTTCCGGTGTCACAAACAGAGCCAATGTTTACGGATCCAACGGCGTGGGCGGCATTGCAGGCTTGATGAACGCAGGAGCGGTAATAACATCATGCACGAATGCAGGAACAGTGGAAACAAAAGATTATAACGCAGGAGGCATAGTAGGCAAACCGACGGAAAATATAGAGTGCAAGATTGAAAAATGTCGCAACGAAGGGAATATTAAAGGAACAGGCGTTAATGGCGGCATTATAGGAAGCGGACAGAAATGCTCTATAATAAGTTGCAGTAATGCAGGCAAGATAGAAGGGAACGGAGCCGGAGGCATAGCCGGAAGCACGGATGCCACAATTGAGAAATGTACAAACAGCGGAGCGGTGTCAGGGAACTTTGCCGGAGGCATAGCTGCAATGGCAGGAGAAAATGCATTGATACAGCTGTGTATTAATGAAGAAAAAATTACAGGCGTAGCTAATGTCGGAGGAATAGTAGGAGAAAATATCAACGGCATAGTGAAAAATGTATATAATAGAAACGAAGTGTCCGGAAATGTCCGTGTAGGCGGCTTGGTAGGAAAAAATACCGGGCGTGTGCAGTATGGATATAACGCTTCAAGAGTCGGCGGATCTGTATCGGGGTCCGTAATAGGAGAGAACAAGGGCAGATTTAAAAATCTTATCTGGCTTGAAGGAAGCAGCAAAAGCGGACTGGGAGAAAGCACGGTAAAGGAGACATTGTGGGAGCCTTGTGCGGTTACGGAAAAGGAACTTAACGGAGAGAAAAAAGTCGACAACGGAGACAGAACATATTTCATGATAATAGATAAGCTGAATCAGGATAATTCGGTGAAATGGAAGTACCTGTATGAAGCTGTTGCGGGGGTTAAATCCGGCGACGATGCAGGCAACAACATATCCGAAACGGACGTCTTGGGCGGAACATACCTGTACCCGGTATTTGAGCTTTAATAATGCGAACACTGATGTGAGGCATGCAGCTTCTTGTCCGATGAGACAAAAAAGCCCGAAAACATGATATTAGTATCGTGTTACAGTTATATTACAAAAAAAATATAAGGTTGACGAAATGGTTGCGTTGCCTGTATAATTCTTATGATAGAAATTGTGGGAGTATATCTCATTACAATTCTATGGATACGTCAAATCATCTTCAGAAGGGGAGGAGGATTTGAGATTAACAAATTTTTAAACTCCCCTTCGGAGTATTTTTTAAGGAGGAATTTTAACATGAAGAAAGTACTTTCAATTGTGCTTACTATGGCACTGGTACTAACAAGCTTCTCTATGGCATTTGCTGATACTAAAACAGATGTTAAGAAAGACGAAGCTAAGCCGGCTGTAACGACTACAGTTCAGGCAGGTCTTAGTGATATCGCTAAGAGCGCAAATAAAGAAGCTATCGGAGTTTGTTATGATTTGGGAATCGTAACAGGAACTGAAAAAGGTACATTTGAGCCTACTAAGGCTGTAACAAGAGCAGAGTTCGCTGCTATGATTACAAGAGCATTAGCTATTCCTGCAAGTGCACTTAAATCATCAGCAACTTCTTTCAAAGATGTACAGGGATACGGATGGGCTGTTCCTTACCTTTCATTCTGTAATGCTAAGGGAATCATGCTTGGAGACGGCAGAGGCAATGCTATGCCGGGAAAAACTATCTCTCTAAATGAAGCTGTAACTATGGCTCTAAGATCTATCGGTTACATTTCAAAATCAGCTGAGTTAGTTGGTATGTGGCCTGCAAACTATGTAACTAAGGGTCAGGAAGTTGGTCTTTACACTGACGTACCTGGAAACCTTGACGGTCTTGACAAGCAGCTTTGTGCTCAGGTTATCTACAACTTGCTAACAGTACAGAAAGTAGCTGTAGACAAAGAGGGTCTAACTAAGGGAATGACTGCTAAGGACGGTAAAACAGTAGTTACTCTACTTAACTCAGGACTAGGTGCTGAGGCTGATAAAGATGCTAAGACTATCGAAGGAACAGAAGCTTCAAAGATTAACCTAAAAGCTTACATCGGTAAGAACGTAAACACTTACAGCAAAGATAAGAAGATCATCGCTATCGCAAAAGTCAACTCAACTACTTTAGAAGGTGAATATGTAGCTGACGGCGAGTTCAAAGTAGGTGAAAAGACTTACAAGAACATTAAGAAAGCTGACATCAATGGAGCTGAGACTAAGAACTTCGTAAACGGAGTAGTTAAGGCAATTGCAGCTGTAAATGCGAAAGACGAGTTCGTATTGGAAGTTAAGCTTGATGGAACAAAAGTAGAGAAAGTATTCTCAGCAGCTAAGTGGGAAATCAGTGCAAAAGCAAAAGCTCCAAAGAGCATCGCTGAGCAGGTAAAAGCTAAGAGCTTGCTAGGAAAGAAATTCGCTCTTGACGACAGCAAGAACATTGATACTAAATCATTCCAGCTTGTTGGCGTAGAGTCATTGGATAAGATTGCAGAAGATAACGTAGTATATGTTTACACTGCAACAGTTGAAGGAAAAGAAGTAATCACTAAGGTTGAAGTAGGAACTGAAGTGGTAACAGGTAAGATTACTAAGTTTGCTGACAAGAAATACACTATCAATGACAAAGCTTACAAAGCAGTAGATGCTGTTGACGGTGCTGCAAACCTAGGTATCGGTAAAGAAGTAAAAGTATTCTTGGATGCTTCAGGAGCTATCTACGCTGCAGAACTAGTTAAGGGTTCTTACAACTACGGTGTTGCACAGAAGTCTGCACTAGAAGCGTTCACTCCTGCAGTACAGATTCTAACTACAGATAAAACAGTTAAGTTGTTCCCTCTAGCTGAGAAAGCTAAGAAGAACGGACTTACTGACGATAAGGTTGCTAACCACGTAGTTAAGTATGCACTTAACAAAGACGGTCAGATTGCTGAACTAGTAGCAGCAGAAGTTAAAGATTTTGCAAATGCTAAATTCAACAGCTCAAGAGTATTAGTTGATACAGACAATGCTGATAAGCAGTATGTTGTAGACGCTAAGGCTGCAGTATTCTCAAAGAATGAAAAAGGTGAGTATGCAGTTTCTGAGCTTGCAAACATCAAGACTGGAAAGAAAGCAAAAGTACAGGCTATGATTGAAAACGGAGCAATCACAGCTCTAATCATCGACAAGGCTATCGCAGGCGGTACAAGTGCAGCTGTATATGCTGTAATCAACAGCACTGCTGATGTACTAGTAGGCGAAGAGACAGGTGTTGCTATCACAGGTCTTGCAGGTGCTGCTGAGTATACTGCTAATGCAGAAAAAGTATTCACAGGTGCTAATGCAATCAACCCTATGGCAATCCAGTTGTTCAAGCTAGAAGCTAATGCAAGCAAGATTGTAACAGAGGCTACTCTAGTAGGTGATGCTGATACTAAGAAAGTTGATGCTATTGCTAATGCAGTAACTGAGAACACTATGATTGATATGTCAGCTGACGTAAATGTTAAGGACATCATCGCAGTTTCTTCTAAGGCTGTAGTATACAAAGCAGAATTGAACAAAGAAAAGACTAAGTATGTATATACTGTAAGTTATCCATCAGCTATCCTAAAGGGATACAGTGTATGGGCATTCGATACAAACAAAGACGGTAAGGACAACGAAGGCGTTTACGATGTAATCATCTACGTTGCAAAATAGTTCTTTGTGAAGTATAAACCAGTCAAAATGGACTGATGTATTTCAGACCATTTCGACCACCCCTAAAAAGAGCAGTATAGTTGGGCTGCTCTTTTTTATTTGTAGTTCTATATCAAATATTGAGATAGTACCAAAAATATAGGTTCTATATCAAATGTTAGGATAGAACCGAAAATACGATAAAAATGAAGAATCGTCGAAAATAAAATCGGCGATTCTTTATTTATTATAGAATCCTTTTAATTTATATATGAATATTAGTCTTTTTTAAATATTTATTATATAGTGTTGATATATAAATTAAAATATGCTAATATTTTAAATAAATATTAGCAAAAAGGGCGTGAAAAATCATGAAATATAGGAAATTAAAATCTTTATACTACGAATGGGGAGAAAAAAACAATTGCAGATTGGAATCTGAGATAGAAAGTAGAAAAAGTGCTTATAGCACCATAAAGACGCATTTTGTGATAAATCCCTTTTTCAAAGGCGAAAAAAAGAAAGATATCAGTTATGAACTTTTTTGCGTTCCTCTTCCTGAGTTGGTGCAGCTTACGGAGGAGATTTATAAGAATTCAAAGGAGCTATTTAACAGAACTGCGAATATGAGCCTAAATATGTATAGGTCTGTCAGAAATACCCTTATTATCAATGAGATAAAAAGTACGAACGATATAGAGGGGGTGTACAGTACCAAGAGAGAAATCGGCGAAGAAATCCACAATAGCGGAATGAGCAAGAGTCGAGAGGAGATGAGCAGAGCCAAAAGACTTTCAGGGATAGTAAATAAATATATGAGTATAAGCAACTCGGAGAACGTTGGAATAAGCGAGTGCGAAGATTTTAGAAAAATATACGATGAACTTTTTATAGGGCATGAGACTATAGATAATATTCCGGACGGGGAGCTTTTTCGTAACGGGCATGTAGAGGTGGCAAAGGGCATGAACACAGTACATGTGGGAATAGAGGGCGAAGAAAATATAAAGGATAAAATTAATGAGTTGATTGCATTCATGAACAGAAAAGATGTTCACTTTTTAATTAAGGCAATCATTTCACATTATATCTTAGAATATATACATCCGTTTTACGACGGTAACGGTAGGTTGGGACGCCTGATATTATCATCATACTTGATGAAGAAGCTGGATATGTGGACAGCTATGTCGGTATCATATTCTATAGCAAAGAATAAAGATAGATATCAAGACATGTTTATTGAAGTCTCTGAAATAAAAAATCATGGGGACATGACTTTTTTTGTGAAAGATTTTTTGGAAATCATCAAGCAGGGACAGGAGAGCGTGCTTAGGTTTATGGATAATGCTGAAATAAAATTTGAGTATGTAAAACGACTTGTCAATGAGATGGAAGAGAGCGGCAAACTGAGCGGGTGCAGTAAAGAGGCAAAAAGAGTACTGTCTATTTGCATGCAAAAATATGTTTTTGGAGAATATAATCCGATAATAGATAATGATATCATAAGCGAGATGACGGAATATCCTCCTGAAAAAGAAAGAGTCAGTGTGTCCAAAGCCAAGAGGGCGATACGGGAGCTTGAAGATAGGGGATACATTATAAAAGTGAAAGGAAGACCTATCACGAGGGAATTGTCCGAGGAACTTAAAATGATTCTGGGCTAGATGTTGGCAAGGCTAACATTGCTATTTTAGTACCTGTGTTATATAATAACTATAACTATAAATTCGTGGGAAGATTAGTGTCGGGAGGAATGCGATGTATTGTAGCAAGTGCGGATATTTGCTCGATGAGGATGATGTGTTTTGCAGTCAATGTGGAGCAAAGACTAAAAAAGCGCCGGTAGAGACGGACGAAGCAAATTCGGAAGATAAATTGGAAGAAAAAGAGGTTTCCGAAGAGGAAGAAAAGACGGTACACCATAATGAAGAATTTAAATGGAGTGTACCGGAGTTTAACGTGGAGAAGAAAAAGGAAGAGGTAATATTTGACTGGAGCGAGAAAAAGGAGGCGGCTCCGGCTCCGGAATCGGAAGAGGACGAGATATTAGAAGAGGAACCGAAAGAACAGGAGAAGGCGTCCGAAAAAGATGTGCCTCTGCCGCCTGATGAGGACTTTGAAGTGGGCGGACTTAATGAGATGATAGATAGACCGGACAGCGTGTCTACAAGAGAGTTGGAAGCACACATATTCGGTGAGGGAAGAGACGACGGCATGCAGGATAAGTATTTCACGTTCACAAAGAAGAATGAAGAGATTCAGAAGCTGCTTGATGAAGAGTACGAGAAAATAAAGAAAAATACAAGAAGTATACCGCAGGTGGAGTTGCCGGAGAGACATGATACCATACAGATTGATTTGAAAGAGGTTGAGGCGGAGCAGGAAAGTTTTACGAAAGTCAATGTGTTTGAGAGTTCGGATGCCGAGGACGAAAACGAAAAAAAGGTGTCGGCATGGACTGCCGCACTGGTTATGGAAAAAGAAAAACAGGCTATGTCGGAGCACGAAGAAAATCATGAAGAAAATCAGGAAGATGATGCTGACAAAGATGCAGTGAATGAACCTGAAAACAAAGTGTTGGGCTGGAAAGCGGCGCTGGATAGGGAGAAAAGTAAGCTTGGGGTGGACAAGCCCGCGGTAATTAACGCTACAAGCGATACACTTCACAGGATAGATGCATTTTACACCGATAGCGGCGAGGAAGAACCGAAAAAGAAGAAAGTCGGGGGAAAAGAGATTGCTGCAAGGGTAATCATAGTACTGTTGATAATGGTGATAGCGTTTGAGCTGGTGTGCTTGGCGGCACAGATGTTTTGGCAGGACAGCACATTTGCGAAAGCGGTGATTTCGGCACAGGATACGGTTGTTAAAAAAGTAGTAAATATATTTAAGTTTTTTAAATAAAAGTAGCGCAAAAATAGTATACGAATAAAAATCAATACAATTAAAAAACGGCATGTGAATAAAAAACAAAATAAGGGAGGTAAGCTAAATGTCAACAAGATCAAATTTCAAAAGAGATCAAATCACATCGGGGAATCGTGCTTTTTCGATGTCGAGAACGACAATAGAAACGGCTTTTTATGGAAACAACGTAAGAAAGGTGACAGACCTTAAGGAAGCTTACGAAATGGCGAAAAATACTATGGGAACGATTGTTACGGATATGCCTGTTTATGAGCCTGAGAAAATCGGATTGCCTAAGGGAGCGAATATACTTTTGTTCAATGATGGTGAAACGGTTGGCAGGTTTGCAGGTGCCAGAGTTATATTGGGCGAGAAGGACGTTGTAGAAGCTGATGTGGCAAAGGTGCTAAGAGAGGCGGCATATCAGACAAGATACAAGAATATGTTGCACACACAGGCATATATAGGGCTTGATAAGGATTTTATCGTGAGAGCGAATCTTTTGGTGCCTGAGAACTATGAGAATACATTATATAACTGGCTTTTAAATTTCCAGTATGTTAACGATGTGTACGACAAGATGTTTAAAGAGTCAAAAGAGATTGGTGATGAGCCGGATATTTACATATTATCCGATCCCGACTTTAAGCATCCTAAGTACCCTGACGGTCTTGCTTATTTTGATCCGGAGCACAACTGTGCATGCCTGCTTGGAATGAGATATTTCGGAGAGCACAAAAAAGGAACATTAACATTGGCTTGGGGCATTGCAAACAGAAACGGATATGCTTCTTGCCATGGAGGGTTGAAGAGAGCTGTAAGAAAAGACGGTCACAAACATGTAATAGGAGTATTCGGATTGTCGGGTTCCGGAAAGTCAACTTTGACTCATGCAAAACACGATGGGAAGTATGATGTTACTGTGCTTCATGATGATGCATATATAATTTCCTCAGAGAACGGTTCTACCGTTGCTTTGGAGCCGTCATACTTTGATAAAACACAGGACTACCCTTTAAGTTCACCTGATAACAAGTTCCTTATTACCGTTCAGAACTGCGGAGCGACCAGAGACGATGAGGGTAAGCTTGTAATCGTGACAGAGGATATCAGAAACGGAAACGGAAGAGCTATCAAATCAAAGCTGTGGGCTGCCAACAGGGTAGACAAAATGGAAGAGCCTATTAACACTATTATCTGGTTGATGAAAGATCATACTTTGCCGCCGGTAGTAAGGGTTAAAGACCCGACATTAGCATCTGTGATGGGGGCGTGTCTTGCAACCAAGAGATCGTCCGCTGAGAAGCTGGCTGAGGGAGTGGATGCGAATGCTTTGGTATTTGAACCTTATGCAAACCCTTTCAGAACTTATGCATTGGAGCAGGATTTCCAAAAGTTTAAGGCATTGTTTGAGGACAGAGGGGTTGAATGCTATATTGTAAATACGGGATTCTTCTTGGATAAAAAGATACCTAAGGAAGTAACCATAGGCATATTGGAGTCTATAATTGATGAAAACATCAAGTGTGAGGCATTTGATAAGTTTAAAGGTATGGAATATGCTAAGATAGAGGGCTTCGAGCCTGACTTTGCCGATAAGGGATATCTTGATTTGGTAAAGGGAAGTATTCAAAACAGAATTAATTATGTCGAGTCATTAAAAGAGTTTAAAGGTGGCAGGGATATGCTGCCTAAAGAGGCTGTAGAGGTATTAAAGGGATTGCTTCAGTAGCCGGGGATGATGTGACTTAAGTGAGGGAGCTGCCGGCAGGGCTTTGTTTTTTCGGCACCTCCCTTTTTAAAAAATTCATGTGAGGAGAAATACGATGGAGAAGAATAAAAAAAAGAAAAAAGGATTGCTTGCCAAACTGATAGCGACATTGGTTGTGCTTGTGGTATTAGTAGGGCTGCTTTTAGGCTTTATCACGGACTTCCTATGGTTTAAGGAAATAGGATATGTAAGTGTTTTCTTTAAGAGATTAGTAACGGAACTCGCAATAGGTATACCGCTTTTTGCTGTTCTGTTGTTGGTTGTATTTATATATTTGAAGTTGTTGAAAAAGAACTACATAAAGAAAGTTAATGTTGTGGACTTTGACGGTTCGGCAAAGACAATAAACAGAATAAGCTGGGTTTTGAGTGCCTTGTTCAGTATAGTGATAGCGGGTACGTATGTTCACGGAGCGTGGTTTCAGCTTTTGAAATTTTTCTATGCGAGCCCTTTCGGCAAGAAGGATCCCATATTTAACAATGATGTAGGGTTTTATGTGTTTAAGCTTGATTTGATTAACAAAACGGCATCAATGCTTACGATGTTTATAATTGGACTTATTGCTCTGACAGCGGTGTATTATTTAATGTTACTTGCTGTTAACAGACCTAAGGTTTTCAAAGACAGAATAGAGCCGGAGAGTTTCGGACAGGATGAATATGTGAATTTCGACGGTGCTGATTCAGGAATCAACGGAGATCAGGCGACAGATCCTTTAAGAAAGGCTTTCCAAAAATTTGCGGGTGGCAAGGCATCTATATTCGACAGAAAAGTGGATAATGAGAACTTCAAGCAACTTTTGCATATCGGGGGAAGTCAGCTTGTGGGGCTTGGAGTATGTTTCTTTTTGATGCTTGCTATCAATTATTTCCTGAAACAGTATGATTTGCTTTATTCTGAGACAGGCACGGACTTCCTGTTTGGCGCAGGTTTTAAAGAGGTAAATGTTACCTTGCTGGTGTACAGGATAATAATGGTATTATCCGTTGTGGCAGCTTTAGGATTGATAATTTTCAAGAAAAAAAGGCAATATAGAAAAATGCTCTATGTTCCTGTAATTATGATAGCGGTTGGCATCTTGGGAGCGGGAGCCGGCGTGGTAGTACAAAACTACGTGGTATCTCCTGACGAGCTTAATAAAGAGGGTAAGTATCTTGAGTACAACATTTCCGGGACGAGAGATGCTTATAATTTAGCAGATGTTAATATAAAGAATTTTGAGGCGAGCGGGAACCTTACCAAAGAAGATATCAAAAATAATCCGGACACAATCAATAATATCAGAATTAACGATTTTGAGCCGGCAGAGAAGTTTTACAATCAGACACAGAGTATAAGAACGTATTACTCTTTTAATGATGTTGATGTAGACAGATATATGATTGACGGGGAATACACACAGACATTCCTTTCTGCCAGAGAGTTGGAAGAAAGTAAAACTCCTCAGCAATGGGTGAACAAGTTTTTAAAATATACACATGGTTACGGCATCACTCTTTCGAGGGTGGACAAGGTAACAAGCAACGGTCAGCCGGATATGCTGGTTCACAACATTCCGCCTATGACGGATGAGAAAGAACTGAAAATCACAAGACCGGAGATTTATTTCGGAGAGGCGACCGATAAGTATATTTTGACCAATACTGATGAAAAGGAATTTGATTATCCGAACAGCGCCGACGGAAAAAACGAGACAAGCAATGTCTATACGAAGTATAAAGGCGATGCGGGAATTAAAATGTCGCTTCTGAACAGGGCGTTGTTTGCAGCTAAGATGGGCAGTATCAAGTTGCTTATTTCAACTAATATTGATAGTGATTCAAAAATTATAATCAACAGGAACATAAATGAGAGGGTTAGAAAAATCATGCCGTTCCTTGAGTATGATGAGGATCCGTACATCGTGGTGGCTGACGGGAAGCTTTATTGGATTATTGATGCTTATACCAAGTCTTCAAGGTATCCGTATTCTATGCCTTACTCAAGTATGGAGGGAACAAACTATATCAGAAACTCTGTCAAAGTAGTGGTTGATGCATATAACGGAAATACGGATTACTATTTGACCAACGATAATGATCCTATAGCAAAGACATATGCGAATATCTATCCGAAGTTGTTTAAAACGTTTGACAAGATGCCTGAATCATTGCAGGCACATGTGAGATATCCAAGCAAGCTGTTTAACATTCAGAGCCATATTTACAAGAAATATCATATGGATGATGTAAATGTGTTCTATCAGGCGGAAGATTTGTGGGATGTGGCAAAAGAAATTTTCGGAACGCAGGAAAGGTATATGACACCGCAGTATTACATAATCAAGCTTCCAGGTGAAAAGCAGTCCGAGTTTATCAGCTCGATTCCGTATACACCTAAGGGTAAGAATAATATGACAGGATTGCTAGTTGCGAGAAATGATGGGGAGAACTACGGAAAGTTGATTCTCTATAGGTTGCCGAAGGGCAAGACGGTTTACGGACCGCAGCAGGTAGAGGCTCAGATTGACCAGGATTCCAACATTTCCAAGGAATTTTCGTTGTGGAATTCGTCAGGGTCCACATACAATAGAGGTAATATGTTTGTAATTCCGATAGAAAACGGGTTGCTGTATGTAGAACCGGTGTATTTGGAGGCTACAAACGGCAGCTTGCCTGAGGTGAAGAGGGTAATAGTTTCCTACGGAAACAAGATTGCATATGAGGCGACGCTGGCGGGAGCGCTTAACTCTCTATTCGGCGAAGGCACTGTAGAGGGTGATAGCGGAAGCGGTGCAGGTACTATATCTGTTGCACCTAACACTTCGGGTAAGCCGGATGCTCCTGCTAAAAAAGATGAGCTGATTAATAATGCAAATAAGGCTCTTGATGAAGCTTTGACTGCACAGAGGAACGGTGATTGGGCAGGATACGGGGCAAAAATGAAAGAAGTTGAGAATTATCTGAGATTGCTGATGGCAAGCGATGGAAATTAGACTGTAATTGTGATATGATAAGATATCGTGTTTCCTTATTCTATAAGGAGGCACGGTACTTTATAGGATAAAAAATATCAAGAGGGGTTTATTATGAATGCTTATTTAGATACATCGGTATTGGACAAAATGCTGTTTAAAATTTCCAAGGAAGATCATTTCCCTGACAGAATAAGAGAGATATTGCACGCACATGAAGAAATCAAGTTCGTATCATTTGTTGGAGTGGATATAGGCGGGCACGATACGGATGCCAAGATTCCTGTAAAGCTCTTCATAAACGATATGGAGAAGTTTTTTAAGAATGGTGTGCAAACGGACGGATCGAGTGTTGTGCTGCCGAAGATTGCAGCACTTAACAATGCCAGAGTGGATATAATTCCGGATAAGGATGTTGATTGGTTCGTTGATTATAATTTTTCATACAGATTGAAAGAGGGAGATTTGCCTATAGGCACTCTCAGGATTCCGTCATTGCTGGTTCACAATGAAACCAAGGAAGTGGGCTCCAGAGTTATTTTAAAAAAGGCTGCGAAGCATTTTAAAGAGGATTTAAAAGAACTGATAAAAAACAATCCTTATGTTTTAGAATACTTGCCTTTTGATACTGCGGATGATATCGATAAAATAATTTTGACTTCGGCTACGGAGCTGGAATTTTGGGTTAAGACTCCGGAGGAGAAGGCGGACAGAGAGCAGCTATATACTTCTCAAGAATTGAAAGAGCAATATTGGCAACGAACCAGAGGGCCTGTCAGAACTGCGATGGAAGAGACATTGATAGTTCTTGATTATTACGGTTTTGATGTTGAGATGGGACATAAGGAAGTCGGGGGAATAAAAGCCAAGCTGAGCAGCTCCGGAGAGTATGATCATATAATGGAACAACTCGAAATAGACTGGAAATATAGCGAAGAGATGCAGGCTGCGGACAATGAATTGCAGATTCGTTATATCGTCAAAGATATTTTTAAACTTCACGGTCTTGAGGTAAGCTTCATGGCAAAACCTATGAGAGGTGTTGCGGGAAGCGGTAAGCATACGCACATGGGTGTGGCGGCAAAGCTTAAGGACGGACGTACGGTGAACTTATTTGCACCTTTTGACAAGGACAAGGATTTTCTTAACCCTATAGGGTATGGAGCTTTAATGGGGCTGTTAAAGAATTATGAGATTATTAATCCTTTTGTAACAGGAACGAACGATGCGATTAACAGGTTGAAACCGGGGTTTGAGGCACCTGTTTGTGTAGTGACATCATTGGGGCAGGATGCATCCAGCCCATCAAGAAACAGAACTGTTCTTTTGGGATTGGTGCGAGATCTTAGCAATCCGCTTTCGACGAGATTTGAGATGCGATCGCCGAGCCCTAAGAGCAATACATATTTGGTGTTGGCATCGGGAATTATGGGTATGCTTGACGGAATTGCCAAGACGCTCGAAGCAGGGAGGTGCCCCCAAGAGTTGGAACGCAGCATTTCAAAAGAATATGGAGAAGAAGATTTTTACTTGGAAAAGGACAGGGTCTATAGAAGTGAGTTTAATGTTTTTGACCATTATTCTCAGGATGAGCGTAATAAGCTTTTTGGCAAAGCACCGGAGACAATTTGGGAAAACATCGTAAATCTGGATACAGAGCAGGAGAAAAAGAAAGTTTTGTTTAAACATGATGTGTTTGATGAGTTGACCATTGAGTCTTACAAGGAAGCGGTATTAGCTAGATGGGCTATGGAGATACATAACAGAATAATACCTGAGGACATGACAAAGGTGCGCAAATGCGTAAAGCTGCATGATACGGATCTGTTTACTGCATATGATCAGCAGAGATGGGATGAAATCATGAGAAGAAGAAGACTTTTGGGTGTCGATAACGAAAGAGAAGATTGCCTGCTTACAAAGTTGAAAAAGGCACTGGACAAGGAAGATTATGAGACGGCATCTACGCTTCAGATTCAGATACAAAGAGAGATGAGGGAAATGCTTGACCTCTATGATACTTATAGGAGAAACATACTTTAAAGAGTAATATATTATTTGCATACATAAGGGAGAAGAAAAGTGCTTGATATAAAGAGGGTAAGAGAGAATTTTGAAGAGGTTAAAAGAAAAATAGAGTCACGTGGACACGGCGATTTCGGACTTTCCGAGCTTAAGGGGCTGGATGAAAAGAGAAGGGCGATTTTAGCTGATGTTGAACAGAAAAAGAACAGGCAAAAGGTTGCATCCAAAGAAGTTCCTATGCTTAAGAAAGAGGGAAAAGATGCGAGCGGTCTCATGGCGGAGATGAAATCGCTTTCCGATGAAATCAAAGCTTTGGATCAGGAACTTGCGACGATTGAGGAAGATTTAAAACAGGTACTTTTAAATATTCCGAACACGCCGAAAGATGCGGTTAATATCGGAACGGATGATGCGGATAATGTTGAAATAAGGAAAGTGGGAACTCCTATAGAGTTTGATTTTGAAGCAAAACCGCACTGGGACATCGGGCAGGATCTCGATATACTGGACTTTGAGAGAGCGACCAAGATTGCGGGAACCAGGTTTACCGTATACAAGGGTGACGGTGCAAGGCTGGAGAGAGCGGTAATAAACTTCATGTTGGATTTACATACACAAGAACATGGATATGTTGAGATGATACCGCCGTTTATGGCAAACAGGGATACAATGACGGGAACGGGACAGTTGCCGAAATTTGAGAATGATATGTTTCACTTGCCTGCAAAGGATTTTTTCTTGATTCCTACAGCGGAGGTTCCGGTAACAAATTACAGGGCGGATGAGATTCTGACATATGAAGAGCTGCCTGTAGGATATACGGCATATACTCCTTGCTTTAGAAAGGAAGCCGGTTCGGCGGGTAGGGATACTCGAGGGCTGATAAGGCAGCATCAGTTCAACAAAGTGGAGATGGTGAAGCTGGTGAGCCCTGAGGATTCGGATAAAGAACTTAAGTCGTTACTTGACGATGCGGAAGATGTTTTAAGAAAGCTGGGGATTCCGTATAGAGTAGTACAATTGTGTACCGGCGATCTGGGGTTTTCTTCGGCTGAGACGTATGATATTGAAGTGTGGATGCCCAGCTACAACAGATATGTAGAGATTTCTTCTTGTAGTAATTTTGAGGATTTTCAAGCGAGACGTGCGAACATAAGGTTCAGAAGAGACAGTAAATCAAAGCCGGAATTTGTGCATACGCTTAACGGTTCCGGACTTGCTGTGGGAAGGACTGTGGCTGCCATTTTAGAGAACTATCAAAACAGTGATGGCAGTGTTACGGTTCCGGAGGCGTTAATACCGTACATGGGTAAAGATAGAATATATTAAAATGAAAAAGGATTTACGAGAGATAAAAGTCGGTGACAGAATCAAATTGAAAAAACCTCACCCTTGCGGCGAGGCGGAGTTTGAGGTGATGCGTGTGGGCATGGATTTCAGACTGAGATGCTCGGGATGTGGTAAAGATATTTGGCTGCTCAGGCGGGATTTGGAAAAAAGAATAAAATGATAAATTGAAAAATGACAAAACAACAAAACGACAAGGCAGAGCTCAAGATATAGAAGAATAACAAAATAATAAAGAAGTTGGCAAAATATTTATTTGCCAACTTCTATTTTATCTTCACAATCAATTCCGGAAATATATGTTCCGGAATCTTTATATTTTTGTATCAGCTTCACTGCATTTTCGGTAATTACTTCGCCGGGGCATACTATAGGAATTCCCGGAGGATATGCTGTTATGCTGCCGGCCGCTACTTTGCCTATGGACTTTCCGTACTCCAGGAGATAGGAATCGACAGGGATAGAAGAAGCCGATACAGCGCTACGATATGGTGATTCATCGAAACCCGGAGCATGTAAATCATGTGAAGAGTCGGACAGAGAAACATGCCGTGATTTATCCGGGCTCTTAGGGATATTTGATAAAACACCAAGGAGGTGCTCGTAATCGGATCGTTTATTTCCGATGCCTGTCATCAACATTACCATGTTACCGGACGTGAGTTCGGGGTAAATGTTATTTGTGATGAGATAATTTTCAAGTTCTCTTCCCGTTATTCCGATGGCAGCCAGGTTGATTTTAGTGTAGTCATACATTGAACCGGGTAGGTACAGCCTAATACCATCTATTTTTTTCGCAGCGGAATAAAAATAGTTCAGGTCGTCCAACCACTGTGTAAACAGGGCGGCTCCATGGTATTTTAACAGGGCGGCATTGAGATCGAGGGAAGCCATCAGTATGTATGAGGGACTTGAAGATTCAAACAGCTCCAGCTGTTTCAATATGTGCCGAGGGGAAAATCTATCCGTGTTCATATTCAGAACGGCACTTTGTGTGAAAGATGCCAATGTTTTATGAATGCTGTTGATAACAAAGTCCGCTCCCATGCTCACGGCGCTGTCGGGCAGAGTAGTAGCGGATAAAATCCGCTGTGATGTGTGGGAACGAAAAAAGTGCAGATGCGCACCATGGGCTTCATCGACGATGAGCAATGCTTTGTGATGGTGGACTGTTTCGGCGATGCTCTCAATATCGCAACAGTTGCCGTAGTAGTCGGGCGAGGTGAGGATTACGGCAGCGACATCGGGATTTTTTTCAAGCAGATGCTCTATTTGACTGTTTGATATCGAAACTCCCGGACCTTTGGAGGGTTCGGGATAGGTGTAAACAGGAATCAGCTTTCTAAGCTTAATTGCATTAAAGACAGCCCGATGGGAGTTTCTTGCAACTATGACCTTTGAGCCCTCAGGGCATCCTGCAAAAATGGCTGCCATCAGAGCGGCGGTAGAACCGTTCACGGAATAAAAGCTGTGTCGACAGTTATACAACTCGGCATAAGCGGATTGTCCTGCCATAATAACTCCGTCTGCAGCGAAAAGATTGTCGGCTCCCGGAATTTCCGTAATGTCGCCGCACGGGATCAGCTCTGCAATATTTCCAAGCTGATATTGCTTGAATATATTTCTACCTTTGTGCCCCGGCATGTGAAATGAAATAGGATTTTTTTCACAATGGGTCAAAAGGAAGCGGTGCAGCTGTGTATGCGGAAAGTTTTTCATGGCTATGTTTGTCTCCCTTCGTGTTTTTTCAGTGTTTTTGCAGGTAGTTAATCACATAAAATGTAACATATTTTGTATGGATTTGGAAGTCTTTTATAAGCAAATGTGATACAATATAGTGTACGAATATAATTAAAAAAAGGAGAATTGTAGATTTTGGATAAGAAGAAAATTTTAATAGTAAATGATGACGGAATACATGCCGAGGGAATAAAAGCATTGGTTGAAGCTTTGAAAGATAAAGCGGAATTATATATATTTGCTCCTAATACTCAAAAAAGCGCTATGAGTCATAGCATTACGGTAAGACAGAAGATGGCGTATGATGAGGTGACATATGATGGGGCAAGGATGGCATTTGCTGTTGACGGAACGCCGGCGGATTGTGTAAAGATTGGACTGAAAGTTTTACAGAGAAGAGGGATAGATATAGAGCTTGTTTTTTCCGGTATAAATATGGGAGGGAATCTGGGAACAGACACTTTATATTCGGGGACAGTGAGTGCAGCTGTTGAGGGTGCCTTGATGAGAAAAAAAGCAGTGGCGCTTTCTGTGAATTCGCATTCCCCGAAATATTATGAGGCAGCTCAGATGCTGGCTGTAGCGGCGCTGGAAAGAGCGGATGATATTATGCAGGGAGAGGTTATTAATCTTAATGCACCTAATTTACCATTGTCGGAGATTAAGGGGACCATTTGTTCCCCTTTGGGTATGAGAGAATATGATGAGTGGTTGACTCCTGAGTATGATGAGAACGGCAAGGAGATTTTCGCATATACCGGCAAGGCAGTGCACTATGATGAGACAGATCCTAATGTGAGCGATGTTATCGCTATGCAGGAAAACTATTGTACCGTTACACCTCTTCATTTTAATTTTACAAACTACGACAGAATAAAGAAATTTAGCGATTTTAAAATAGGTCAATAAGTAAACAAATAGGTAAGTAGGCAAGCAAATAAGTAAATAAGCAAATAGGCAACTAAATAAGTAAATAAGAAAATAAGTAAGTAAATAGGCAAGCAAGTGGGCAACAGAGTAAGTAAGGAGGGTACTAAGATGAAAAAATTGTTGGTAAACAAAGAAGATGCGATTTTGGTGGGAATTGATTTTCAGGAAAAAATAATGCCTGCAATGAGGAACTGCGAAGAGCTGGAAAATGCTGTTATAAGGCTGATAGAGGGATGTAAGGTGATGGGTGTTCCTATGCTGCTTACTCAACAATATACCAAGGGTCTTGGAATGACAACCGAAAATATAAGAGAAGCGATAGGCGGCGAAGAGTTTGATTGGATAGAGAAAAAAAGTTTCAGTGCGGTAGGGGAGAGCGTATTTTTGGATAGACTCAGGACGGAAGGAAGAAATACCGTTTTGATGACAGGCATAGAATCCCATGTTTGCGTGCTGCAGACAGCGTTGGAACTTGTGGAAAAAGGATTTGACGTGTACATGGTTGTAGACTGTGTTTCGTCAAGAAGTAAACAGGACAAAAAAATCGCCATGAGGAGAGCCGAGCAGGCGGGAGTGACTTTAATAACTATGGAGTCGGTACTTTTTGAGCTGCTTAGAGGTGCTGACAGGGCGGAATTTAAGGATATTTCAAAGATTGTTAAATAGTAAAATTGGGGGATTAGATATGAGCTATGAATATCATACGTCAGGGACGTGTTCGACTATGATAAGGTTTGATTTGGATGGGGACATTGTGAGAAATGTCAAATACAACGGGGGATGCCCGGGAAATTTGAAAGCGATAGTTTCTTTGGTAGAGGGAATGAGCGTAGAGGAACTGAACAAGAGACTTGGAGGCATTACATGCGGGCCTAAGAATACGTCGTGCGGAGACCAGCTGGTAAGAGCGGTCAACGAAGCATATGAAAAACAAGGGGACGAAAAGGGAGAATAGCGATGGATATAAATTTAAAGCTGGCGGAGGAATTCGGGCTGAAAGTAACATCTGTAGAAGAAACTGTTAAGCTGATTGATGACGGGAACACCATTCCATTTATTGCGAGGTATAGAAAAGAAGCCACCGGTGGGATGAGCGACGTCGTTTTGAGAGAAATGGACGAAAGATTGAAATATCTGCGAAATCTGGAGGCACGAAAGGAAGAAGTCATCAATCTGATAGAGGAACAAGGAAAGCTTACGGAGGAACTTAAGGCGGAAATTCTTGAGGCGGAAAAACTCCAGAGAGTGGAGGATTTATACAAGCCGTTCAAACAGAAAAAATCGACCAGGGCAAGCAAGGCAAAGGAGAGAGGGCTGGAACCGCTGGCTGATTATGTGATGAATCAAGTGCCGGAAGCCGGAAAGAGTATACAGGAAATAGCAGAATCGTATGTGAACCCCGAAAAAGAGGTTGAAACTTGGGAAGATGCGTTGGCAGGGGCATTGGATATCATAGCTGAACGAATATCGGACGATCCCGATTTTAATGAAATGGTCAGAGCAATCACCATTGAGAAAGGGCTGCTTAAAACAGAGGCGACGGATGCAGAGGAGAAAACTGTATATGAGATGTACTACGAATTTTCCGAGCCGATATCAAAGATAGTAAACCATAGAGTGCTTGCTATCAACAGAGGAGAAAAAGAGAAGAAGCTTAGGGTCAAGATAGATATTGATGTGGATGCAATAACAGACAGGCTTGCAGAAAAAGTGATTAAGAAACCTGAGTCCGAGCTGACTGCATATATCAACGAGACAATAACGGATGCATATAAGAGACTGATGGCACCGTCAGTTGAGAGGGAAATTCGCAATATGCTCACGGAAAGGGCGGAAAAAGAAGCGGTAAAGATTTTTGCAGAAAATACTATGAATTTATTAATGGTACCACCTGTTCAGGGAAAGAGGGTGCTGGCTATAGATCCGGGATACAGGACAGGGTGCAAGGTTGCAGCACTTGACGAGACGGGAAAACTTCTGGCATATACAACGATTTATCCTACTGTGCCAAAACAGGATATTGCAGGCTCGGAAGAAAAAATAGCAAAGTTGGTAGATAAATATAATTTGGAAATAGTGGCTATAGGAAACGGTACAGCTTCCAGAGAGACGGAAAAATTTATTGCGGATTTCATTGCTAAAAACAATTCGACATTGGCTTACACCATAGTTAACGAGGCGGGAGCGTCAGTTTATTCCGCATCAAAACTTGCTACGGAGGAATATCCCGATTTGGATGTTACTACGAGAGGGGCAATGTCGATAGGCAGGAGACTACAGGATCCTATGGCAGAGCTTGTTAAGATAGAGCCTAAACATATCGGTGTAGGTCAATACCAGCATGATATCAATCAAACTCTTTTAAATAGCGCACTTACGGATGTTGTCGAGAATTGTGTTAACAGGGTGGGGGTGGACCTTAATACCGCATCGTCTTCGCTTTTGGGCTACATAGCCGGAGTTAACAGCAGTATAGCAAAGAATATTGTCAAATATCGTGAAGAGAACGGGAGCTTTACTAACAGAAAGCAGTTACTTAAGGTATCAAAGCTTGGAGAGAAGACATATAAGCAATGTGCGGGATTTATGCGAATTGCCAACGGAGATAATCCTTTTGACAGTACGGGCATACATCCGGAGACATATGAGGCTACAGAGAATATGATTTCCAAGCTCGGCATTGAAAAAAGCAAGTTGGCGGATGGCGGAATCAGAGAGATAGAAAACAAAATCTTGGAATTGTATCCGATGCCTCAGAAAAAGGAGAAGTCGAAACCTGTAAAAGCACAGGGAGGTTTGGCGGCACTGGCAACATTGCTGCCGAAAGAGAGCGCAAAAGATAAAAAGCGTATGGAAGAAGAAAGGCGGAACGCAATAAAGCAGGGAGTAAAGAAGCTTGCGGAGGAAATCGGAATAGGTGAGCTGACGCTGCTCGATATAGTAAATGAAATCAAGAAACCTGCACGAGATCCAAGAGAAGATATGCCGAAAGTAATATTCAGGAACGATGTCGTTGCTTTTGAAGATTTGAAAGTAGGGATGGAGCTGACCGGAACAGTAAGGAATGTGGTGGATTTCGGAGCCTTTGTCGACATAGGAGTAAAAAATGACGGCCTTGTTCATATTTCGAGACTTTCCGACAGATATATAAAGCATCCGTCAGATGTGGTGAAAATAGGAGATACTGTTAAGGTAACGATAGTGGAACTCGACGAGGAAAGTGGTAAGGTAGGACTTTCCATGAGAAAAAACAATGTGTCTTGACATATGAATATATACATGTTAAAATCATCATGTTAAATTTTGATGTGGAGTTTGTGCTGCATAAATATTAGAGAGGAATCATGGTGATGGAAACAAATTGTAATGAGAATATGCATTCTGAAAAAAGCAGGCTGAAAGCATTTCTGAAAAGGAAAGATATTGAGTTTTCGGTAAAACGGTATTTGCAGGATGCAATGTCAGCAATGGCTTTGGGGCTGTTCAGCTCACTTCTTATAGGATTGATTATAAAAACCGTCGGAGAGCAGAGTGGACTGTTAATCGGTGAAAATGAGGTGTCGGCATTATTGGTGGAGATAGGCGGCATTGCCATGGGGCTGATGGGACCGGCAATAGGTGTTGCGGTGGCGTGGGGGCTGAAAGCTCCGCCATTGGTGCTTTTTTCGGCGATTATTACAGGAAGCATGGGGGCTACGGTGACAGGAGGATTTTTCGGAATGTCGGGTGGGCCTGCAGGAGCTTTTATAGCGGCAGCAATTAGCACGGAAATAGGTAAGGCTGTATCAAAGGAGACAAAGGTCGATATTTTGGTGACTCCGGCGGCAACATTGATATCCGGTATGTTGGCAGCAAAGATGATAAGTCCTGCGATAGGGGCACTTATGACAGGGCTCGGAAAAGTTATTATGTCTGCGACGGAGATGCAACCTTTTTTGATGGGGATAGTTGTAGCGACAGTGGTAGGATTGGCACTCACTGCTCCCATATCGAGTGCGGCACTTTGCATAATGCTGAATCTTTCGGGACTTTCCGCAGGGGCGGCTGTGGCAGGATGCTGTGCACAAATGGTAGGGTTTGCAGTAGTAAGCTACAAAGAGAACGGTGTGTCCGGGCTTATAGCACAAGGCATCGGAACTTCCATGTTGCAGGTGCCGAACATTGTTAAAAATTGGTGGATACTGGTGCCGCCTACGTTAGCGGGGGCAGTTTGCGGACCGATTTCGACCTGCGTATTTAAAATGACCAATATCCCTGTAGGTGCAGGAATGGGAACATCCGGTTTGGTGGGACAGATAGGCACATTTACGGACATGGGATTTAGCGGCATAGTATTTCTGAAAGTTTTATCATTACATTTTGTTTTTCCGGCAGTGTTAGCACTGCTTTTCAACAAAATTTTAAGCAAACGTGGTAAAATAAAGGCAATTGATTATAAGCTGGATTTGTGATGGGAAAGAATTATTGAAAGGAAAAAGCATGACAACGGAAGAGAGACGAATTGCAATATATGACTTGCTGGAGCAAAATTATCCCAAGCCGCTTTCAGCCACTGCGATGGCAAAGCAATTTGATGTCAGCAGACAGGTAATAGTCGGAGATGTTTCTGTGCTTCGTGCTGCCGGCAGGAAGATAGTTTCAACTGCCAGAGGGTATATTATATCAAAGGAAGAACTTGATGATTTCGGTTTTTTGGGTGTTCTGAACTGCAAACATGACAGGGAACAACTCCGAGAAGAGTTGTACACTATAGTGGATTTCGGAGCAACAGTAATAGATGTAATAGTGGTACACGGTATATATGGAGAAATTGTTTGCAAGCTGGATCTTTCTTCACGGTATGAGGTGGACAAATTTCTTATGCAGATGCATGAGGAAGAAGATAAGCCCCTAAGTTCATTGACCGATGGGGAGCATATACACACCATAGGCTGCAAGGATGCTGAAACGTTCAATTTAATCAAAGAAACTCTTTCCCGTAAAAATATATTGCTGAGTTGAAGGTGAAATTCGGTAATAAACAAATACAAATCAGAAAAATACAAAGAATTATTATCAGTCAAAACTCGGAGGAGCGTATGGATTTATTTGAATATTTGAGAGCGTCCAAAACGGCATATCACGCTGTGTCGGAAACTGCGAAGCTGCTTGAAAAAGCGGGCTTTAAGGAACTCTATGAAAATGAGAGGTGGGTAGTAGAAAGAGGCAAAGCATATTTTGTAAGAAGAAATTCATCTTCGTTGTTTGCGTTTAAAATTCCTGATAGATTTTGTGGGGCTGTTATTATGGCGACTCATTCCGACAGCCCTACATACAAACTTAAATCCAAGCCGTTTATCAAGAAAGATAACGGCTATATTTCTTTGAACATTGCGGGATATGGAGGAATGATACATTCCACTTTTTTGGATAGGAAGTTAGGCTTGGCGGGCAGGATTTTTGTTCGGGAAGCCGGGCGGGTGATAGAAAAGCTTGTTGATTTGCCTGATGTTTCCATATCAATACCGAATTCTGCAATCCATCTAAACCCTGAAATAAACAGAGGGTATGAATACAAGATTTCAAAGGACATGCTTCCCATACTGTGCGAATCTCCGGATGATGGAGAAGATATGAGCTTGGAAAGGCTTTTTGGTGAAAGTGATGTCATTGGGCATGATATATTTTTATATGTCAAAGATGAACCCGGATATTTTGGAGTTAATAAAGAGTTTGTCGGAAGCCCCAGATTGGATAATCTTGAGTGCAGCTATGTTGTCGCAAAGGCAATTGCTGAAAGTGTTCCGAATGACTATATTTCAATGTTTGCAATGCTTGACAATGAGGAAGTCGGCAGTGCCACAAGACAAGGTGCGGATTCCACTTTTATTGTTGATTGCATGCATAGAATATATGAAAATCTGGGGATGGGCATAGAGGAACAAAAAATATTTGAGGCAAAGTCTTTTTTGGTTTCATGTGATAATGCGCACGGGCTTCATCCTAATTATGTTGAGAAATCGGATACGATTAACAGACCTTATTTGAATAAAGGAGTTGTTATAAAGCATAGTGCGAACGGCAAATATACTACTGACGGGTTTTCGGCAGCTGTTATAAAGGACATTTGTGAAAAGGAAGGGATAAGGTATCAGGTGTTTGAGAATCATTCGGATGTCGCCGGAGGTTCAACCTTAGGTAATATTTCCGTGAGACATTTTTCGATTCCGGCAGTCGATATCGGGCTGGCTCAATGGGCTATGCATTCGGCTTTTGAAACAGCGGGTGCACGTGATATACAGGAAATGGATAGGCTTTTAAAGGCAGTTATTGAAATGCAGGAGTAGTTGGAAACTCCTGCATTATTTATTGTTATGTTATTGGATTCTTTATCATGTGTTATATGTGTTTGTTGAAACATAATCGTTCATAACGGGCTGTAAGCCTGATTTTTTTAGGCTTTCGTATATGTCACGGACACTACGACGGTCTGCAATTTCAAACTGTTCATCGCCTTGGCTTTTCTTATCGGTATGTTCTCCGATGCCTGTGCTTACGCCTGCAGAAATTTTGGTTGCAGCAAGTCCCACAACATTATCTCTAAAAACGCCTCTTTCTCTGGTGGAAATAGTCAGCATGGCAAAGGGCATAAAAATTCTGTAAGCACACATTATTTGCAGAAGTTGTCGTTCGTTTACCTTGTTGTAGGATAGAGAGGTGCTGTTAACAGCGGGTCTCAGCCTCGGGCATGAGAATGATATTTCAGCCCATGGGTATTTTTTTTGAATCAGATTCGCATGCAGCCCTGTGGCAAAAGCATCCTTTCTAAAATCGGAGAGCCCGAGTAATGCGGCAAAGCCGACACCTCTCATACCCGCCATTAAGGCACGCTCTTGTGCATGGAATCTGTAAGGGAATATTCTCTTGTGTCCTGCGGGATGAAATTTTTCATACTGTTCTGAGTCATAAGTCTCTTGAAAAACCGTAATGTAGTCTGCTCCGCAGTTTCTCAAATACTCATATTCATCAACATTCATAGGGTAGATTTCAAGCCCTGTATTTTTAAAATATTTTTTTGATATTTTACATGCTTCTCCAATATATTCGACGTCCGACGCTGAGCGAGATTCTCCGGTCAGAATCAGTATTTCTTCAAGACCGGTTTCGGATATTGACTTCATTTCTTTTTCGATATCAGGGGCATCAAGCTTTGCTCTGCGTATCTTGTTCTTACAGTTAAAGCCGCAGTAGGTGCAGTGATTTTCACAGTAGTTTGAAATATAAAGCGGAGTAAAAAGGGATACCGAGTTTCCGAAGTGTCGGCGAGTTTCGATTTTCGCTTTTTTTGCTAGCTCTTCAAGGAAAGGCTCTGCTGCCGGAGACAACAGAGCTTTAAAATCTTCCAATGAACATCTTGTATTAGCCAATGCAGTTTCTATGTGCGTTGGAGTATATTTCTCAGGGGCATAGGAATTCATTTCGTCCATTACCTGATTAAAGATATCGTGAGAAATAATTTGCATATCAGGAAGGTAGTTCATATGATTGATCTTGTTCATTATTCTCAGTCCTCCAAAAATCCTGTTAAAGGCGAACTGGCTGCTCCGCCTTTTTCTATGATGCGTCCCAGCCCTGCAAGGTATGCTGCTCTTCCGGCGGCGATGGCATTTGCAAAGGCTCCTGCCATCGCTGCCACATCTCCCGATGTGGCGATGGCGGTGTTCGCCATCACGGCGGCGACTCCCATCTCCATGGCTTCACATGCTTGAGACGGGGAGCCGATTCCTGCATCTACGATTATCGGTAAATCTATTTCATCGACTAATATACTTATGAATTCCTTTGTTGCGAGCCCCCTGTTGGAGCCTATAGGTGAGGCCAGAGGCATTATGGATGCAGCTCCGGCATTGACCAAGTCCCTGGCAACGTTGAGGTCGGGGTACATGTACGGCATTACGATAAATCCCTCTTTTGTCAATAATTCAGTAGCCTTTATGGTTTCGTAGTTGTCGGGCAAAAGATATTTACTGTCACGAATAACTTCCACTTTTATAAAATCTCCGCATCCGAGTTCTCTTGCCAGCTTACCTATTCTCAGAGCTTCTTCCGCATTTCTGGCTCCGGATGTGTTTGGCAAAAGGGTGATGCTATCAGGGATATAGTCCAATATACTTTGGCTGTCGGAGTTTGCACGTCTTACGGCTAAAGTGATTATTTCAGCCTGTGCGTTTTCTATCGCAGCTTTAATAAGCTCCAAGTCATATTTCCCCGAGCCGAGGATGAACCTGGATGAAAATTCTTTATTCCCTATTATGAGCTTGTCTTGTACGCTGTTTTCCATTTTTCAATTTTGAATCCTTGAAAAGGATTGTTCCTTTCAATTAATATTTGTCCGTATTCAGAATTTGTTGTATTACCAGATTTGCTTGGTGCCCGGCACATACGAGGACCCTGGGAGCCATGAGACCGATGCCCGAGTATGCGTCGCTTGTTTCATCTCCGCATACGAAGAGCCGCTTCATTACACGTCGGCTCTTAACGAGGTTTGCATCGCCGTAACCTGCCATCCCGGAGACGGCGATGCAGACGCTCGCCGGGCATCGCTCAAGCACTGCGTTTACCAGTGATGCTTTTTCCTCCGGAGCATCGAAAGCTTCGCATACTATCGGATATTCGGACAGCAGCATTGAAGTGTTTTCCGGATCGATTTTTATCTGCTTTTTCTCCACATGGATGTACGGATTGATTTCTTTCAAAATGCGTTCGAGGGCATCTGTTTTCGGAATGCCGATATCACGAACTGTATAAGCCTGCCTGTTCAGATTGCTGATATCCACAAAATCAAAATCTATTATTCCAAGATGTCCTACTCCGGATCTTGCCAGCATGACAGCTGTGTGTGAGCCTATTCCTCCAAGTCCGGCAACGGCAACCTTGGCAGCTTTAAGTTTACTATGCACGGATGGGGAAAACCTCTGATCTTTGCTCTTGTCAAAATCTATCTCTGCCGGCATATAATTATCAGGTTTCACATCATCCTCCTCCTACAAAGCTCACGATTTCCACGTTATCTCCGTCCGAAGCAAAAGTATTGCTGTACATATTTTTCGGCAAAATATCTCCGTTCATTTCTACGGCAACCTTATCAGGATGATAGCTTTGTTGCTCCAACAGTGACAATATGGATGTTTCTGATGGGATATTC
>JBGZBP010000037.1:0-3312 GCA_041844735.1 Bacillota bacterium
AGACGGCGCCGGTTGGAATATTCCACCTCCCGGAGCAGCAGGTGCAGATGGCGGCTGCGGTGTAGGTGCAACCGGTGGTGGTGTAGGTGTTATCGGTGGCTGTGGTGTAGGTGTTACCGGTGGCTGTGGTGTCACAGGGGGATCCGATGGTACTACCGGTGGCTGCGGTGTAGGCGGTGCCGGTGGATCCGGTACCGGCGGCTGCGGCGTCACAGGGGGATCCGATGGTACTACCGGCGGCTGCGGCGGTGTAGGTGGTTGTGGCTCTCCACCCGGCTGCACAGGTGGATCAGCCGGTTGTGCAGGTGTATTATTTTCTACCTTAACAAACTTGCTTAAAGGTATCTCAACCTTATTATACGCATGGTCATTTATAACTATTTTTGCCCTACTTTTATCAAAACCATCCTGCAAAGCTATAGCCTTGCCCAATTCAAGCTTTGTCGTCAAAGCCTCGTTGTACTGAGTTCTAAAGTCACCGTATTCCAGGTATATTTCTCTTATTCCGCTCCCACTATCATTTACTTCCTTTATCTCCAAGGTATTATCCGTATCGTTGTATACAGCATCCGTTAATGACGGGGCTTTTCGATCGACCTTTATAGGCAATCTCATCCTTTGAGTTCGTGCATTTTCCGCAGTTGCCTGAACACTTATTTCCAAAATATAATCTCCGTCCTCTACAGGGTGACCTAGTAAATCTTTTCCTTCCCATATCCAGTTTTGGTTCGTTTTCACATATTCAGGTTTTAGCGGCTTGTGAAACGTTCTTGTTCCGCTACTTCCTTGCCCTTGCGATACAGAGGTAAATACAAGTTCCTCTCGTGTTTCATCTATTTTCTTATATGTTTTCAATATTAAGTTTTTATAATCACGTAAAAAAGTTCCATAAAATTGAACAAAGTCTGCATCTCCATCGCCGTTCGGAGAAAACGCAATTTTATCTTCTCTAAAATCAGGCTGCATCATAGTGCTGTCCGGCATATGCCCTAAAATAACGGTTTTCCTTCTAATAAGATTACTGTTGTCCAATTTCTTCCCTTTTATATCTGTTGCTAAATGCGTAAATGCAGGGTCAAAAATACTTTGATCAAAATAATAAGGCATTTTCTTACCATTTTTTAAAATTTCATAAATACTGTCTTCAATTACAGGAATGTCTCCCCAACGTCCATAAAACCCTACAAAAGGTATGCTCAAATCCGGATGATTCTTATCATTTCCTGTATCTTTTTTACTTTCAAAAAAGATGTATCCGTCTAAAAAGAATCCATTCTTCATTTCTTCTTTCAGTTTTGCAATAACTTCATGTTCCAAGGTTATATCTACTGAGACCTCAATGCTGCTTTCCCCGTTAACGGTAACCTTATCTTCGGCGGTTTGTTTTATGAATTTCGGTCCGGTAGTTATCCTTCCGTTTTGTACCTCATCTGTGTTTATTACCGCCTTGTACTTAAACTCATAAGGCTGATTTGAATAATTGTGCAAAACAGCTTTGATATTTATTGTGTCACCTGACAAGTTTCCGAGATTTATGCTGGAGAACCCTTTTGTTCCCTCAAGCACAACTTTAGAATTTACTGCTTCCTTTAGCTGCATCAAACCTGCACCCTGCTTCCTCGGTGATATGTATACATCTCTTTCATCTTTGTAAGGTTTTGCCGTACTCATAAGCAAATTTTTAATTAACTTGTATTTGTTTTCGTTTATTTCACTCGGAAATGTTTCTTCTATATATTCTTTAACTATTGCTGTCCCTGCCGCCACATGTGGTGAAGCCATGGATGTACCATTTAAAACACCATATTTGTTATCATTAAGACTTGAGTATATTCCTCCCCCCGGGGCAGTCAGGTCCGGTTTAAAATCTCCATCCGGAGTTATACCCCAACTGCTGAAATCCGACGGTTTAAATGCATCATGATTGATAACAAAAGTTCTATTTTCTGAAAACTTCAATCTTTTTGTGCCGCCATTTTCAAGCAAACTTATGAGATATTCCCCCGCTTCTTTTGTTATAGAGGCTGATGGAATCTTAGTATAAGCAACTTCCATAGAGCTTATAGGAACATTGGAAATGTTATTATATATGATTACTCCCTTTGCTCCCAATTTATCCGCATTGTTAATTTTTTCAGTATACGTGAAATCCGTTCTTCCGCCCGGTTTATCTCCACGTTTAATCAAAACATACTTATCTCTTGCTCCACCCGGAATTCTCTCAAGTTCCGGTATCGATCCGTATCCTCCGTTAACATATTCAATATAATCCAATGTAAGTCCCTTAACATCCGTATCAATATAAATGAATTTTCTGCTGTCACCTTCTACCTGAAGATAAGTCTGGTATATCTCTTTGTTATCCACAGAGCTCACAGATATAGATTCCGATTCCACTGCCGGATATCCTATCAGCCCAAAATCGGGGTTTTCAGCATATGGTAATTTATCACTTAACCCCCATCCGTTGTATCCTGAATTTCCCGATGCAATCGAAACTGCAATTCCCGCATGCTTTGCGGCTATAAGAGCCTGCTCAGCCGGTCTGTACAGCCCCCATCTGGATCCACCGGGGTTTCCAAGACTCATGTTAATACCGTCTACACCCAGTTTTACAGCATCATCCAAGGCTCTTGTGTATATGGAAACATTAGTATTGATTCTGGCACCAAACACTCTGAATATCGCCAATTGTGCATCAGGAGCTATACCTTGAAGCTTACTGCCGTTTGCCGCAGCTATGCCTGCCACGTGCATTCCGTGCGACGCATTGGAATCTTCTTTTACTATATTATTTTTATCTGCATAATTATAAACAAAAGGTATCTTGTCACTATACCACTCTCCTACAGTTATATTCTTTTCCGACTTTATCCTTGCCAGGTCATCAGAACTTTTTATCTTAATGCTCGCCTTATCTATATTTTGAAAAACTTCATGATCACAGTCCGCTCCGGTATCAAGTATAGCAATCAACTTTCCCTTACCTCTGTACTTGCCTGCATATACACTATCCGCTCTCTGAAATTCATCAGCCTGTATCATCTTATAGCTTGACTCATCTCTCGGAAAAAACTTTCTCTCTTCGTTCATTTCAGGGGCAGTAAAAGTTTCATTATATGTTATGCCGGACACAGCGGGAATCTCGGCAATCTTTTTCACATCCGCCAGTGTTGCCTTGATTTCAAGACCGTTAAATGCGACATCGAATTTTTCTGCAACAGTAAACCTGATTCCTGCCTCCATCATCAGCTTCTGCAATATATCATGTGTTTTTGCAGCATAAACGCTTTGTTTCAATACATTATCACG
>JBGZBP010000038.1:0-5967 GCA_041844735.1 Bacillota bacterium
CGTTTTACTTCTATATCCGTTACCTTCAGGATTAAGTTCTATGGCTGTTACCGTTTCTCCAAATGTACTCGCCCAAGAGTCAAAGTGTTGATGGTGCATTTTCTTTAATTCATCATACTGAAGGTACCTCTGCATTGTATAAAGTTCATAAGGTAGGAAACGCCACGCCATACTTCCTTTCGTCAGCGGTCTTGGCGTAACCCCCTCCAGAACCGTGCTTACACCTCTCGATGTACACGGCTCGTCATCTTTCATTGTTTAAGTGATTTTAGCTTTGCTTCTTCATAGCATTTCGGGCAGAGAGCCAGTGACTTCCGCCTTTTCTGTAACATCAGTGCGTCAAATTCATTATCAGCGTTTAAATCTTTTAAGCGTTTCACATGGTGCATATACACTTTTACAGGGCTTGCTCCACACATCTCACATTTTCCGCTTTTTAAGCGTCCTGCAAGACTGCTCGGTTTTATCCGCCCTCTATACTTCGGCATAATGTCTACAAATTCGGGAGCGATATTCTTGTTACGCCTGAATCCCTCATTGTAAAACTCACACCTCTTTGTTCCACTCTTGGTTTTATAATCTGCGCCGAAGTCGCCCTTTTCACTGCGGTATTTCTTATACATCTTCGCAACAGAAGAATTATATTTTGCCGCCAATGTTTTCAGGCAGCTTCCACGCATGATAGAATGGAATTTCCCCAGATTGCTTACATTGATTGCTAATCTGTAATAGTTGTACAAGCCTCTGATTTCAGAATTATACTTACTGATGATTGCCACATCATCCAGTGGCATAAGTGCCCCTCTGTGGAGCGGTTTCCAAATCTCTTTGCCGTTTTCGTCCTTTTTGATTTTAAATGCCCCGTATTCATGCAGTTTAGCAATCCATTTTTCTTTCGGCATATATAACTGCACTTTTCCATACCACACCCGTTGCAAGCCTTTTTTCGTCCGCTTCGTATCCTGACTTCTTGATACTCTTATGTCGTATCCAAGATACCGCACTTTTTCAGAGGAATGGGTAACGTGAGTTTTCTCCTCCGACATTGTAAGATTTAACTTGTCTTTCAGAAATATCCTCACATGTTCCTTGATATTTTCAGCGTCCTGCTTTGAGCCTGTTACCGAAATCAGAAAATCATCAGCGTAACGGTTGTATTGAAGTCTTTTGTAATTATCATCCATTTCGTCTACATGCGGCGTGGACAGCATCACTTTTCTTGCTTCTTTAAATGCGGTCAGGTTTGCTTCTGTGCGCTCTGCTTCCAGATTTTTTTGTGCTTTCCGATAAGCCCAGCGTGCCTTATCATGGTCTTTGTGGACTTTACGGCTTCTTGTATCGCCTTTGTCAAAACTGCTTTTCATCTCCCCTATAAACTCATCGAGTTCATTTAGGTAGATGTTTGCAAGTATCGGACTGACACCGGAGCCTTGCGGACTGCCAGAATACGTTTCATGGTGTGTCCACTGTTCCATATATCCTGCCCTTAAAAATTTCCACATCAGCGATATAAACGCTTCATCTCTTATGCGCTTTCTCAAAAGCTGTATTGTGATATGGTGGTCGAAGCTATCAAAGCAAGCCTTAATATCCCCCTCAATTATCCACTTTGCTCCAGTAAACAACGTCGTGATTTCTTTTAACGCCGTATGGCAGCTTCTTTTCGGTCTGAAACCATGTGAATTATCGGAGAATGTCGGCTCATAAATCGCTTCTAATATCATACGGACAACTTCCTGCACCAGTTTGTCGTCTGTTGACGGAATTCCAAGCGGACGCTTTTTACTGCTGTTTTTCTTCGCAATATAAACACGCCTTGCTGGGTTTGGCTGGTATGAGTGGTCTTTTAAATTTCCAATGAGCCTTTCAATGCGCTCCATGCTCATACCATCAAGAGTGAGTCCGTCTGCCCCTGCCGTCATGCTCCCCTGAGAGGTTGCAATATTCTGGTATGCAAGCAGATAGAACTCTGGATTGTACAGGTTACGGTATAATCTTTCATACCTGTACTCTTTGTTTTTCGCTTTTTCACTTAAACTTTTCAATACATTTTCGGGACTTCTCATAATGCCTCACGCACCTTTCCTTATTATTTGTATTGAAGAAAGACTGTCTCCCTTCGCCATGTGGACGGCTTTCCCGTCCTCGGACTACTACGGAGACTCTGTTGCCGTAGTAAATATTCAGAGTCGCTTTTTCTCATAGCCGATATTTCGGCGTTTTACCGTAGGCAATCCCCGTTTAGAACTGTAATAACATAAGCCTGCTATGATTTCGGATGTGACGTTCGCCGTTTTCCATTATCCTATGGCTGATTTACTCTAGGTATCTTGTGGGTACGCATGGCCGACTCATATCCACCAGAGTACATGCGAGTATAACTTCCTTACGCATGGAGCAACATTTTGCCCAATCTCCGACTGTCATTCAGGCAGTTTAGCTTTCATCCTTATTCATAACTTTTCGCCACTACCACGCAAACACTTTGGAAGTTTCCGTGTTTCGTGTCCTCCGACATGCTACACTCCCCGTCAGGTTTCCCTTTTCGGATAAGTCGGGTGACGATAGGGTGCGGATTATTCCGCTTTGATACCTTACCCTATTACTTGCTCAAGGTAAGATTATTACAGCCACTTACGGGCGCACCGCCATAGAATTGCTTACAGGGGTTCCTGTTGCAAATACGATCCCTTTCCCTCCTGTTATCTCGTCCATATATCTGCACTTCATCAACATATCACTTGATTTTTGAGAATCGGTAGTTGTAATTCCTGCAACATTACGCATTTTTGTAAAAAGATACAAATTCTTAAAACTATGTGCTTCGTCTACAAAAAGCTTATCTATGCCCAGTTCTTCAAAAGTTACCACATCATCTTTCTTGTAGTCGTCATTTAATTTTTTGAGTTTTGCCTCCAGTCCTTTTTTGGTTTTCTCAAGTTGCTTAACAGTAAATTTCTGATCTCTATCTCTTTTGTATTCTCCGATAAAATCTATAATCTCATCGATCTGGCTTTGTAGTTCAAACTCCTGTCTTTCCTTTGAAATCGGGATCTTTTCAAACTGCGAATGCCCTATAATAACCGCATCATAATCGCCTGTGGCAATCCTTGAGCAAAGTCTTTTTCTCTTATCCGGTGCGAAGTCTTTTTCTGTGGCACAAAGGATACTAGCTGCCGGATACAGTTCATTGAACTCTCTAGCAAACTGCTCTACGATATGATTCGGAACTACAAACATCGCCTTATTACTCATTCCGAGTTTTTTCGACTCCATAGCAATTCCTATCATTTCAAAGGTCTTACCGGCTCCAACCTCGTGTGCAAGTAAGGTATTTCCACCGAATAATCCTCTTGCAATCGCATCTCTTTGATGAGGTCTAAGCTCTATTCCCGGATTCATTCCGTCAAAAGAAAGGGTACTGCCGTCATATTCTCTTAATCTGACGGAATTGAATCTTTCATTATATTCCTTTACCAGCTTTGTTCTTCTGTCTATATCCTCAAATATCCAGTTTTTAAACTCCTCTTTTATGATTTCCTGCTTTGACCTTGCAAGCATCGTTTCTTTTTGATTTAATACGGAAGTTTTCTTGCCGTTTTCATCAACGATTTGATCATATACATTGGTATCCCTAAGGTTTAAATTATCTTCAATCAGCTTATATGCACTTACTCTGTTTGTACCGTATGTTAAATTTGCCAAGTCGTTATTTTTATCAATGCTCTTGCCTTCCACTCTATATTCGCCTGTAAAATCAGAATATTTAATGTCTATATCCCATCTTTTATAGTTTGCGGTATCTAAAAGCTGAAACATAAAATCTTTATAGTATTTTTCGTCAACCCATGTAGCACCCATTCGTATAGTTATATCACTTGCTTCCAGTGCCTTCGGCATTACTTCAAGGAGTTTTTCTTTTTGATAGTAAAGATTGGAAAGTTCTTCCTTTAAAGCATCATTATCCTGTTCCACCGGCTCAATATCGGAAGTTTTCTTTTCTTCATTTTTCCTAAGTTCATACTCTATATTTTTTACATAGGAATCTACTACCTCTATCTTTTCTCTGATATTTCCTGACAAATACTCATCGGCGGTTACATAAGGCCTTGAAAAATCTCCGTTATTTATTACCGAGTAAAAGGGTGTTACATCGCTCGGATCAAAATTATCGAGATTTAGAAAAATTTCTCCTCTTAATTCATCAATAAGCTGCTTTTTCGCTTTGTCCGTTAGCCCTTGCATATAATCAAAATCCACTCTACCTTTTTGTGATATGGATAAGATTAGGGCGTCTTGTGAACTATCCGTATGCTCAATAGCTACCGCTTTTTTTATTGTTCTTTTCGTAAATATATCGGATTTTTCTATAAAATTTCCTTCTTTATCCAGCTTTTCCAAAGTGGATAGTAGAGAATAGTTCGCATCTTCACGAAACAACTTTTTGTTTGTCTTACTGTTTAAAATTCCGTACTTCTTTGAAAACTCATCATAAATACGATTTAAATCACCTTGTTTTTCCTTTATTTTTTCATCAGAATAATCTTCTTTTTGATAGGCAATTACCTGTCTTAATGTTTTTTCGATTTCAAGATATGCCTTTACTTTTTCCTCATCATTTTTAGTTAAATTCACTTTTTGCATTATGGAATTTTCTCTAAAATATACCTTGTCATCAATTACAGCATAGGAATAGTTTTTTACGCTATCATCAGCCGGAATTGTTTCTTCTTCCAATTCTTCGTTTAACTCTACATTTTCGTAACTGCCTTTAATGTTTTCAATGGCAATGCTTAACTGTTCTTTCAGTGTAGTATTTTCATCTGCAATGCAGGCAAGAGCTGTTCCGAAACGACTGCTTATCTCCTGTATACTTCCCATTATCATCTGAGGATTATCTACAAAGTATTTGTTATATGTCAGTCCTCTTTCATCAGTGCCAAGTTTTACCCATTCTTCATCGAGTTTTACGAGGCGATCTCTTTTCTTCAGAAAAATAATATCACTTGTTACTTCTGTTCCGGCTTCACCTTTGAATGTGTTATTAGGTAGTCGTATCGCTCCTAAAAACTCTGCTCTTTCACTGATGTATCTTCTTATATCTTCACTCTTTTTATCCATCGTGCCTGATGAGGTTATAAAGGCTACTACTCCACCGGAACGCACCTTATCTAAAGTTTTCGCAAAAAAATAATCGTGAATAAGAAAGTTGTTTTTCTCATACTCACGATCAGATATTTTGTATTCGCCAAACGGGATATTGCCTATTGCCACATCAAACAGATTATTGGAAAAGGTCGTTTTTTCAAAACCTTTGATCTGTATGTTTGAGTTTGGATATAGCTTGCTTGCTATCCTGCCGCTTATACTGTCAAGCTCTACTCCATAAAATTTACTACTCTGCATACTGTCGGGAAGATTGCCTATAAACCTGCCTGTTGCACAGCTTGGCTCCAAGATATTCCCGCTTTCAAATCCCATATTTGATAAGGCTTGATAAATACCGTCTATTACAATCTTCGGTGTATAAAAGGCGGTTAAGGTACTTTCTCTTGCTGCATCGTACTCAGACGGTGAGAGGTTTTCTTTTAAGAATTCTCTTGCATCAAGCCATTGTCCTCCCTTTTCTTCATCAAAGACATCAGAAAGTCCGCCCCAGCCCACATATCTGCTTAAAATATCTTGTTCTTCTTTGGTTGCATGGCTATGTCTTTCTTCAATTTCTTTTAATACCTTGATTGCTTCGATGTTATTTTTAAGCCTTTCGGACGGTAGCAAGATTTCATCTTCTCTTGTGATTTTATAATTTACAGGAGGAATACCTCCCATATATTCGGAATCAGGTGTGTATCTTTCTTCCTCTTTTAATTTTTCTTTATGCTCCTGCATCTGTAAGAACATTTCGTCGGTAATAGGTGAAGTAATGGAAGAACCTTCTATTCCCGGAATTCCTCTTTTTTTCCTATC
>JBGZBP010000039.1:0-40406 GCA_041844735.1 Bacillota bacterium
AATTTCATTGAATTATCGCCTGAGTTCAATCCGTCTTTGTCGGATGCCGGGATTGAGATGATTAAAAACTATCCGCAAATCACATGTTCGGATGCTCACTCTCTTGATGCCATTTCCAAAGCTGAATACTATATAGAGCTTGCAGACGAGAATCATGAAATAGAAATATCCGATATAGTTAATTTGTTCAAATTGAAGGTATGATATATGAACCTAAAAAACGTAGAAGAATTATTGAAAGCAAAAATAATTTGCGGAAATCTTAACCAGATGTCAATGGAAATCAGCTGTGCAGTAGCGGCAGATTTGATGAGCAACATAATGTTGGATGCTCCCGACGGCTGCCTGCTTATAACGGGTCTCGTCAATCCTCAAGTTATTCGTACAGCCGAAATGATGAATATAGGTGCAATAGCACTGGTAAAAGGAAAATCTGCAACCCCTCAAATGATAGCATTAGCAGATCAAAGGGGTATCATTTTGATGGAAACGGAAGAGCCTATGTATGGCGCATGCGGCAAATTATATGCAGCAGGTTTGATGTTTACCGATCTTGACGAAACCGTTTCGAGCGAATCTGAGGATTCGGTCAATCCACTCTCGGATAAGCACGATTTTTTTTCAGATGCTCCTTCAAACTTCCTAAACAGTCGTTTTGATTTTCAGCACTACCCCACATCCCCTTTTTCGGATACACAGGGCTTTCATTCCGTAATACTTGATCCGGGCAAATGTAACGGATGCACACATTGTGTTCAAAACTGTCCTACAGAAGCCATAAGAATACGAAACGGTAAAGCTGTTATAATCATCGACAGGTGTATCGACTGCGGGCAATGTATAAAGGTATGCCCTCAGCACGCCAAGCGTTCTATCACCGATAGTAAAGATATTATGAAGCTGTTTAAATATAAGGTAGCAATCGTTTCGCCGGCTATGCTTGGGCAATTTAAGGAGGCCGAAAGCAGGAACCACCTTTTGACCGCTATAAAGAATTTAGGGTACGACATGGTGATAGAGGAAGCGAAATCTGCCGAACTCATAAGTCAAGCTACAAGGGAATTGTTACAGTGCAGAACTTCAAAAACTCCTTTGATTTCATCTGCATGTCCTGCAATTCTGAAACTTATACAGGTTCGTTTCCCGAATCTTATAGACCAGATACTGCCGTTTGATTCACCTATGGAAGTTTCTGCGAGGATGATTAAGGAATCCTTATCAAAAAAAATGAACCCCAGCGACATCGGAGTATTTTTTCTGACACCGTGCGTTGCAAAAGCTGCCAAAATCAAAAGTCCGGGACTTGATGCCAGTTCATGCGTAGACGCCATAGTGCCTATTAACGATGTATATGTTGATATATTAAATAATCTAAGCAAAATAAATCCCTGTGATGTCAACAATCTTGAGGATGCCGGAATCATGGGAATCCGTTGGGCGAAACCGGGCGGAGAAAGTCTTGCTCTTGGAACCGCAAATTTCCTTGCTGTAGACGGAATAAAAAGTGCTCTTAACATATTTGAACAACTTGAAGATGATAAGCTGTCCGAAGTCGACTTTATCGAGGCTCTTGCCTGCGAGGGCGGTTGTATCGGAGGACCTTTGACTGTAGAGAATGTTTTTGCAGCGAGGAGCACCATGAAAAAGTTTGAAGACGAAGCTAAAAATAAGCATGGCAACGCCTTTATTGCGTGCTGTGAAAATGCAGAGTCACTTATGCGACAGGGCTCATTGGAGTACAAACCTATAATGCAACTTGACTCAAATATAGATATAGCCATGAAGAAAATGGAAGAAATGAACAGAATCATAAATACTCTTCCGGGCGTGGATTGCGGAGCCTGTGGTGCTCCAAATTGCAGAGCACTGGCGGAAGATATTGTGAGGGGCAAAGCAAAACGTTCCAACTGTCTGTTCAAAATGCTGGATATAGTAAAAGTTTTGGAAGAAAGGGTTCAGCTTCTGGAAACGGAAAACGAAAAACTCAAACAAGTATGATGACAATGGAGATAATATATTAATTATATTATCTCCATTATTTCATCAAAACGTGATATTCTATAATCCGGTTTTACATCAATATCCATTCCGGACTTGGAAGCTACAGACCAATCTACCAATACCGATTTTACATCAGCATTATATGCACACATTATGTCAAATTTTGAATCACCTATCATTATCGCCTCGCACGGTCTTATTTCAAGTCTTCTTAGAGCTTCCAATATAGGTTCGGGTTCCGGCTTATGCTTTTGAGTATCTTCCATCGTAACAATAGTATCAAAATACTCATTAAGTCCGAATTTGTTAACTCCCTCCATAGTGGTTTTTTTCAACCTTGATGTTACGATTGCCAACTTTAAATCCGATCTTTTCAGTTCTCTTAAAATTTCAACTGTCCCATCGAAAATTTCTATCTCATTCTCAAAGTTCATTCTCTGATATTCTCTGTATGTCCGAACCGCAAATTCCGTGTCCACATCAGGCATAAGTTTTTCGACAGATGTTGTTAAAGGTTCTCCGTAAGTCTTTAAAATTCGTGATTCTTCCTCTCGCATCCCCTTGATTTTCTCGAAAGTGTATTGCCATGAATTCATTATTACTGCATTTGTGTCCATTATAGTTCCGTCAAAATCAAATAATACAGCCTTAATTCCGTGCAATTGTATTCCCCCCTTGTATTTAAATAACCAACTTCGATATTTATAAATATCGATAACTTCTCCTATAACATTATATCAAAATCAGGTGGCAACACACCACCTGATTTTCTCTTTTAAATATTTCGTCATATATACATATCATAAAAGGAAAAACATTGTCCTTCCTTTAAATTAATATCCTGAAAACATTGAGAGCATAACACCTGCTGCAACGGCAGATCCTATAACTCCCGCCACATTCGGCCCCATAGCATGCATCAAAAGGAAATTTGAAGGATTCTCCTTTTGTCCTACTATCTGAGATACTCTAGCTGCCATAGGAACTGCAGAAACTCCTGCAGATCCGATAAGAGGATTAATCTTACCGCCTGTGCACAGGTTCATCAATTTTCCCAGCAATACTCCTGCTGCGGTTCCGAAAATAAATGCCGCTATTCCCAAAATTACTATCATTATTGTCTTTGGAACAAGGAATGTAGGTCCTACAGCCGAAGCTCCTACGGAAAGAGCCAGTAGAATAGTAACGATATTCATCATTGCATTCTGGGCTGTATCCGAAAGTCTGTCCGTTCTTCCCGATTCTCTGAAAAGGTTACCGAGCATCAACATTCCAATAAGTGGAGCTGCCGCCGGCAAAATAAGAGCAACAACTATTGTTACTATAACAGGGAACATCACTTTTTCTTTCTTTGAAACCACTCTTAGCTGATCCATTTTGATCATTCTTTCCTTTTTGCTTGTCAATATCTTCATAACCGGTGGCTGAATAACAGGAACCAACGCCATATACGAATAAGCTGCAACCGCAACTGCTCCCAATAAATGAGGTGCCAACTTGGATGTAGTATAAATCGCCGTCGGTCCGTCCGCTCCTCCTATAATAGCAACTGCTCCCGCTTCCTGTGCCGTAAATCCGAATATACAAACTGCTCCTATAAAGGTAGCAAATATACCAAACTGTGCCGCAGCCCCAAGTAACAATGATTTCGGATTTGCAATAAGAGGCGCAAAATCCGTCATAGCCCCAACGCCCATGAAAATGAGTGATGGTAAAATAAATTTAATACTGTAAAACGCCATCAAAAGTCCCGGTGGATTACCATCAATAGCTTTATCAAATACGCCTGTCAAAGGTAAGTTCGATAAAAGCATACCAAAGGCTATAGGAACCAGCAATAACGGTTCAAATCCTTTCTTTACCGCCAACCATAAGAAAAATACGGCAACACCGATCATGATAGCACTTTTGTAATCCATGTTAAAAATACCGGTGCTATGAAAAAATTTGTTAAGTGTTTCTGCAAGCATCTTTATCTCCTTCTTTCCGAGAGAAACTATCCTTGACTCTCTCTAAACTCATATATGATAATAACACTAAATATTATTTCGTACAATGATTGTTAGATTTAAATACTGTATACAATGGATTTTTTCCTTAAAAAATGAGATAAAGTCTCCCTGACATTTATTCTGTATAGACCGCATCATTGTCGGCTTTTCTAAGCTCTCTAAATTCCTTTCCAATCCATGCCGCTGTAACAAATGCCAGTAAAAAGTCAATTGCAAAACCGCCATAATATATTGACTGTATACCGAATATTTTAGGTAAAATTATCATCAAAGGAATGTACAAAATTACCTGTCTTCCTATACCGATTAACATTGCAGGTTTCGGCTTTTGAATCGCAGGCCAAAATGTCATAGCAGTCAAAACTATACAAAGTAGCGGCACAATGCTTATTATCACCCTGAAACAATTTATTCTCTCCGCTCCGAACGACGAGCCCGGCATCATCAAAGCTATAATTTCGTTCGGAAAAATTACCGATGGCAGCCAGAGAGGCAAAATAAATATAAAGGCAACCGCCGAAAATACTTTATAAAATCCTATTACCCTTTCATACTGTTTCGCTCCGTAATTGATACCCACAGCAGGCTGCAGCGCCCTCATCAGCCCATATATAGGCGTCATTAACAAATTGATTGTACGAAAAGCAATACCGTAAAACGCAACATCCGATGTCGTTCCATAGTTGTTTAATGCTTTAAGAATAATAATTCCC
The DNA here is from genome assembly GCA_041844735.1 of Bacillota bacterium. GTDB lineage: Bacteria > Bacillota > Clostridia > Peptostreptococcales > Anaerovoracaceae > CAJPNN01. Next base: position 4,727 of record JBGZBP010000039.1, read on the forward strand.
TGTATTACCGTCATAACCGTAAGTATAAATGAAGGCATCCCCAGCGATATGATTTCCTTTATCACATTTTTATCATAGTAAAGTCTGTACTCGTTCGTTTCAAAGCTTGCTTTTCCTCTTCCGCAATATATGAAAAACAAAATCACATAAACCAGCATTGCGATATTTGTTCCCCATGCCGCTCCGTCTACGCCCATGTCTAAAACAGCTATAAGTATGTAATTTGCTATAATGTTAACTACCATACCTATTCCCATCATCACTGCCGCCGTTTTCATCTTACCTTCTGCCCTGACCACCATATTGTATGCCAAACCGCCAATCCAAAACGCAGCGCCTATAAGAGTTATCTTAAAATAACTGCTCGCAAATACAAGCTCCTGTCCATTTGTTCCCATTATTTTTAACATCGGATTAATAAATAAAAACCCCGCCACCATGGATATTGCCGTAAAAATCAATATTATAGTATTGGAATTACCCAGCAATCTTCTTGGTATTCTCATATCATTTTGCCCAATCAAAACACTTAGGTACGATCCTGCTCCTACACCTACCAGAGAGCCAAGCCCCAACGGCAACTGTGTCAACGGAGACACGATGGAGACTCCTGCAAACGCCTCTTCACCTACATATTTTCCTATAAAAAACATGTCACATATTGTATTTAATCCATATAGAAACATTGCAATCACCGCCGGCAGTGACAGCTTTATGCAAACCTTCCACATGTTATCCTTTAAAATGAGCTCTTTTTCCTTATTTTTATCCACTAACTTACACCTCTTTCCTTATTTTTTGATTAGCACATGGTGGTTAAATCAATTTTTGCAACAAAATATCCCGTTTGGATTATTTTTGTTGTCCGAATCGCCTCTACCCCTGTCGAATCATTATTTTCCGTTTTCAATTGTAACATTACAAATAATATGATACAATTACATCACGCTCAATGCGTCTATTCAGGATAATTTATTCAATATAGTGTCTATTCGGGATAAAAGGAGGTTTTATCGTGAGCAAGTATTATGATTTTGTCAGAAATTATTTAGGAGTTCCGGAATGTAAAGAGAGCAAAAAATATTGTAAGGCAGGCCACACATTCTGTTTTAACAATGATGATATAGAGGGTTTATATTGGTTTTACGAATCCGAACATTTTATAGTTGATATACATGACCTTTTTTTCAAAAAAGAACTGATATACACAAGCGAGAAAGGCTTTGAAAATTTCATATCTTTCTCTTCCTCATATATTATTAATGCAAATGGTGAAAGTTTAAACCCTTATCAAACTCTCTCCCCGAACTCTCTCTATGTTTTAGATTTTCGTAACTTGAAAGATGATTATCGATTTTTATCGCATGCAAACTCATCCTACTTAGGAGTATCAATTAACTTCAAAGAGGAAATGGTAACTGACTATTTATCCTCTGCGAACATAGACAAAAATATCTCGTACTCCGATATTTTTTCAAACGCTAAAACCATCATGACAAAATCTCTGGAACCCCTTGCACGAGACATTTTAAATTGCCAAATGGAATCCCCCGCCGCAGAAATTTTCTTTGAAGCAAAGGCTAAAGAGTGGATCAGCATTGTAATAAATGCTTTCTTAAACAGAAAAGTTCCACGCATTTCAGTGGACGACGACAAAGCACTTGAAAATGTCGCAAATTATCTTGATGACCACTACGCTCTCACTATCTCTCAGAAAACCTTGGAAAAAATCGCAATGATGAGCGGAACCAAATTAAAAAAATTATTTAAAGAAAAATACAATTCCAGCATTACAGAATATATTCAAAGAAGACGTGCGAACGTTGCAGAGACCCTCCTGCTAAACTCTTCTCTCAAAATAAAAGATATAGCAGAGTCGGTAGGGTACTCGTCACACAGCAAATTCAGCACTTGTTTTAAAAAATATAAGGGTATCTACCCGAAGGATATGAAAAAACATAACCCTAATAAAAACCCTCTCACAGACTGTATATGCAAAAGGCGATAGAATCAAAATCTATCGCCTTTTTTCTTATATTGTTTTAATTATATTACCTTAATTATATTATCTTAATTATCTTTTTATATCGCCTCAGCGGCATTACTGTTAATTCAGTGAAGAATCAACGCTTCCATTCTTTTTAGATGAAAAAACGAACAATGCAACACATGCTGCCGCAAATATTCCACCTATAACATAAGCAATATTAGGTTCTATACGGAATCCTTCCGGTGCCACAAGAATGTATGTCGATGTAACCGCAGACATAAATGTCGCCGGAATTGCACAAACAAGACAGTTTCTCTTGTTCTTATATAAATAAGCGGCGCCTGCCCAAAGAGCAATCATTGCAAGAGTCTGATTTGACCACGAAAAATATCTCCATATGATATTAAAATCAAGCTGAGACAAAATCCCTCCAACAAGTAACAGCGGAGCTGTAAGCCCCAATCTGCGCTTTGTATCCTTCTGATCAACCTTGAACCAGTCAGCTATGGTAAGTCTTGCGGATCTGAACGCAGTATCACCTGACGTAATAGGACATGCTATTACCCCTATCATAGCCAAAACCGCACCAACCGGCCCCAAAAGCACATGACATATTTCATACACTACACCGTTAGCCGTGTGCTGTGCAAGAGCGTTTGCGAGCCCTCCTGTGGAATGATAGAATGCAACTCCACCGGCTGCCCAAATTAACGCTATAACTCCCTCAGCAACCATAGCACCGTAAAATACTTTTCTACCATCCTTTTCAGTCTTAAGACATCTTGCCATCATAGGTGACTGCGTAGCATGAAATCCCGAAATCGCACCGCATGCTACCGTAACAAACATAAACGGCCATATAGGTGTATTCTTAGGGTGCAGATTCGCCAACTGTATCTCAGGTATCGTGTATCCTTTAATAAGTATTCCTCCCGCAACTCCTATACACATGACAATAAGGCATATCCCGAATATCGGATAAAGCTTGCCTATTACTTTATCAATAGGAAGCAGTGTTGCCAGGAAGTAATATACTAAAATTATTATAAGCCATGTCATCGTGGTCATCTTCGGAACCAGTATGTGCAGCAATGCGGCAGGCCCTGTCGCAAATACAGTTCCTACAAGCACCAACAAAACCACCGAAAATACACGCATGATATTTTTCATGACTTTTCCAAGATAGTGACCGGTAAGTTCGGACACGGACGCCCCGTCATGTCTGACAGAAAGCATTCCTGCCACAAAGTCGTGAACACCGCCCGCAAGAATCGTTCCAAGCACTATCCATATAAATACTACCGGCCCCCACTGAGCACCGGCTAAAGCTCCGAAAATAGGCCCAAGCCCTGCAATGTTAAGCAGCTGAATCAGGAAAACTCTAGGCGTAGATAACGGAACATAATCAACACCGTCCCTGCGAGAAATTGCCGGGGTTTCCTTTTGTGAAATACCGAATGTTTTTTCGACAAAAGCCCCATAGGTCATGTAACCTACAACAAGTATTGCAAGCGCAACAAAAAATGTAATCATAACTCCTCCATATATTAATTTTTATGTATGTAAAATGACGCATAAAGATTATATATAGAAAAGAATATAATTGTCAATAATTTTAAGTATATTATCATCAATTACTCAAATGTTACAATTATTTACGGTTTTTCCCTTAATATATTCGTTCGATTTTTATGACATCAAGTGATGTTAAAACTATTTCTTATCTCCCAAAAGCATGGCATTTATAAAGACTTCCAAATCTCCGTCCATTACTTTTTGAACATTGCCCACCTCTGCGTTTGTTCTGTGATCTTTCACCATAGTATATGGGTGAAACACATATGATCTTATCTGGCTTCCCCATGTTATCTGGCTATAATCTCCCTTGAGTTGGTCCACCGTATCCTTATGCTCTTTCTGTGCTATTTCCAATAATTTGGATTTTAGCACCCTCATAGCGTTTTCCTTGTTTTGGTGTTGCGACCTCTCGTTTTGGCATGTAACTACAATATTTGTAGGAATATGAGTTATCCTGATTGCGGACTCCGTTTTATTAACATGCTGCCCTCCGGCTCCGCTTGCCCTGTACACGTCAATTCTCAAATCCTCAGGATTAATCTCGACATCTATATCTCCTTCGATCTCAGGCGAAACATCAAGCGATGCAAACGAAGTATGTCGTCTTCCGGAAGAATCATACGGCGAAATCCTTACTATTCTGTGTACCCCTCGTTCGTTCTTAAGGTATCCATATGCGTTCTCACCTTCAATTAAAAGTGTAGCACTTTTAATCCCTCCCTCGTCCGCATATTGGTTATCGAGCATTTTCACCTTGTACCCCATTTGCTCACTCCACCTGATATACATTCTCATAAGCATTTCAGCCCAGTCTTGAGCATCAAGGCCTCCTGACCCCGCATGAACCGATATAACTGCGTTGCAGGAATCATATTCGCCGTCAAGCAGCGTTTTTATTCTGATTCTCTCTATGTCCTTTTGCAACTTTTCATACAGCTCGACAATCTCGGCGACAAGTTCTTCATCCGAACTCTCCTCCGCCATTTCTATCATTATTTCTATTTCTTCATACTCGGTTTCAAGAGCTTCAAACTCGAAGACCCTGTTTTCGCAAGATTTTTTTTCTTTCAATATTTGCTGTGCCAATTCATTATCATCCCAAAACGACGGCTCATGTGACATTTTCTCAAGCTCAGCTATTCGTAATTTGACAGTATCCTTGTCAAAGAGACCCTCCGATTTGTTTTATTATCTCCAGTTCTTTCGGTAAATTATATTTTATATTCTCCAGTTCCAGCATTTCTTCCTTCTTTCATAAATATTCTGCATCAAAACTTAAAGGTTGGATGCTTTTCGCTTTTTCATCGGTTTCCAACAGTTACTCATTTTTTCCGCAGCAGTTCTTGTATTTTTTTCCGCTTCCGCATGGGCACGAATCATTTCTGCCTATTTTAGGTTCGGCTCTCACTACAGTGTGCTGTTTAACTTCTCTCTCCGGAACCTCAGTTTCTCCCGGAGCATCCCCCGCATACTGAGATGCATCAAATTCCGCCTTTTGTTCACTACCCTTTCCTATTACCGATTTTCTTTCAGTATTCGTCTGCAGTGTAACATTGTAGCAGAACTTAACCATTTCCTCTTTTATTCCGGATATCATTTCATCAAACATATCGAAACCTTCGTGTGCATAAGCAGCTGCAGGATCCTGCTGTCCTAAAGCCCTCAGTCCTATTCCGTTTTTCAGCTGATCCATGGCATCTATATGATCCATCCACTTGTTGTCAACTATTCGGAGCAACAACATTCTTTCCAGCTCTCTCATTCTCTCTATGCCTATTTCTTCCTCTTTGGCATCATATGCTTGTCTGAACCTCTCAAGTTCTTCCTCTCTCAGAGAATCTATACTCAGTCTGCCGATCTTATCCTTATCAGGCGTATATTCCGGCAAGTTCGCACAAATCTGCCTCAAAGATTTTTCCAATGATTCCAAATCCCATTCTTCGGAAAACTTTGATTCTGCTGTAGTTCTGTCAATATGAACGTTCACCAATTCTTCAGCCATCGTCCAAACATGTTCTTTCAAGTCTTCTCTGTCAAGTACTCTTCTTCTCTCGCTATATACTATTTCTCTCTGTTTATTCATTACATTATCGTACTGCAAAACGTATTTTCTTATAGAGAAGTTTCTGCCCTCAACCCTCTTCTGAGCATTTTCAATTGAACGTGACAGTATTCCCGCCTGTATAGCTTCATCTTCAGGAACACGCATTCTGTCGAACCATGCCTGTACCCTTTCTCCGGCAAAAAGTCTGATCAACTCATCTTCTATGGATATAAAGAACTCCGTCACACCCGGATCTCCCTGTCTTCCGGCACGACCCCTGAGCTGATTATCTATTCTCCTTGACTCATGCCTCTCCGTACCTATGATATATAGACCTCCAAGCTCCTTGACTGTATCCTGTTCCGATTTTCTTTCTTCCTTAAACTTATTCAAAAGTTCATTATATTCCTGCCTAGCTTTTATCAAATCGGGATTATCCAACGCCATAAATCCTGTAATCAGCGACATGTCCTCGTCGGAAAATCCTCTTTTTTTCATCTCTTTTACAGCCTCAAAATCAGGATTTCCTCCAAGGATAATATCTGTTCCTCTACCTGCCATATTTGTAGCAATGGTTACGGCTCCCAAGCGGCCTGCCTCCGCTACGATTTCCGCTTCCTTATCATGCTGTTTCGCATTCAAAACGTTGTGCTTAATGCCTTTTTTCTTAAGCAATCCGCTGATAATCTCCGATCTTTCAATAGATATAGTACCTACAAGCACCGGCTGTCCTTTTTCGTGGCACTCCGCCACCTGAGCGGCGATTGCCAAAAACTTGCCTTTTTCAGTTCCATAAACCCTGTCATCCTTATCTATTCTCGCAACAGGTCTGTTGGTAGGAATCTCAACTACATCCATATTGTAGATGTCCCTGAATTCCTCTTCTTCCGTCCTCGCAGTACCTGTCATACCGGCAAGCTTGTTATACATTCTGAAATAATTCTGCAATGTTATGGTCGCAAGAGTTTTTGATTCCTGCCTTACCTTAAGACCCTCTTTTGCCTCAATTGCCTGGTGCAAACCGTCACTGTATCTTCTTCCGAACATAAGTCTTCCGGTAAACTCATCGACAATTACAATTTCTCCGTCTTTTATTATATAATCCACATCTTTTCTCATAAGATTGTTGGCTTTTAAAGACTGCATTATATGATGATTGATTTCCATATTTTCAGGGTCCGAAAAATTATCCAAGCCGAAAAACTCTTCACATTTGGAAACTCCCGCCTCGGTCAGTGATACGGTGTTATCTTTTTCATCTATTGTGAAATCTTCTTCTTTCTTGAATCCTCTCACGAACTTATCCGCTTTTGTGTAAAGATCCGTAGATTTTTCTCCCTGCCCGGATATTATCAGAGGAGTTCTCGCCTCATCAATCAATATGCTGTCCACCTCATCGACGATGGCAAAATTGAGCTCTCTTTGCATCAATTCCTCTTTGTATGTCACCATATTATCTCTAAGGTAGTCAAACCCGAATTCGTTATTTGTTCCGTACGTAATATCGGCATCGTACGCTGCCTTTCTCTGCTCATTATTGATTCCGTGAACCACACAGCCTATTGTAAGTCCTAAGAACTTATAGAGTTTCCCCATCCACTCCATGTCTCTCTTAGCCAAATAGTCATTCACGGTAATAACGTGCACACCCTTGCCCTCAAGTGCGTTTAAGTATGTCGGTAAAGTAGCTACCAAAGTTTTACCTTCACCTGTCTTCATTTCCGAAATCCTGCCTTGGTGTAAAACAACACCGCCTATCAGCTGTACTCTGAAATGCTTCATTCCGAGACTTCTCCAAGCTCCTTCTCTACATACGGCAAAAGCCTCCGGAAGAATATCGTCTAAAGTCTCGCCGTTCTTTAATCTCTCCTTAAACTCTACTGTTTTATTTCTGAGCTCTTCATCGGACAACGCCTGCATTTCCGAATCCAACGCCTCGATTTTATCAACAATCTTATCTACTTTTTTCAATTCCTTTTTATTAAGATCTCCAAAGATCTTTTCCATTAATCCCATAGCCTATGCATATGAGCTTCACTAAGCAAAGCTCATACTCTCCTTTCCATTTTACAAAAATCCTAACTATACATATTATATTCTATCACAAAATACAATCTTACACAAAAGTAAAAACGAAAAAACTCAAATCCTTGCACATGAGTCTTTTCGTCCATTTTAAATACTTTTTTCTTTTATTTTACAAATGCCCTGTATATACCTTTTATGGCTTTTTCAAAATCCTTATTCTCTATTCCGACAATGATATTCATCTCGCTTGATCCTTGGTCTATCATCCTGATATTTATATCGTTTTCCGCCAGTGCATTCATCAGCGTCGCAGCCACCCCGTGTCTTCTTGTCATGTTATGCCCAACAGTAGCAATCAATGCTGTATCTTCATAAATATCTATAGTATCCGGCTTAAGCTGTTTTTCAAAATCCTCAAGTATATCCGCCAGTTTTCCCTCGAGCACTTTGTTTGAAATCACTACCGATACCGTGTCTATGCCGCTCGGAATATGTTCAAACGAAACATCATAATTCTCCAAGATGCCTAAAATCCTTTTAACAAATCCCACTTCCGCATTCATCATATTTTTATATATCGCTATTACAGTAAAGTCTTTTCTTCCCGCAATTCCTGTTATTACCTGATCACAATCTCTGCTCTTATAGTCGGATACTATTATGGTACCCTCATCATCAGGTATATTCGTGTTTCTAATGTTTATAGGAATATCGGCTTTTCTCACAGGGAATACCGCATCCTCATGCAGGACACTGGCACCCATGTATGAAAGTTCTCTCAGCTCTTTGTACGAAATATTCTTTATCGGTTTTGCATCTGCAACTATTCTAGGATCAGCCATTAAAAATCCGGATACATCTGTCCAGTTTTCGTAAACATCAGCCTTGACCGCTCTCGCTACGAGAGAACCTGTTATATCGGAGCCTCCCCTTGAAAACGTCTTTATGCTTCCGTCAGGCTTACTTCCATAAAATCCCGGGATTACCGCCCTGTCATGCTTTGCCAGTTCTTCCGCCAACGCCTCATTCGTCTCTTCCGCCAAGAATCTGCCTTTTTCGTCAAATTTGATTAAATCCTTTGTATCAACGAAATCATATCCGAGATATGCAGCTGTTATTATCGCATTCAAATACTCTCCTCTGCTCGCAATATAGTCAGCAGACAGTTCCGGAGTCAGTTTTTCACGAATCACGTCAAACTCTTTTTCAAGATTCAAATTGAGTCCCAGGTTAACTTCCATAATCTTATATCTGTCACATATCACTTGGAATATTTGATCACACGGAATGTTATGGTCTATCTGTGTCTTACACAAATAAAGTAAATCCGTAACCTTGCTGTCGTTGTCAAACCTCTTTCCCGGAGCGGAAACTATTACATATCTTCTCTCACTATCTTTATCAACTATGTCTTTAACCTTGGCAAGCTGTATCGCATCAGCCACCGAAGATCCTCCAAATTTAACTACTTTTATTCCCATCATTTTCACCTCTCTTTATTAAAGTTTTGCAGCCTCTCTTAATGCCTCAACCTTATCAAGTCTCTCCCAAGGCAAATCAAGATCCGTTCTGCCGAAATGTCCATACGCCGCCACCTGTCTGTATATAGGTCTCCTCAAATCCAAATCTCTTATAATAGCAGCCGGTCTGAAGTCAAACACTTCTCCGACTATTTCCGATATCCTTTCATCCGACAACACTCCCGTTCCCTGTGTGTCAACCAGTATGGATACAGGTCGTGCAACACCTATAGCATATGCCAACTCAATTTCGCATCTCTTGGCAAGGCCTGCAGCAACTATATTTTTAGCTGCATATCTCGCCGCATATGTTGCGGATCTGTCAACCTTTGTCGGGTCTTTCCCTGAAAATGCACCGCCGCCATGTTTTGCATATCCGCCATATGTATCGACAATTATCTTTCTTCCCGTCAATCCCGAGTCACCGTGAGGTCCTCCGATTACAAATCTGCCTGTAGGGTTTACAAAGTATTTTGTATCATCATCTAAAAGTTCTGCCGGTATAACAGGCTTAATAACATATTCTATTATGTCTCTTCTTATTTGATCCCGGGTGACATCCTCATCGTGCTGTGTCGATACTACTACCGTATCTATCCTCTTAACCACGTCTCCGTCATACTCCACTGTTACCTGTGTCTTTCCGTCAGGTCTCAAATATGAAAGTTCATTTGACTTCCTTACATCCGCCAATTTTTTAGCCAGCTTATGAGCCAAGGAAATAGGCATGGGTAAAAGCTCCGGTGTCTCGTCGCAGGCATATCCGAACATTATCCCCTGATCTCCTGCTCCCGTTCTTTCAATATCGCTGTCACTGAGAGTTCCCTCTTTATATTCGAGAGCGTTGTCAACTCCCATGGCAATATCCGCAGATTGGTCATCTATCGCCGTAACTACCGCACATGTATTCCCGTCAAACCCATACTCTCCTTTGGTATATCCGATATCCAATATTATCTGTCTTATAAGTTTCTGAATCTCCACATAACATGTCGTGGTAACCTCACCGACAACGGTCGCCAGCCCTGTCGTTACCAAACTCTCCGCCGCCACTCTTGCCATAGGATCCTGTTCCAATATGGCATCCAATATCCCGTCGGATATCTGGTCACACATTTTATCCGGATGTCCTTCCGTAACTGATTCCGATGTAAAAAAACGTTTTTCCATTTATATAACCTCCCCTAATATGTTTTTATTTATCAAGTAACAATCCTCATGCCAAAATGTTAAAATAACTCCCTAACAAAAAAGCCTCTTCCATATAAGAAAAGGCATATCACTGTCCTCATCTCTCAGGAAACTCCTGTAGGATTTAGCACCTTGTTATGCAAAACAGCACTCCAGGTTGCCGGGCTTCGCAGGGCCTATTCCCTCTGCCTCTCTTGATAAGGTAATATTCAACTTTTAATATCAATAATTATATATTTTTTATATCCATTGTCAATACTTTTTAAACTTTTATTTATCGTATTACCGATTTGATAAAGCGATCCATAGCCTCAAAGTCACCGAACACCATCCTTGCATTTACCGGACTTCCTCCCCCCTTGCATTCCACAAGTGAAGCATTGGATTTTACATATGCACCGCAATCAAACTTTCCGTTTGAATAAAGCAAGACGGTATTTTCCTCTGAAACGGGCACCACCAAAACGGCTCTCATATCTTTTTTCAACATTCTTACCAGCGGTTCATAGGATTTTGAACTAAAACCGTTAATCATCTTTATTATTGCAGGCGCATCAAAAATTTCGGAATATCCGGCAGTTTCCTGTTCCCGCAAAACCCTTTCACAAAATTCCATTATCATATTGTTTTTTATTGCATTCAGTTCGTCCTTTATTTCCTGTTTCTTTCCGTCAGCTATGTCTATTTTTTCAATCAATGTGCTGTCATCTGATGAATACCTTGCATTCAATAGGTTTAACACTTCCTGTTTTTTTACAAAATTGCAATACGCTTTTTTACCGGCATCAAAATATATACGAGTCATATTTTTATTTTTTTCCGTTTTATATATCTTGATAATTCCCACTTCCCCCGCTTTTTCAGGGTGCGTTCCACAGCAAGCTACAGAATCCGAGGGATTGTTTAAATCTCCCACCGAAACAATCGTAATATCTCTCTCTATATTGAGAGCTTTTCTTAACGGAAAATTCTCAGCTTCTTCTTTTGTATCGAAATGGTGATAAATTATATCCTCATTCTTCCATATCACCTCATTCGCTAAAAGTTCCGCCTGCATACATGTTTCCCACGAGATTTCCGGTATATCAATATCTATTGTCATATAATCCTCACCCATGTGAAAACCTTTGTTGACACCGCTGCACACTTGAAAAATTTTTCCGGATAAAATATGCTCTCCACAATGCCTCTGCATATTTTCAAATCTATACTCCCAGTCTATTTGCAATTCCACAGTATCTCCTGTTTCAAACATCGACACATCTTTCATTTCGTGATAAATAAAATCCCCTTTTTCATAAACAGACACGACCTCATATCCGTTAATGCTTCCTCTGTCGCAAGCCTGCCCTCCTCCTGTCGGGAAAAATATTGTTTCATTCAAAATCAAATTCATTCCGTCTATATCTATAATCTTTGCCTCATGCTGTTTAAGATATCTGTCATTTTTGTATAGCCCTATAGTTGGTTTCATACTGCCTCACTTTTTATTAAAACATGGCACCTAAAATTTATAATGCCCTCTACTCTTGCCGATATTTTTATATTAGTGTATCATACATAGTATGAAATTTCAAAGAGAGGGTGATAAGCATGGAAAACACACTTAAAAAATATATAGAAAAATTAGCCTTTATTTATGATTTACCTGCGCTCATGGTGCTTATAGGAGATTCCGAAATTGTAGATATTTACAGTGCGGGAATGTCGGACATTGATAAGAATATACCCTGCACGGGAAACGAAGTTTTTCATGCAGCATCCATATCGAAACTGTTCACACAGGCAGCTGTAATGAAATTGGTATCGGATAAGACAATAGACCTGACAAAATCCGCATTTGACTATCTGCCTTATCTTGCACTGCCTTCATTTGAGCATGACTTGTTAAGTATAGAAAGATTGCTTTCCCATACATCTCATATCCCTTTCATCAACTGTACATGGGAGCGCTCCGACTTTGATAACGGCGCAATAAAAAGGTATCTTGAAGCCGAGAATATAAAATCCTTAAAGCCGCTTTTACTAAAAAACTCCGAGTTTAATTACAGTGATTTGAACTATGAAATACTCGGCGCGGTCATTGAAGAGGTTACAAATAGTAGCTTTGAGGATTTCATCAGAACAGAAATATTAGTGCCCATAGGCATGACAGGCAGCAGTTTCATAAAGCCTGAGACTGTCGGATTTTGTCCTTATAAAAAAGATAAGCACAAGAACTTCGTTCCTGTTGCAAAATTTCCTTACAGTAGGGAGCACGCTCCAAGCTCAACCCTCTATACCACCCTCAAAGATTTATCGCAGGCAGCGAACATGGCAACTTCCGAGGAATCCGCTTCATTGTTCAGCATAAACAAATATTGGCACGAATATTCATTTCCTGCTGCAAACGATGTTTTTTACGGTCATCATGGCGGAGACGACGGATACAGCACTTCTTTTTGCATACAAAAAAACAGCAGCTTCAGAATAATAGCTGCTGCCAATATCTCTCATGCTCCCATGACTGCCATAATAAATCATATTCTTAAATATCTTGATCAGAATAATATTCCTCGATAAAATCAACAATGCTGTCATAATCACTTTCCAAGTATTCCGTGAAAATCGGGTCTTCAAATGTATATCCTTTCAAGTGACCGGTGTAGCACACCACCTTTTTATCCATAATCTGATCAATTCCTTCTTCAAACATACTCTCCGTCTTTGTGACCAAGATAAGCTCATTAGCTTCAGTTATAAAGAAAAACTTTGATATTTCATCCTCGTGATAATAAATTTTCTCATCCATGTAGCTGTTCTTCTCGTTGTATTGAATATACATTGTTCCTGCAGGGTATTCCCTTACAATGCATTTGGGAAACATAGATTGAAAAATCTCTTTAAATCTCCATGTCTGATAGATTTCCAATATCCCTATATGCTCATATCTCTCGAGCTGCATGGTAGCTTCCTCTACGCTTATTTTATTAACAGAAGCAACTCTGGCATCATCCACTATGTATTCATCTCCTGCTTCTTTTACATAAATATTTGACACACATAGGTAATAAACATTATTACCTTCCAAAATTGATGTGCACATATATTTATTGTCCAAATCAGTTTTCTGTATGATGTTTTTTCTCAAATCGTCACCGGATTTTAAGGCAATCTCTCTCCACAGATCGTTCCTTTCCGAAATAACATCTGCCCCGTCACCATCTCCTATAAAAGCTCTATCCAAAAAATAGTTTATGACAAGGTAGGGTGATGTCATTTTTTCACGATTGTCATATAACACCTGTTCTTTTTCTTCCTCTGATAAATTAATCTCTTTTTCAAGCAAAAAGTCATACTCCGGATTCCCAGCAATACTCTTCCCTTTTCTTTTCAGAAGTGATTCATAATGTTGGAGCAAAAATACGGCGTCTTCATATCCTATTCTCTCAAAATCCCCATAAATACCGCCTATGATGGAGTTGTCGATATGCTCAATCCCATTAGGGTTTTCATACGACACTCCCACATAATTATCATCAAGCAACGTATTATAGTCCAAAAGAAAATACATCCTGTATCGGTTTCCCTCTGCCCATGGGCACAATGTCTTATCTATTTCCCAATCAAAATACAGCCCGACCATACCTTTAAGCCTGCTTTTTGTAACCTTTACTTTCAAAAAGCGTTTTTTTGCATCCGCAAAACTATTCGAGAGTCCTCCTTTTAGGAGCGTTAAACCCCCCGTTCCCACCATTCATCACCTCCTTGCACAGCGTTTTATTTTTTTACCGCCTTTAGATAATTTATTTTCTTGTACAGCAATCTGTATTTATCCTCGTATTCCGTTGTAAATTTTCTTGCCTCATACTCTGATGCATGCAAATCCTCTGTTTTTTCCACCACATCAAAATCGGACTCCGCAAATTCTTCCTCCGAAAACTCCCAAAGAATAGGGTTATCCGTCTTGAATTCAATGAATCCTCCCTTTTTTAATATTTTTTCATATCCTTTTAAAAATTTGTTATGTGTCAACCTTCTCTTCGCATGCCTGCTTTTTGGCCACGGATCACTGAAATTTAAATAAATCCCGTCTATTTCTTCATTCTCGAAAATGTCGGTTATATCCTCAATAAAAGTATCTATAAATATCAGATTCCCCATTTCATGGCTCTTTTTTTCTTCTTCAAGCTTTTCTAGTGCCCTAAGAAGCACACCATCCTGCCCTTCGATAGCTATGAAATTTGATGATTCATCATTTTTTGCATGTGCTATTATGAATTTCCCTTTTCCACATCCTATTTCTAAAAATATTTTATTATCATTATTAAACCTTTCACTCCACTTACCCTTTTGAATAAAAGGATCGGATTCCAGTAAATAGCTCAATCTTGCCATTTTTTCATCCTGATTTTTTACTCGCTTTTGACGCACCCTCAATTCCTCCTACATTACTATTACAGCACTTTTGCCCGGCTGAAAAATATCGTATAAAAATTTTGCATGTGATGTGAAATTCCTTACACATTTATGTGAAAGCGGTATTGTCCCCATTTCCGACATAAACTCACGCATTCCCGGATCCATAGGTCTGCTTTTATCCGCTATAAGCCTGTCAGGATTTTTAGGATCCGCTACTCTCGGATACACATATCCTATCGGCACACCGTGAATATATGCTCCTCCGTTAAATCTTAAAGTATATGGTGCATATCCCTCAATCTCGGATGTTCCGTCTCTCAGGTAGTACAGTTTTATTCTTCTTTCCATAACACCGTAGTCTCCCGGAAATGTCGGTGAAGAATAATATCCCTCCTTGCCCGTTGTACAAAGAGTCTTTGAAAGCACTTCCCATTTCCCGTCAACCATTCTCCTGAACGTAATTTGATTTTGATTTACCGTATCCACCACCACAATCAGTGACAAATCTCTAAACTCCCCATAGCTGTTTATATAGCTGTTATTTATATATCCTTCTCTTCCATCATGTACAATTTTTATTTTACTGTAATTTTGAAAAGTCTCCTGCCTTATTACCATGGTGCCGTCCGGAATGTAAAAAAACTCCTCGGCGGATTTGCTGTCTCCCTCCAGTGCTTCCGCTTTAAAATATGCAGGTGCAGACCCGCTTCTTTCTCCACGAAAAGCATCTTCATCTCTTCCCTTATATTGAGGCGGTTTCCCTTTCCTGTTATGATAATTGTCCACGACAAAAATCTCATGTTTATCATCTATTTCTCTTAATTTTTTTACCTTTTTGTATGCTTCATCTACCCTAAAACGCCTAAACTCCGCCATAGATGCAGGAATAAAGCCGTGATACACCCTGCCCAGATACTCTCCATTCACGTAATACCATCCGTTCGCCCCGTACACACATGTGATTTTCGTATTATGCCTCGCCCATCCGATCGTTTCGGAATCACGGCTGTCTCTTGCGTATATCCTGGCACCGCCGGGCTTTATCAATATGTAAAAATCACCCAAGGGATATCTGTCGTACAATAGATTTATCTTGTACTCCTTTTCCTCCGCCATGGGTTTAGAACTTGATTTTTTTGCGATTTTATCCTCTTGTGAATCTGACGGCGGGTTTCCTGTCTTCTTTGAATCTGAATACACCACATTCAACTTGCCTTTGCCTGCACTAACTCCCACTATCCAAATACCCGGTATAAATAATGCTATAATCAAGAGTATGAGAATGATTTTTGTTTTGTTATAACTCTTCATGTAATATTACACCTATAAAAAATATATTTCAGCAATCAAAACTATTGTGAAAATTAACGTTACCGCTGCTGCTGCGATGTCCAGCCTTTTGAACCTGCTTTCATTCATTTTACTACGTCTTATTCCCCCTCTGTAGCATCTGGATTCCATAGCCATTGCAAGCTCCAAAGCAATCCTGAACGCACTTATGAAAAGAGGTATCATTATAGGAATCATCCCCTTTGCACGGCGAAATATGTTTCCCGATTCAAAATCCGCACACCTTGCCAACTGCGCCTTCATAATCTTATCAGTTTCTTCCAAAAGTGTAGGAATGAATCGCAATGCAATTGTCATCATCATTGCAAACTCATGAGCAGGCAGTCCTATTACAGCAAAAGGCTTCAGCAATTTTTCAATGCCCTCGGTCAAATTCATCGGCTTTGTGGTAAATGTCAAAATTGATGTGCCTATAAGCAGGTAAATCAGTCTGATTGCCATAAAAAAAGCTCTGTATATACCATATGACGTTATTTCAAGAAATCTCCACTGCCATAAGGTATCTCCGCCCTTTATCATAAAAATATTTAATATGAAAGTAAATATTATTATCAAAAAAATAGGTTTTAATCCCTTTAATATAAATCTTAGCGGGACTTTAGACATTACTATAACCGCCGCCATAAATACCGTTGTCAGCAAAAAACCTGCAAAGTCTCTGATCATAAAAAGTTCTATTATGTACACCAATGACCAAATTATTTTTGTTCTGGCATCCAGTTTGTGTATCACGGACTCTGCCGGATAATATTGTCCTAAAGTAATATCTCTCAACATATAATTATATAACCTCAATAATTTCTTCTATACATCCATTAAGAGTCATAGCCTCTCCCTTGACAGGCAACCCCGATTTTTTCAACTTTAATAAAAAATCCCTCGTCGGCGGCAATGCCAGTCCGAGTTCCTCAAGCTCTCTATATTTCGCAAAAACATTGTCAGGCGTATCCATCATGTTTAAACGTCCATCGTCCATCACCAATACACGATCAGATAACTCCGCCACATCTTTCATGTTGTGGGATACTAAAAATATGGTAGCATTTTCTTTCTTGTGAAAATCGCTTATCATCTTCAAAATATCTCTGTGAGCCTGCGGATCCAGCCCTGCAGTCGGCTCATCAAAAACCAACACTTCGGGTTTCATGGCGATAACTCCTGCAATAGCCACTCTACGCTTCTGTCCTCCCGAAAGTTCAAACGGCGAAACCTGTGCAAATCTCTCATAAGAAAGTCCGACTGTCTCCATTGCCCATTTTACCCTTTCTTTAACCTCATCCTCTGACAATCCCAAGTTCTTAGGTCCGAATGCAATATCCTTTTCTACCGTCTCTTCAAAAAGCTGATATTCAGGATATTGAAATACAAGTCCTATATTTTTTCGCACCTCTGCCAGGCAAACTCCCTGTTTGGTCAATTCCACACCGTTTAACACTATGTGTCCCTCATCCGGCTTCAAAATACCGTTAAGATGCTGAATCAAGGTCGATTTCCCGGATCCTGTGTGTCCTATTACTCCTATAAACTCGCCTCTTGCCACATCAAATGATACATCGTCTATTGCCTTTGTTTCATATGGCATTCCCTTGCTATAAATATGTGTCAGATTTTTAACCGAAAGAAATCCTTCAGTATCGCATGTCCTGTCTATGCAACCACCTACATCTCCCGCCTCACACTCAGTCTTCGGATTATTATTCTTGCAAGCCTGCATTTTTTTTTCATCATGTATATCAATAAGCTGCTTAATTAATTTATCTTCTTCTATATGGCATTCTTCTATTGGAAGTCCTTTTTCCTTTAAAGCAATAGAGTATTCGAGTGCATGAGGAATATCCAATCCATAACGCTTAATTTGCTTCCAATCCTTAAAAATTTCCTCAGGAGTCCCTTTTAATTTTATTTCTCCGTCATCCATTATTATTATCTGATCCGCCTGAGCCGCTTCTTCCATAAAATGAGTAATTAGCACTACAGTTATTCCGTCAGCATTCAATTGTTTTATAATTTTCAGTACCTCAGCCCTGCCTTGCGGATCAAGCATTGCTGTCGGCTCATCAAGTACTATACATTTTGGCATCATTGCCAAAACTCCTGCAATGGCAACCCTCTGCTTTTGTCCTCCTGATAATAAATGCGGTGCCTTGTCTTTAAAGTCTATCATCTCCACCTGCTCCAACGCAGCATATACTCTTTTCTTTATTTCATCTGACGGCACCCCCAAATTTTCCGGTCCGAAGGCTACATCATCCTCAACTACAGCTGCTACCAACTGATTGTCGGGATTCTGAAAAACCATTCCGCATTGCTCTCTTATTTCCCATATCTGCTCTTTGTCAGATGTATCAAGTCCGCTTACATATACCTTCCCCGATCCGGGTAAAATCAGTCCGTTCAGTGTTTTTGCCAGAGTGGA
The DNA here is from genome assembly GCA_041844735.1 of Bacillota bacterium. Taxonomy (GTDB): domain Bacteria; phylum Bacillota; class Clostridia; order Peptostreptococcales; family Anaerovoracaceae; genus CAJPNN01. Next base: position 23,245 of record JBGZBP010000039.1, read on the forward strand.
TTTGCCCGATCCGTTCTTACCTATAATTGCAACAAAAGTACCCTCATCTACCTGAAGGCTGAGTCCCTTTAGCGCCGTAATGAGTTTTTCTTCTTCGTTCGTACCGTATGTAACATCTATATTTTGAATATCAATAAACTTCAACAGGTTATCCTCTCTTTTTCTATACACTCTAAAGTATAATTATAGTCTATATTAAAAAAAAAAACAACGGCTATACAGCCATTGTTTTTCAATAAAAGCTACACTAATTCAAGAAATACTACTTCTGCGTTATCCCCCGGTCTAGGTCCTAACTTTAGAATTCTTGTATATCCGCCCTGTCTCTCTGCGTACTTAGGTGCGATTTCTTCAAATAGCTTAGTCACAACTGTTTCATCAAATACATAAGCTAAAGCCTGTCTTCTTGCATGAAGATCTCCACGCTTAGCAAGTGTAATCAACTTTTCAGCTTCACGTCTTGCTTCTTTAGCTCTATTCTCAGTAGTCTGGATTCTGCCCTCTCTGAAAAGGTCAGTCACCAGATTTCTAAGCATAGACCTTCTATGAGCAGTAGGTCTGCCTAATTTTCTATAACCCGGCATTGCTATTCTCCTTTCCTATTCATCACTCGGTCTCAAACCAAGTCCTAATTCTTCAAGTTTTTTCTTGACTTCAAGTAAGGATTTTTTACCAAGGTTTCTAACCTTCATCATATCTTCCTCAGACTTAAGAGTCAATTCTTGCACAGTATTAATCGATGCTCTTTTCAAGCAGTTGAAAGAACGAACCGAAAGCTCAAGCTCTTCAATATTCATCTCAAGAACCTTTTCTTTCTGATCTTCTTCTTTTTCCACCATGATTTCGAATGACCTTGTATTGTCACTCAAATCAATGAATAGTTTCAAATGCTCCTGCATTATCTTCGCTGCTATAGCAACACCCTCTCTTGGAGAAATGCTGCCGTCCGTCCACAGTTCCAAAATAAGTTTTGAAAAATCTGTAACATGACCTACTCTGGTATTTTCAACTGTATAATTTACTTTTCTTACAGGAGTATAAATCGAATCAACCGGAATAACTGCTATAGGCGTAGTCTCATCCTTGTTCTGCTCTGCAGGAACATATCCTCTGCCTTTCGCAATATCAAGCTCCATAACAAGCTGTGCACCCTCTTCAAGAGTCGCAATATGCATATCAGGGTTAAAAACTTCAAGTTCTGAGCTGTGTTTGATATCTGCCGCAGTTACTTCCATCGGGCCTACTGCTTCTATTCTGGCTTTTGTGGTGTCATCATCACCTGTTATTGCCAGAGCAAGCCCTTTAAGGTTAAGGATTATCTCAGTGATATCTTCCTTTACCCCTTTAATACTTGAAAACTCATGAAGTATACCGTCAATTTTAACAGATGTTACGGCTGCTCCGGGCAAAGAAGAAAGAAGTATTCTTCTCAAGCTGTTGCCAAGGGTAATCCCATAACCTCTTTCCAAGGGTTCTACAATAAATTTCCCGTAATTGGGTTGTTCCTCTATACATTCTATCGTTGGCTTCTCAATTTCTAACACGTAAACCCTCCTCTCTCTCTAAGAAATCTTCATACAATTATAAAGATTACTTCGAGTAAAGCTCTACTATGCGGTGTTCTTCAACAGGAAGATCCACATCTTCCCTTGTAGGCATTGCAATTACTTTGCCTTCAAGTTTATCAATATTAATAGTTATCCACTTAGGAGTAGTTATAGCCATGTCTCTAAGCTGTGTAAACTTAGGAGATGACTTACTCTTTTCCTTAACTGCAATAACATCGCCCACCTTAATCTCCATAGACGGAATATCCGCTTTCTTGCCGTTTAAAGTAAAGTGACCGTGGTTTACCAACTGTCTTGCTTCTCTTCTTGTAGCAGCAAAACCCATTCTATAAACTACATTATCAAATCTCTGCTCCAACATGATCAAAAGATTTTCACCGGCACTTCCCGGTCTCTTAGCAGCTTTGTCATAAGTATTTCTGAACTGTCTTTCAAGTAATCCATATACAAACTTAACTTTCTGCTTTTCATTTAACTGAAGTGCATAGTTACTTTTTTTCTTCTGACTGCGAACAGGATTTCTCTTAGACTTCTTATATATTCCCATAAACCCTGGATCTATTCCTAAAGCTCTGGCTCTTTTTAATACGGGTTGGGTATTCTTAGCCATATCTAATTCCTCCTTTTCTTAATACAAATAATTAGACTCTTCTTCTCTTAGGCGGTCTGCAACCGTTGTGTGGAATAGGTGTTATGTCCTTAATCAAAGTGATGTCCAAACCGGCAGTCTGAAGTGCTCTTATAGCCGCCTCACGACCTGCACCCGGTCCCTTAACATAAACCTCTACACTCTTTAAGCCATGCTCCATAGCACCCTTAGCTGCCTCTTCTGCAGCCATCTGAGCAGCAAACGGAGTTGACTTTCTTGATCCCTTGAATCCAAGAGATCCCGCACTTGACCAAGATAAAGCATTACCTGCCATATCTGTAAGAGTAACTAATGTATTGTTAAAGGTGGATTGGATATGTGCCTGACCACGATCAATGTTTTTACGTTCTCTTTTCTTTTTTCTAACTGTCTTTTTCACAGCTTTAGCCATTTTTCCACGCCTCCTTTACTTCTTTTTCTTTCTTCCTACCGTCTTTTTAGGACCCTTACGAGTTCTAGCGTTAGTCTTTGTTTTCTGACCTCTTACAGGAAGTCCTCTTCTATGACGGATACCTCTGTAGCATCCGATTTCCATTAATCTCTTGATGTTAAGTGAAACTTCACGTCTAAGATCACCTTCTACCTGGTATTCGCTATCAATTATTTTTCTTATAGCACCAACTTCATCTTCAGTAAGATCCTTGACTCTTGTATCAGGATTGATTCCTGCTTGTGCCAAGATTTTTAATGAAGACTGTCTGCCTATACCATAAATGTATGTTAGACCGATTTCTACTCTTTTCTCTCTCGGTAAATCGACACCGGCTATACGAGCCATACTGTATACCTCCTTATTTCCTTAGTTATATCAGAACACTTCTTAGGTAGTCTCTTTATCGTTCGACAATAAGACACAGCCGCTCCCTAAAAGTAAATTCTTGCATTAGCCCTGCTTTTGTTTATGCTTTGGATTTTCACAAATTACCATTACTTTCCCATTTCTCTTGATGATTTTACATTTTTCACAAATGGGTTTTACTGAGGCTCTTACTTTCATCTTCGTTCCTCCTCTACTTGTCTCTCCAAGTAATTCTTCCACGAGTTAAGTCATATGGAGAAAGCTCCACCTTTACTCTATCACCTGGCAATATTCTAATAAAGTTCATTCTAATTTTTCCCGATATGTGTGCCTGCACTTCATAGCCATTTTCCAGCTCTACCTTAAATATGGCATTAGGCTGGGCTTCAAGCACCTTTCCGAAAACCTCTATGACATCCTTTTTAGCCATAATATCTTCTCCTTTTTACCTGATTAAGGTAAGCAATTCCGGCTCACCATCTGTAATAACCACTGTGTTCTCATAATGAGCTGACAGCTTCCTGTCTCGAGTCACAACAGTCCAATTGTCCATTAATGTTTCCACTTCGTAGTGTCCCTCGGCTACCATCGGTTCAATGGCAAGAACCATACCCTCTGCCAACCTCGGACCTCTTCCCGGTTTTCCGTAATTCGGAATCTGTGGATCTTCATGCATATCTTTTCCTATGCCATGCCCCACATAATCCCTAATCACTGAAAATCCGTTTTCTTCAACATGTTTCTGTATCGCACTTGATATATCGAAAAGTCTGTATCCTACTTTACAATATTCCAATCCTTTAAAAAAACTTTCCTTTGTGGCTTCTATTAATCGACGTGCTGATTCACTGATTTCTCCGACCCCGTAAGTCCTTGCGGCATCACTGTTATATCCACGATGAACAGTACCCGTATCTACACTTACTATGTCGCCCTCTTTTAAGATTACATCTTTTGAGGGTATCCCGTGAACCAGTTGTTCATTAACAGATATACAAGCACTTGCAGGAAAATCATAAAGTCCTTTAAACGCCGGCAACATATTTGCCTTAAGTATTTTGTTTTCAATATACTTGTCAACATCAAGTGTCGACATACCGGGCTTTATATAATCTTCAAGCTCTGCTAATATTTCTGCTGTCACTTTTGCTGCTTCACGCATGATGTCAATCTCCTGCTTTGATTTGACAATTATCATAGCGCCTCTCCCACAGCTTTTATAATACTGTTAAAAACATTCTCCAAACCGGCAGCACCATCAAGGGTAACCAGCGTCCCCGTCTTATCATAATAATCTATCAAAGGTCTTGTGCTGTCATTATAAACATTTATTCTATTCAAAACAGTCTCTTTAGTATCATCAGCTCTCTGAATCACGTTGCCTCCGCAAGTATCGCAAACTCCCTCCTTTTTAGGTGGAATATTCTTTACGTGATAGCTTGCTCCGCAAGATTCGCAAACTCTTCTTCCGCTAAGTCTGTTAACAAGTTCATCCGCTTCAACATCCAGGTTTATCACCTTTGTAATGTTCATGCCGTTTTCATTCAAAAACTTGTCAAACTCCTCAGCCTGAAAAACGGTTCTCGGGAATCCGTCAAGAAGAAATCCGTTCTTGCAGTCGGGCTCTGTCAGTCTGTCCTCTACAAGTTCGATGACCAGTTCATCGGGAACCAGCTCTCCCCTGTCCATATAAGACTTCGCTCTCTCTCCTAAAGGTGTTTTTTCTTTAATGTTTTTTCTAAATATATCTCCGGTCGAAATATGCGGTATATCATACTTTTTTGCAATTCCTGCTGCCTGAGTACCTTTACCGGCTCCCGGAGGTCCTAATAATACTAAGTTTACCATATCTTTTCGCCTCCTTTACAAGCCTTATCTATTTTAAAAATCCCTGATAATTTCTCATAACCATCTGATTTTCAAGCTGCTTCATAGTGTCAATTGCTACACCGACAACGATTAGAATCGAAGTTCCTCCAAATCTTATATCAAGAGGTGTGAACTGTGCCACCAATGTAGGCAATGTCGCAACCACAGCAAGGAATAATGCACCTACAAACGTGATTCTTGTCATAACTTTATTCAAGTATTCAACAGTAGGTCTTCCCGGTCTGATTCCCGGAATAAATCCTCCGTTCGCTTTCATATTATCTGCAACTTCCAAAGGATTGAAAGTTATCGCAGTATAGAAGAAAGTAAAGAACAAAATCAATAAAATGTTAAGTGCTGCATATAGCCATACTCCCGGATTGCCCATAGGAGAAAGCCATTTTGTAATCCATTCCGTAAATCCTGTATTAGGGAAGAAATATGTAACTGTTAACGGGAACTGAAGTAGCGAAATAGCGAAGATAATAGGAATTACTCCCGCCTGATTCACTTTCATAGGTATGTGTGTACTCTGTCCGCCGTACATTTTTCTTCCGACCATTCTCTTTGCATACTGTACCGGAATTTTTCTCTGACCTTGTGTTATCTCAATGATACCTACAACAACTATTAATGCAAATACTGCAAATAGTATTATTGTAACAAACCCTATTTCACCTGCCTTGAATTTTACCAAAGTCTGGTTAATGGTTGCAGGAGCTCTCGCTATGATACCTCCGAAGATTATCAGTGAGATACCGTTTCCGATACCGTGTTCATTAATCTGCTCTCCCAACCACATCAAGAAGGCAGTACCGGCAGTAAGCGTAATTACTACGATAGCGATAGAGAAGAAATCGTGCTTGATAAGCGAATTCTTAAATAATCCCACTGACAAGGCAACTGCCTGTAACACAGCAAGAATTACTGTCAAATATCTTGTATACTGTGCGATTTTCTTTCTACCCTCCATACCCTCTTTTGCAAGAGCTTCAATGCTTGGAATAGCAATTGTAAGTAGTTGGAATATAATAGACGCCGTGATATAAGGCGTTATGCTGAGTGCAAATATTGTCATCTGCCCGAAAGCCCCGCCTGAGAACAAATCAAACAACGCAAACAAACCTGTACCATCTCCGAAAATTTCCGCTAAAACACTTCTGTTAATATTCGGAACCGGAATATTAGCTCCGATTCTGAAAACGACGAACATCAGGATAGTAAATATCATTCTTTTCCTTATATCCGGAACTTTCCACGCCTGAGCGATTGTTTTAAAAATGTTCATTTATATCACCTCAACCTTTCCGCCGGCAGCTTCAATTTTTTCCTGTGCGGATTTGGTGAATTTATTAGCCTTTACAGTAAGGTTTTTTTCGATTTCTCCATCTCCAAGAATCTTAACGCCATCCAGCATCTGCTTTAAAAGGCCTACTTCTTTCAGAAGTTCCGGTGTAACTTCTGTTCCATCTTCAAAACGGTTTAAGTCTTTCACATTTATAGTAGCATACTCTGTTCCCCAAATGTTAGTGAAACCTCTCTTTGGAATTCTTCTGTAAAGAGGCATCTGACCACCCTCGAATCCAAGTCTTACTCCACCACCACTTCTTGAGTTTTGTCCGTTCATACCTCTACCGGCAGTCTTACCCTGTCCTGTAGCTGTACCACGACCTTTTCTTTTTGGTGCCCTGCTGGAACCGGCAGGAGCTTTAATCTCGTGTAGCTTCATTTCAGCACCTCCTTTACAGTTCTTCTACTTTAACAAGATGCTTTACCTTTTCAATAGCTCCCCTTGTCTGCGGAGTGTCAGCCATCTCTACAGAATGCTGCATCTTTCTAAGTCCCAACGCTTCAACAACTTTTCTCTGTTTAGGGGAAGCACCGATGACACTCTTTACTAAAGTAATTTTTACATTTGCCATAATAGCTTACCTCCTATCCTAAAATTTCTTCTTTGGTCTTTCCTCTAAGTTTCGCAACGTCCTCAACTCTCTTAAGACCCTTCAAACCCTCTATTGTAGCATAAGCCATATTCACAGTGTTACTTGATCCTATAGACTTTGCTCTGACATCCTTGATTCCGGCAAGCTCAAGCACTGTACGTACCGAACTCCCCGCTATTACTCCTGTACCCTGCTTAGCAGGCATCAACAATACCTGTCCTGCACCGAATATACCAAGATTTCTATGAGTAATAGTAGTTCCAAGCATTGGAACTTTTATTAAATTCTTTTTTGCATCTTCAATTGCTTTTCTTACAGCTTCAGGAATTTCCTGCGCTTTTCCAAGGCCGACACCAACGATTCCTTCACCGTCACCTACAACAACAGTAACACTGAATCTCATGTTTCTACCACCTTTTACAGTTTTCGCAACACGTCTGATGTTAACAATGGATTCCTGCAATTCCATTTTTGATGCATCAATCATATTCTGTCTCATTGTCATCCTCCCGTTAGAATTTAAGTCCGGCTTCACGAGCAGCTTCAGCAAGCTCTTTCACTCTTCCGTGATATAAAAAGCCTCCTCTATCAAAAGAAACACAATCGATTCCCTTTGCTAATGCTCTCTTTGCCACTTCTTGACCTACAACTTTTGCTGCGTCCTTGTTTGATCCTGATGCGCAATTTCCCTTGATTTCCTTGTCAAGAGTAGATGCTGAAACTAAAGTTACACCTTTAACATCATCAATGATCTGGCATGAAATGTTTTTATTACTTCTGAATACGCACAATCTAGGTCTTTCAGGAGTTCCATAGACAGTTTTTCTAACTCTAGCGTGTCTTTTTAAACGCTTTGCGTTTTTAGTTTCTCTTGCCATTTATCTCACTCCTCCCTTATTTTTTCTTAGCACCGGTCTTGCCTTCTTTTCTACGAACATATTCGCCCTCATAACGAATACCCTTACCCTTGTAAGGTTCAGGCTGACGCCATTTTCTAATGTTTGCAGCATGATTTCCGACAAGTGCCTTATCATAACCCTTAACAACAACTTCCGTAGCACTAGGCACCTCAGTAGTTATACCTTCAGGGTCTTCCATTTCAATTGGGTGAGAATAGCCAAGATTAAGAACTAGAGTCTTACCTTTCTTTTCAGCTTTATATCCAACACCGATCAACTGCATTTTTTTCTCAAAGCCTTCGCTTACACCTGTTACCATGTTGCTGATTAACGCTCTTGACAGACCGTGAGCAGCTCTTACAGGCTTGTCGTCATTAGCTCTGACTACAGTCAATACTCCATCATTTACTTCCACTTTAATAAGTTCATGAATGCTTTGTGATAACTCACCTTTAGGACCTTTAACGGTTACCACGTTATCCGCACTCACCTTCACTTCTACGCCAGCAGGAAGATTAACTGGCTTTTTACCAATTCTAGACATTTAGTTTCCTCCTACCAAACATAACAAATTACTTCGCCGCCTACTCCGTGCTTTCTAGCTTCCTTGTCTGTTATAAGACCTTTTGAAGTAGAAATAATAGCAGTACCAAGTCCCCCCAAAACTCTCGGAACCTGATCGGCCTTAGCATAAACCTTAAGGCCCGGCTTTGAAATTCTTTTAATTCCGCTTATAACTCTTTCTTTACCGGCAGCATATTTCATCTGAATTCTTATGATGCCCTGGTTTTCATTTTCTATTACATCAAAAGCCTTGATATAACCTTCTTCAAGAAGGATATTGGCAATCGCTTTTTTCATCTTTGACGCCGGTACATCTACTGTTGAATGCCCTGCAATATTTGCATTTCTGATTCTTGTCAGCATATCTGCAATAGGATCTGTCATTGTCATAATATATTCCTCCTTCCTGAATATTACCAGCTTGCTTTCTTAACACCCGGGATTTCACCCTTGTATGCAAGCTCTCTGAAGCAAATACGGCAAATTCCGTATTTTCTTAAATATGCATGAGGTCTTCCACAAATTTTACATCTTGAATACTCTCTTGTAGCATATTTAGGCTTTCTTTGTTGTTTCACCTTGAGAGATGTTTTTGCCATGTCGCCCTCCTATTTCTCAAATGGCAGCCCAAGAAGCTCCAAAAGAGCACATGCTTCTTCATCTGTCTTGGCTGTCGTAGTAAACACGATATTCATTCCTTTAATCATATCAACTTCATCGTAGTTGATTTCAGGGAATATAAGCTGTTCCTTGATACCCATAGAGTAGTTACCTCTTCCGTCAAATGAGTTTTTGCTCACTCCCTTAAAGTCACGTACTCTCGGTAATGAAATGTTAAACAACTTATCTGCAAACTCATACATGTTGGCACCTCTTAGAGTTACCTTGGCGCCGACAGGCATTCCCTGTCTTACCTTAAAGTTTGCTATAGACTTTCTGGCTCTTGTAATTATAGGCTTCTGACCTGCAATCGCAGCAATTTCACGAACTGCAGTATCCATGACTTTTGAATTGTCTTTTGCCTCTCCAAGACCCATGTTTATTGTAATTTTTTCCAACTTAGGAACTTCCATTACATTTTTATAATTAAATTTTTCCATAAGTGCAGGAAAAACGTCTTTCTTATATGTTTCCTTTAGTCTTGCTGTCAAGATAATTCCCTCCTTTCAATTAGTCAATGACCTTACCGGTCTTTTTGGATACTCTCTTCTTCTTACCGTTCTCAAAAGTGTATCCGATTCTTGTAGGAGCCTTTTCCTTACTGTCCCAAAACATTACGTTTGAAACGTTGATAGGGCCTTCCTGGTGCTTGATTTCAGCCGCAGCGGTTCTTGTCTGTTTCTGGTGCTTTGTCTGAATGTTAACACCTTCAACAATAATCCTGTTTTCCTTAGGCATCGCTTTAAGAACCTTGCCCTTCTTACCTTTATCTTTACCAGCTATTACTAATACTGTATCATCTTTTTTAATACGCATCCGTAACCTCCTATAACACTTCCGGTGCCAAAGACACAATTTTCATAAAGCCTTTTTCTCTTAGTTCTCTAGCTACCGGTCCGAAAATACGAGTTCCGGTAGGAGTTTTATCTTCCTTAATAACTACAGCTGCATTCTGGTCGAATTTAACGTAGCTACCGTCGGCTCTCCTTGCTCCATGCTTTGTTCTAACAACAACTGCCTTAACAACGTCACCCTTTTTAACAACTCCGCCTGGAGTCGCTTCTTTAACAGCACAAACGATTACGTCTCCTATGTAAGCATACTGACGGTTTGTACCTCCAAGTATACGAATACAAAGAAGTTCCTTTGCTCCGGAATTGTCGGCAACTCTTAGTCTTGTTTCTGTCTGAATCATTTATCGTCGCCTCCTTATTTAACCTTCTCTATTATCTTAACAAGTCTCCATCTCTTATCCTTGCTCAGAGGTCTTGTTTCCATAATTCTTACTTTATCGCCTATATTGCACTGATTTTCTTCATCATGTGCCTTAAACTTCTTAGTTCTTTTAACTGACTTACCGTAAAGGGAATGTCTTACGGAGTCTTCTACAGCCACGGTGATAGTTTTGTCCATTTTGTCACTTGTAACAAAACCAACCTTAGTCTTTCTTCTGTTTCTTTCCACCTGTGCATCCTCCTTCCGATTATTTTGCAACATTCTTCAACTCTTTTTCACGGATGATAGTCTTTACTCTTGCTATATCTCTTCTAACCGTTCTGAGTTTCAATGCATTTTCCAACTGTCCTGTAACATGCTGAAATCTTAAATTAAAAAGCTCGTTCTTGAGTTTGTCGCACTCAGCATGAAGTTCAACAATGCTCATATCTCTGTAATTATTGTTCTTCATTATGCTTCACCACCCTCTGCTGCTTGGCTTTCCTTAACAGCGAATTTACATTTTACAGGCAATTTATGAGATGCTAAACGCATAGCTTCTCTTGCTGCTTCTTCTGATACACCTTCCAATTCAAACATTACTCTGCCCGGCTTTACAACAGCTACCCAGTATTCCGGAGCACCCTTACCGGAACCCATACGAACTTCAGCAGGCTTTTTAGTTACTGATTTGTGTGGGAATATTTTTATATAAACCTTTCCGCCTCTTTTGATTGATCTTGTCATCGCAATACGGGCAGCTTCTATCTGGTTTGACGTAATCCATCCACATTCCTGAGATATTAGACCGAATTTACCGTAAGTAATAGTATTACCCTTGGTGGCAACGCCCTTCATTCTACCTCTGTGAACTCTTCTACGTTTCACACGCTTTGGCATTAACATTGCTGTCTGCCTCCTTTCTCTGTATCTTATTCTGCTTCTACTGTTTCAACAGGAGCACTTACTTCAACTTCATTTTCTACAACCGGTGCAGTTTCAGCCTTAGGTTTAAGCATCTTTCTAGGATTTACGGCTTTCTTCATTTCCGGCTTATCATCCTTTTTGTTGCTTCTTCTCTGACCGTCTCTATTTCTCTGACCGTCTCTGCTTCTCTGTCCGTCACGCTTTCTTCTGTCGCCGTCTTTCTTTCCCTTTTCAGGCTTCTCTTCCGGCAATGCACTCTTTAATTCCTTTTCAAGAACCTCTCCATGGTTAATCCAAACCTTAACACCAAGCTTTCCGTAAGTTGTATCGGCTTCTGCAAAACCATAGTCTATATTCGCTCTTAAAGTGTGTAGAGGAACGTTTCCTTCGCTGTATTTTTCGCTTCTTGCTATTTCAGCGCCGCCAAGTCTTCCTGATACAAGCACCTTTATTCCTTTTGCTCCGGACTTCATAGTTCTTCCGATAGCCTGCTTCATTGCACGTCTGAACGAAATTCTCTTCTCCAATGCCTGAGCAATACTTTCAGCTGTAAGCTGTGAGTCCATTTCCTGTCTTTTTACTTCAATAATACTGATGTCAACATCTTTACCGGTTAATTTCTTAATCTTTGCTTTGATGTCATCAATACCTGTTCCTGATCTTCCGATAACCATACCAGGCTTAGCTGTAAGTACGATTACTTTTACCTGATTGTTTGCGGCTCTCTCGATAAGAACCTTTGAAATACCCGCTGCATAAAGCTCACGCTTTACCAATTCTCTGATCTTTTTATCTTCTACCAAGTAATCGGCAAAATCTCTTTTATTAGCATACCACTTAGAATCCCAGTCTTTAATAACTCCGACTCTGAGTCCGTGTGGACTTACTTTCTGACCCATTATGCGTCCTCCTGTCTACTAGTTTCTTTCCTTTAGTGTCACACCTACATGGCTACTTCTCTTTAATATCATAGAAGCTCTACCCTGAGCACCTGCTCTCCATCTTTTCATTGTAGGTCCTTTATTTGCATAAACCTCTGCAACATATAAATTGTCCGGATTCATATCAAAATTGTTTTCAGCATTTGCAGCGGCTGACTTTACAACTTTTTCCACTATTTCAGCACCTTTACCCGGTGTAAACTTTAAAATAGTCAACGCCTCATTTAAATCTTTGCCTCTTACCAAATCTGCAACAGGCTTTAGCTTAATAGGAGACATTCTAACATATTTTGCAATCGCTTTTGCTTCCATCGTTATATCCTCCTTATCTCTTAACCTTTGAAGACTTGTCTGCAACATGTCCTCTATAGTTTCTTGTAGGAGCAAACTCTCCGAGTCTGTGTCCTACCATATCTTCCGTAATATACACAGGCACGTGTTTTTTTCCATCATGCACTGCAATTGTATGGCCAACCATCTGCGGGAAAATTGTTGACGGTCTTGACCAGGTTTTAATTACCTTTTTGTCATTAGCTTCATTCATTTGTTCTATCTGTCTAAGCAACTTAGCGTTGACAAAAGGGCCTTTTTTTAATGATCTTCCCATTTTTAAAATCTCCCTTCAATTATTTCTCGTTACGTCTCTTAACGATATATTTGTTAGATGGCTTGTTTTTCTTTCTTGTCTTGTAGCCCAATGTCGGTTTACCCCAAGGTGTTACCGGACTCACACGACCGATACCTGTCTTACCTTCACCACCTCCGTGAGGGTGATCGTTAGGGTTCATTACCGAACCTCTGACAGTAGGTCTTATACCCATGTGTCTTTTTCTTCCCGCTTTACCGATCTGAATGTTTCCATGGTCCTTATTTCCAATTTCACCAACTGTAGCTCTACATTCAATTCTAATCTTTCTAACTTCTCCGGAAGGCAGTCTTACTAAAGCATACTGACCCTCTTTAGCCATAAGCTGTGCCGCATTTCCTGCAGCTCTTACCAACTGTCCGCCCTTGCCGGCTTTCATTTCAATGTTGTGAATCAAAGTACCTACCGGTATATTCTTCATAGGAAGTGTATTTCCTACCTGAATGTCCGCTTCAGGACCTGATAAAATCACCTGACCCACAGTCAATCCTTCAGGAGCCAATATATATCTTTTTTCTCCGTCTGCATAAAATATCAAAGCGATATTCGCAGTTCTGTTAGGATCATACTCTATAGTGGCAACCTTTCCCGGAATGCCGTCTTTATTTCTCTTGAAATCAATGATTCTATATTTAGTTTTTGAACCGCCGCCTCTGTGTCTTACTGTAATCTTACCTCTTGAATTTCTTCCGGCATGATTTTTAAGCGACACTACGAGGGACTTCTCCGGTTTAGAGGCTGTTATTTCTTCAAAAGTAGAAACTGTCATTCCTCTTAGTCCGGGCGATGTCGGATTATATTTTCTGATACCCATTCTATTTCCTCCTTACAGTCCCTGGAAGAATTCGATCTCTTTGCTGTTTTCAGTAAGCGTTACAATCGCTTTCTTACTCGCACTTGTTCTACCAATATTTCTTCCCATTCTCTTTAGCTTACCGTTTACATTCATGATGTTAACTTTCTTAACCTCTACTCCGAAGATTTCTTCGATAGCCTGTTTTACCTGTGTTTTGTTTGAATTAACCGCAACTTTGAAAGTGTATTTTTTCATTGCCGCATCATCCATTGATTTTTCTGAAATTACAGGTTTTATTATTACGTCATAAGGTGTTGACATTATACGTACACCTCCTCAATCTTATTTACTGCATCTTTTGTTACAATAAGACTTGTGTGATTGATTATGTCATAAACATTAAGATTTCCTACCTGAGTAGTTTTAACTCCCGGAATGTTTGACGCCGATTTGATAACCACATTATCTTTTTCCGCCGTAACAATCAACGCTTTTCTTGCTGCTTTAACGTTTTCCAAAACTTTAATCATTTCCTTTGTCTTAGGAGCCTCAAATGAAAGGCTGTCCAAAACGATAATTTCTTTTTCAACTACCTTTGAAGAAAGAGCCGACTTAAGTGCAAGTCTCTTAACCTTCTTAGGAATTTTATAACTATAATCTCTCGGCTTCGGTGCAAATACAACTCCTCCACCTACCTGTGACGGATCTGTTGTACTACCCTGTCTGTGACGTCCTGTTCCCTTCTGTCTGAAAGGCTTTCTTCCACCGCCTCTTACTTCACTTCTTGTAAGAGCTGACTGTGTTCCCTGTCTTTGATTTGCCAAGTAATTTTTAATTGCCTCATACACAGCGTTCTCATTAATTTCGATTCCGAAAATACTGTCATTAAGTTCAATCGTGCCGGCTTCAGCTCCGGACATATTAAGCATTTTTACTACTGCCATCTTATTTCCTCCTTCCTGAAGTCGCTATTATTTCTGACCTTTGATTGCGTAACGGATACGAAGAAGTCCGCCTTTGACTCCCGGTACCGCACCCTTAACAAGCATAAGGTTTCTGTCTGCAATAACTTTTACCAAAACAACATTCTGAACAGTTACTGTTTCACGTCCCATTCTTCCAGGACCTTTGTTGCCTTTAAATACTCTTGACGGATACGTACCGGCAGCAAGAGCACCTGCCAATCTTTTGTGTTTTGAACCGTGAGTCATAGGACCTCTGTGGTGTCCGTGTCTCTTGATATTACCCTGTGTACCTTTACCTTTTGAAGTTCCTGTAATGTCCAAAAGTTTACCCTCTTCAAAATCTGCAACGGTAATCACCTGGTTCGGTTCATATGTCTCGCCTTCATCAAGTCTGATTTCTGCCAAATATTTCTTTAGCGGAGCTCCCCACTTCTCAAAGTGACCTTTCTCAGGCTTGTTAGCTCTATGTTCCTTTTTGTCTTCAAAGCCTATCTGCACCGCATTGTAACCGTCAGTCTCAACTGTTTTGATCTGTGTTACCACCGCCGGGCCGGCTTCAATAACTGTAACCGGAATCACTTCACCGGTTTCGGAAAAGATTTGGGTCATTCCCACTTTTTTCCCTAAAATTGTTTTCATCCTTGTACCTCCTTGGTTTCTTACAGCGGATTACTGTCAGTAATCATACTAAGGGAGATCTCTCAAGCTTTTACACTCGACAATCTATAAAATTCTTAGTACTTCTGAATTATAACTTTATCTCAATATCTACTCCTGCAGGTAGACCCAACTTCATAAGAGAATCTACTGTCTTAGGTGTAGTGTTTGTGATGTCAATCAATCTCTTGTGTGTTCTCTGTTCAAACTGTTCTCTTGAATCCTTGTACTTATGAACCGCTCTCAAGATTGTAACTACCTCTTTCTCTGTCGGTAGAGGTATAGGTCCTGAAACATCAGCACCTGTTTTCTTTGCAGTCTCTACGATCTTTGCCGCTGAAAGATCTAATGACTTGTGATCGTAAGCTTTTAGCTTAATTCTGATCTTCTGTTGTTCACTCATTTTCTTCCTCCTGTTTCGCACATTTTCGCTATTTCTGTTGCGAGGACTCTCCGTTCTTGAATTTTCAACGTTTCTACCCTTGCGAACGCTTTTAACACTCTGCCGGGTGTTCCATTATTTTTCACGCAACACAAAAACCTGAGAATCCCACGCCCGCTTCCTTGAGCGGACAATTCTCAGCAGAAATTACCTGATAGCTCAGCAACTTCCTGCTTCTACGCATGCTTAT
The DNA here is from genome assembly GCA_041844735.1 of Bacillota bacterium. Classification (GTDB taxonomy): domain Bacteria; phylum Bacillota; class Clostridia; order Peptostreptococcales; family Anaerovoracaceae; genus CAJPNN01. The sequence continues at coordinate 38,975 of JBGZBP010000039.1, forward strand.
CGACTCTAATTTCAACAAGCCTTAATAGTATACTTTATATTATAGGTAATTGCAAGAGTTTTAATAAAAAAAATTCACCCATTTTTCATGAGTGAATTGTATTGTTTTGCGTATTTTCTAACGTGTTTTTACACATTTATATTAACACGTATCCGAGTGTTTCTTTTTGTTATACCAGTCTGAACTCCATAGTCACGGGATTATGATCCGAAAACTCAAATCCGAAATCATGTGTTGTCACCTTGTCCACTTTTACATTAGACGAAACGATGAATCCGTCTATGTAATAATGCCTGTTTTCAGCGCTGCCCTTAACATACGGCTTGTGGTTAAGCCTACACGTAGGCACGCTCGGATCAAGGGCAAAACTATATTCTGACGGCATGTCCGAGATTTTAACCTCTCCCGGCTTCCAATAATCCTTTTCCTTTATAATCACTTTAGGGTATCCGGGTAACGTCTGATTCCAGTCACCGCCCGCAATAACATAATTGCCTTTTTTAAACTCCTTCTTCAAAATCTTTGAAAGCATTTTGGTCTGAGCAATTTTTCCTTTTCCATCATCATATGCCTCCAAATGCAGGTTCACAAGCACAAGTTCCTTGTCACTCCCCTGTATCTTCATGCGAGATATAAGCAGGCATCTCTTCAAATTCACCGTCCTCACAGGCCACTTGAACGGTACCGGAAGCGAAACCCTCTCAGCCGTTCCGATTGCCGCACGGGAAAAAGTATTGAGTCCCGCCGTTGTTTTCCCCATCATTTCCTTAAGAGGAAAAGGCACAAAAGCACTCTTGAAATTCAATGCAAACACATTATTCATATCAAGACTTCTTTGAAACTCTTTCGATTGATTAATATAATACGATCTCTTTGAATCGACATCCACTTCCTGAAGCAGTAAAAAATCGCTGTCCATGCTTTTAATATTCTTATTGATTCCCTTAAGATTATCCCTTATAACTCCTTCATTCTCAGGCCTTACCATCGTCCCCCCGTCCATGAAAAAGTCCTGATTCTTTCCAAGTCCTCCATAACCTATGTTAAAGGTGGAAATTTTCATAGGTACATTTTTTTGTATAATCATATCTGACTTGGCACTGTTGATTCCCGGATTTTCTACCGGGTAAGGTCTATACTCCATAACAGTCAGAAATGCAAAAAATCCGACTATCGACAAAATAAAAATCAATAAAATCAGTCCGAAAGTTTTTAGAATTTTTTTAGCCAACATTTTAATTTATTCTCCTCCACGAATCTATCCATACCAAGAACAACGGAGAGGACAAATCCTCTCCGTTTAAAATTCTTTTACATTGTCAATATAACACAAACAGTTCAGTAATTAAACCGTTCATCTCCAACATCAAATTCGGATTACTCGATAATCTCTGTTACAACTCCGGATCCTACCGTTCTTCCACCTTCTCTG
>JBGZBP010000040.1:0-42748 GCA_041844735.1 Bacillota bacterium
AGGATATACCCGCAATACATATAGAGAAATTGGTTTCTATGTCGGACGGTAAAGAAGTGGGAAGGCTGCTTGAGGAATATTTTGAGGACGTAATGAAAAACTTGGATGATGTTGATCTATACACCCTCATGACACAGATTTTAAATGTTATGACTACAAACGCTTTTCTTGAAAGCGAGGAAGGCTTGGAAAAGCTTGCAGATGAGATTATAAAATTCAGAGAATGGTACAGAGACGGAAGTCTCGTGCGAAGTGAAGATTATGTCATGTCGGTGTGTGATGCATTTTGCCGCATAAAGGAAGATAAGCTTATAGGAAGAACGGGAAAGTATGACTTTGAGAACGCCCTGGATTATGAGGTGGATACTTATACGATGACGTTATCGGTAGATGATGTTGAATAATAACCTAAAAACAATATTGTTAACCTATATTTATTAATAAAGTTGACAATGCGTCGAGAGCCCTTTATACTTTAAATAGTGTACAGCACAAAATTTAAAGTATGAAAGGGTTTTTTTATGGCTAAAAATGTACGACTTACGACTAAGCAGATTATATTCTGCGGAATATTCACAGGACTGGTAACGGTAGGAGCATATTTGAGGGTGCCCGTGCCGTATGTTCCGTTTACGATGCAGCTGTTTTTTACTACTCTTGCAGGATTGCTTCTGGGACCGAGACTGGGAGCGATAAGTGTAAGTGGATATGTAATTTTGGGATTGGCGGGCGTGCCCGTGTTTACACAAGGAGGAGGTCCGGGATATGTGTTGCAGCCGACTTTCGGATATTTGATAGGCTTCATTATAGGTACTTATGTTACAGGCAAGATTGCACACTTAAGACCGGAAATGACATATAAAAGATTGCTTGTCGCATGCTTTTCGGGATTAGCGATAGTTTACAGTCTTGGGGCAGGGTATCTTTGGCTGATTAAAACCTTTTACGTTGGAGATGGAATAGGAGCTTGGACGCTCTTTTTGTATTGTTTTTTGTTAATAATCCCGGGAGATGCAGCTCTTTGCATTATAAGTGCTATAGTAGGTAAAAGAATTATCCCCGTATTCAGAAGAGAGTTTTTAGGAGAATAGCATAAAATGAATTTTTTAGATGAATGTTTTGAAAAAATTTCGGCGGGAGGAACAATCGAAAAAAAGGAGGCTATGAAGCTTTATGCCACGCCTACTGCGGAACTTTTGAAAAAAGCCGATGAAGCAAGAAAGAAATTTTGCGGCAGCAGTTTTGATATTTGTACAATAATAAACGGTAAGAGCGGCAGGTGCTCGGAGGATTGTAAATTTTGTGCTCAATCGTCGTTTTATAAGTCTGAAGTAGAAGAATATCCGTTGCTTGACAGCGGTGAGATAGTAGATAAGGCAGTATACAACTATAATAAAGGAATATTGAGATATTCGATTGTCACATCGGGAAAGAGATTGAGCGCATCGGAAGTGGATGAGCTATGTAAAACCGTCGGAGAAATCAAAAAGAAATGTGATATAGAGGTCTGTGTTTCGGCGGGACTGCTGGATGCGATACAGTTCGGGAAATTAAAAGAGGCAGGTGTAAGCAGGGTGCACAACAATTTGGAAACATCAGAAAGATTTTTTGAAAAAGTTTGCACCACCCACACTTATCAGGACAAGATAAATTCTATAAAGGCTGCCATGAGTGTTGGAATAAAGGTATGCAGCGGGGGGATTTTCGGGCTTGGAGAAGACGCGGAAGACAGGATTGATATGGCTATAGAGATAAGGAAATTGGGTGTTCTTTCAGTGCCGATAAATATACTGACCCCGATTCCTAATACACCTTTTGAGCATAACAAAGCTATTTCAAAAGAAGAGATTGCCAAAATGATTGCGGTTTACAGGTTTTTGATGCCACGTGCAGCCATACGCCTTGCCGGAGGAAGAGGTACGGTTGATGATAAGGGAAGACAGTTTTTCATGTCGGGAGCCAATGCTGCAATATCGGGCGATATGCTGACAACATCGGGAATCAGCATAGAAAGTGATATTGAGATGATAAATGAGCTGGGTTTTAGAAAGGAAATGATAGATGGCTAATAATATTTTTATTGTCGGAACGGGAACAGATTTAGGCAAGACATATATAAGCGGGTTGCTGGTAAAAAAATTAAGAGATATGGGAGTGAATGCCGGCTACTATAAGGCGGCTATAAGCGGAGCCGCAACTATTAAAGACAGTGATGCGGGGTATGTTAACAGAGCGGGAGGTATAGGGCAGAAGCTTGAAAGTATGGTTTCATACCTTTACAGTGAGGCGGTTTCTCCACATCTGGCAGCGAAGAACGAAAACAGGCAAGTGGATATAAATAAGGTTAAGAATGACTATTGTATCGTAGAGAATGAGTATGAGTTTGTAGTCCTCGAAGGAAGTGGAGGGATAGTTTGTCCGATAAGGTATGACGACGAAAGGATAATGCTTGAGGACATAATAAAACTTCTGGATGCGAGCGTAGTGATTGTTGCGGATGCAGGGCTGGGTACGATTAATTCGACCGTACTGACAATAGAGTATTTGAAGAAGAGGAATATCGGAATAAAAGGAGTTATACTCAACCATTATACAGGAAGTGATATGGAAGAGGATAATGCATATATGATAAAAGAATTGACAGGTATAGATGTGATAGGTACCGTGGCGAGAGACGGTGACAGAATTTCGATGGATGATAGAGCTTTGCTTAAAGTGTGTGATATAGAGAGGTGAAAGACGGTGAATTTAGCAGAGAAAGATTTAAAATATATATGGCATCCGTGCTCACAGATGAAAGATTACGAGGAACTTCCGCCTATAATTGCTAAGAGCGGGAAGGGAGTATATATTTATGATATAGATGGAAAAGAATATATAGATATAGTCAGTTCGTGGTGGTGCAATCTTTTAGGACACTGTAATCCTGCAATCAGTGAGGCGGTGAAAAATCAACTGGATAAGCTGGAGCACGTTATATTTGCAAACTTTTCGCACGAGCCGGCAATAGAGCTTTGCGAGAGGTTGTCAAAGATAGTGCCGACAGGGTTGTCTAAATTCAGTTTTTCAGATAATGGATCGACAGCGGTGGAGTGTGCCCTAAAAATGGCATTTCAATACCAGTATCAGATTGGTAGAAAAGAAAAAACTAAATTTATGTGCTTGTCGGAAGGGTATCACGGAGAAACCATAGGTGCGTTATCGGTGGGAAGCATGGATTTATATGCAAAAATTTATAAGCCCATGTTGATGGACACGATTCAAATAAAGTCACCTGATTGTTACAGATGCGCTTACGGCAAATTGAGGGATGAGTGTAATGCAGAGTGCATATGTGAAGCGGAAAAGTTATTTGAACGGCATGGAAAAGAGACTGCGGCTGTGATTGTTGAGCCCTTGCTGCAGGGGTCTGCCGGAATGAGGATTTATCCGCCCGTATATTTGAAAAAGTTGCGTAGTCTATGTGATGAGTACGATGTGGTTATGATAGCTGACGAGATAGCTACGGGATTCGGAAGAACGGGTAAAATGTTTGCTTGCGACCATGCAGGTATAACACCGGATATAATGTGTATATCAAAGGGGTTAACCGGAGGATATATGCCTATGGCTATTACCGTTACCACGGATGCAATCTATGATGCATTTTATGCTGATTATAGAGAGGGTAAAGCTTTTATGCACAGCAATACTTATAGTGGAAATCCCTTGGGATGCAGTGCAGCTGTGGCTGTAAACAAAATAATGACCGAGGAAAATATTTTGGAGAACGCACATAAAACGGGAGATTACCTGCATGACATGTTGGTAAAGCGACTGGGAACACATGATAATGTGGGGGAAATAAGGCGTATAGGGCTTATAAATGCGATGGAGCTTGTAAAAAATCGTGAGGATAAGACGGAATATGACCCTGATATAAGGCTGGGATACAGGATATATAAAGAAGCTCTCAATAAAGGGCTTATTTTGCGTCCGCTTGGAAACGTCATGTACTTTAATCCGCCACTTGTTATTAATGAGGATGAAATAGACAAGGCCGTGGATATTACAGTGGAGTTGATAGAAAAGTATACGGACATATACAGTAAGTAGGTCTCGCTTTGGTGTTAAGAAAAACTAAATATTATAAAATCGGATATTATATTTTGATTGATTATGTTATCATTATAGGAAATACGAGAAGCGGTGAGGACGGATATGTTGAAGAGGCGAGAAAAAAAGAGACTGTTTAGGGATTTTATGTTGATGATAGTCAGCATTTCTTTTTGCAGTATAATCGCCATGATATTCAAGTTCTTTTTAGGTGCAAGAGATATGATAGGAATGGCGTATATCATTGCTATTGTAATAGTATCTCAGTACACCAGAGGCTACATCTGGGGAGCTTTCACTGCGATTCTCGGTGTGGTAGCGGCAAATTTTTTCGTTGCAGCACCATATTTCAAAATAAACTTTATAAAAAACGGTTATATCGTAACTTTTATGATAATGCTCCTGATATTTGTTTTTATAAGCTTTGTAATATCTTTTTCCAAGCAGAGGCATATATCCGATAAGGAACGGGAAAAGAGGAGCGAGAGCATAAATAAGCTTAGCGGAGATTTCATGAAATGCAACAATGTTGAGGAAGTACTGGAGACCGTCATGGAATTTTTGAGAGAACAGCTTGAGTTCAGGGTGTTCGTATTCATGAAACGGGACGATACGGACAGAATGCTTCAAGTGGGGGGCACGGCAGACGAAGAAGCGGAGATAGAGTACGATTTGATAAAAGAGGCGTACAGCTTAGGGAAAAGTACGGAAAATCAGGACATGCTTTATGTGCCTATAATGATTTCCAACGAATTTTACGGGACGATAGCAGCAGAACGGTATGACGGCAGGATGAAGGAGACTGTCAGACTGTTTCTTGAGCTGATAGCAAGGCAGACGGCGCTTTCGATAAAACTGATTAATATAAGAGAAGAGCAGAGATTGGCAGTAATGCAGACCGAGAAAGAAAGGATGCGAAACACGCTGCTCAGAACTATTTCACATGACTTAAGAACACCGCTAACGAGCATTCTAGGGGGCAGTACGGCAATACTTGAAAACGGCGTAGCCATGAGTGAAGCTGAAAAAAGGAAGTTGCTTATGGACATAAATGATGAAGCTCGGTGGCTAACACAAATGGTTGAAAATTTGCTGGCGGTTACTAAAATAGACGAAAATACGGAAATGGTGAGTACGGGAGAAGAAATCCTTGAAGAAATAATAGAAGAGGCCGTTTCGAGGCTGAAAAACAGATTCCCTGAAGGGAAGATTCATGTGCAAATTCCTGATGAAGTGATAATTGCTCATGTTGATCAGACCTTGATAAAGCAAGTGATAATAAACGCTGTAGAAAATGCTTTTAAACATGCGGGGCAAGACAGTGAGATATCCATAAAGCTTTCCAAGGAGAGGGAGTTTGCGAAAATATCCATTATTGATAACGGGCCCGGGATACCGGAGGAAATGATACCTGTGCTGTTTGATGAGAAAAGCAACAAAAATATAACCAGCGACAGCAGCAGGGGATATGGATTGGGACTTCCGATATGTAAGTCAATCATAAAAGCCCATGGAGGAACACTCTATGGAGAAAATATAGCAGGAAAAGGATTTTTACTGTATTTTACCATTCCTATGGGAAATCTAAATTAGTTTTGGAGGGTTATGTATGAATAACAAAACAAGTGTGCTTATCGTCGAAGATGAAAAGGCTATAAGAAATTTTATGTCGGCAAGCCTTACGGCAGAGGGATACAGAGTGATAGAAGCGGAAAATGGTGAGGAGGCTGTTTCGTTGGCGGGCTCTTATAATCCCGAACTGGTATTGCTCGACTTGGGGTTGCCGGATGCGGACGGACTGGATATACTGAAAAAAATAAGGGAACATTCATCTGTGCCTATTATAATAGTATCGGCAAGAAGCAGAGAAAAAGAAAAAGTTATGGCGCTTGATATGGGTGCCGACGACTATATTACAAAGCCTTTCGGAACTTCGGAGCTGCTTGCGAGAATACGCACAGCTTTGAGACATGGGAATAGAATGATGACAAAGGACATAGGCTACACAGGCATATTCAAAACAGGAGGTTTGTCGATAGATTTTGAAAAAAGAATAGTAGCCGTGGACGGCAAGATGGTTCATCTGACCATCATAGAATATAAAATATTGGTACTTCTATCACGCTATGTAGGAAAAGTTCTCACATATGAGTTTATTCTGAACGAAGTATGGGGAAATGTTGAGATGAAAAACAATCAGGTTTTAAGAGTGAATATGGCAAACATAAGGCGTAAGATAGAAAAGAATCCGGCAGAGCCCAGATATATTATGACGGATGTGGGAGTTGGATATAGGATGATGGACCTGGAGGAATGATAATATATGCAGATTCTAAAGGATAGAATAGTCAGTGAGGGTGCCTGTGTGGGAACCGAAATAGTAAAGGTGGATTCGTTTTTAAACCATCGTATAGATGTTTCGCTTCTCGGGGACATAGGCATGGAATTTGCACGACGCTTTCAAGGTGAAAAAATAGATAAAATATTGACGATAGAATCTTCGGGAATAGCCGTGGCATGTATGACCGCAGATCATCTGGGTAATCTCCCGGTGGTTTTTGCGAAAAAAACAGTCCCGAATACTATGACAAGCGGATACTACAAGAGTGAAGTCAGATCATTTACCAAGGGGACGGTGTCGGAAGTGATAGTGTCCGAGAAATACTTGGAAAGCGGAGAGAATGTTTTGATTATAGATGACTTTCTTGCCCACGGTGAGGCGGCATGCGGACTTGCGAGCCTGGTGGAGCAGGCGGGAGGAAGCGTTGTGGCTGTAGGTGCCGTTATCGGTAAGTTTTTTCAAGGCGGAGAGGAAAAGCTGAGGCAACAGGGATATAGGGTTGAAGTTTTGGCGAACATTAAAAAAATAGATGATGGAAAAATTTTTTTCTGTGACGCTGATGCGCTGCCAAAATGATTCTCCACGATAATCCGCAAAAATAATTTTAAAACACGTATTATAAAGAAGAATTTTGCTAAAATAATTCGGTAAAATTCTTCTTTTTTTATGGTGCGATAACATCATGAGAAACGTTGAAAACACTTAAATATAAATGAGAAATTACGTAATGTATATGACATTTTGCATTGAAAATGAAAAAATATATAATTTGTATTTTTATAAAAAATTAGCTTTAAAAACATTTGTAGATACTATATAATTTAAGTGTATTTTAATTTTTTATTCTTAATACAAAAGAGGGAGAAATCAAATGAAGAAAATTTTATCAATCATTTTGGTACTTGCATTATCACTGACAGTGTTTGCAGGATGTGGAGAACAGGGTTCTTCGGAAGCAGGAAAGGATGAGCCGTTAAAAATAGGATTTATTTACATAGGTACACAGAGTGATGGCGGATATACTGAAGCGCAGCACAACGGTACCAAGGCTCTACAGCAGCATTTTGGAGATAAAATCAAGGTTATAACAAAAGAGAGTGTTAATGATCAGGACAAGCAGGCTATAAAGAATGCAGCTGTAAGCATGATAGATCAGGGCTGCAAGCTGGTAGTCGGAACAAGCTTCGGATACATGGATGCTTTGGAGGAATTATCTAAAGAGTATAAAGATGTTAATTTCCTACACTTCTCAGGATACAAGATGAATGACAAGAATTTCGGAAATTACTTCGGTGCAACAGAAGAACCGAGATATTTATCGGGTATTGTAGCAGGTATGCAGACAAAGAGCAATAAGATAGGATATGTTGCGGCACATCCGTATACTGAAGTTGTTATAGGAATAGACGCATTTACTCTGGGTGTAAGATCTGTAAATCCTAAAGCTGAGGTAAAAGTGGTATATATTAACAGCTGGTATGATCCGGCAAAAGAAAAGGAAGCTGCAGAAGCTTTGCTTGAACAGGGATGCGATGTTATAACACAGCATTGTGACACTACAGGTCCTCTGATTGCTGCTGCAAATCACGGGGCTACCGCTATAGGCTACAATTTGGATAACAGCAATAAGTCGCCTAAATCATTCCTTACTGCACCTATATGGCACCATGAAAAATTCTTAATACCTACAGTGCAGGCAATTCTCGACGGAAAGTGGAAACCTGAAAGTTATTATGGTACAATTAAGGACGGATATGTTGACTTGGCACCTATGACCGATTTGGTTTCAGACGAGACAAAGGCTAAGGTTGAGGAAGTTAAAGCAAAAATGGCTGAAGGAAAGTTTGATGTATTCAAGGGCCCAATAAAGGACAATAAAGGCAAGATAAGAGTGAAAGAGGGCAAGAGCCTGGACAGAGATAAAATCTGGAAGATAGACTATCTTGTAGAGGGAGTTACAAACTAGTCAAATTAAAAAAAATACCGGAGGATGATTCATGAGTGAAATACCTGCAATTAGAATGGAGAATATTTCAAAGTCCTTTGGAGCCGTAAAGGCGAATGAAGATGTAAGTCTTACTGTTAATAATGGCGAGATACATGCACTGCTCGGAGAGAATGGTGCGGGTAAAAGTACGCTTATGAATATGCTGTCAGGGATATATAGCCCTGACAGCGGTTCTATTTATATAGAAGATAAAGAAGTAGACTTTTCTTCACCGAAGGATTCCATAAATATGGGTATCGGGATGATACACCAGCATTTTAAGCTCGTAGACGTATTGACTGCCAAGGAAAATATAATACTTGGGCAAAAGGGCAGCTTTTTTATTAAGAATAAAGAATTGACAAGAAAAGTGAAAGAAATATCCGATAGATACGGACTTGATGTTGACCCTGACAAAAAAGTTTATGAAATGTCGGTAGGCGAAAAACAGACATTGGAGATAATGAAGGTTCTATATAGGGGTGCGAAGATTCTTATTATGGACGAGCCGACTGCAGTTTTGACACCTCAGGAAATAAAGAGACTTTTCAGGATTATAAGAAATATGAAAGAACAGGGGTGTGCTATTGTAATAATTACCCATAAGCTTAATGAAGTTATGGAAATCAGCGACAGGGTGACCGTTCTGAGAAAAGGAAGAACCATCGGAACATCATATACAAAAGATGCTTCCGTTTCCGATATGATAGAAATGATGGTCGGAAAAAAAGTTGATCTGGATATTAAAAAATCACCGGTTAAAGGGCAGGAAAGTATATTGGAAATAGACAATCTGACCGTTTTGGATGCTGACAAAAAAGCTGTTCTGGATGAGGTGAGTTTCAGCTTGTCCAAGGGAGAAATAGTAGGAGTAGCCGGGGTAGCAGGCAGCGGACAGAAAGAACTTTGCGAGACGATAGCCGGGCTCACGAAAGCTGCAAAGGGCAGGATTTTTTTTGAGGGAGAAAATATAGTAGGAAAATCTCCGAGTGAAATCATAAAAATGGGTATAAGGATGGGATTTATACCTGAGGACAGGCTCGGCATGGGTTTGGTAGGATCCATGGATATAGTGGACAACCTGATTTTGAAAGAATACAAAAACCAACCGGGCATAATTATTAAAAAATCACCTTATATAGAAAAAGCAAACAGGATAGTAGAAGAGCTTGAGATAGCGACACCGGATATCAATACGCCGGTTAAGAAGTTGTCGGGAGGCAATATACAGAAGGTTCTTTTAGGAAGAGAAATAGACTCGTCGCCTAAGGTATTGATTACGGCATATCCGGTAAGAGGGCTTGATATAGGAGCATCTTATAAAATCTATGAACTGTTGAATCAGCAAAAAGAAAAAGATGTGGCGGTACTGTTTATAGGTGAAGATTTGGACGTACTGATGGACTTGTGTGACAGAATAATAGTTCTTTGTGGAGGTAGGCTGATAGATGTTGTCAATCCGTTAACCACTACGAAAGAGGAGATAGGATTGATGATGGCAGGAGGAGCGGACAGCGTTGCCGAGGCGGGAGGCGTAAATGAATAAGATCAAAATAATCAAAAGAGAAGACCTGCCCGGAAATAAGGTGGCGGTAATAAGGATAGCGTCAATATTGGCATCCATAGTTGCTGCAGGTATTATCATAATGATATTCAACCTTAATCCTTTAGCCATATTTAAAGCCATGGTAGAGGGTGCGTTCGGTACGGAGATAAGAGTGAAGCAGACAATAGTTAAGGCGATACCGCTGATAATTACTTCGCTTGGAATATTAGTTGCATTCAAAATGAAGTTTTGGAATATAGGCGGAGAGGGACAGATAGTGATGGGTGCCACGGCGGCAGCAGTTGTGGCTTTGAAGTGGTCGCCGGATGTTCCGCAGCCTTTAATGCTTTTGTGTATGATGGCGGCATCGATAGTTGCAGGTGGACTGTGGGCGTTGATACCTGCATTCTTCAGAGCTAAGATGGGCACAAATGAAACCATATTTACATTGATGTTAAACTATATTGCGATTAAATTTGTAACATATTTGCAGTACGGACCGTGGAAGGATCCTAATGCAAACGGTTTTCCTAAGATCGCACCGTTTCCGGATAATGCTTTGATGCCGGATTTACTCGGTGTACATGCAGGATGGGTAATTGCGGTAATTGCTGTAGTATTGATTTATTTTTTGATGAACAAGACAAAGTTGGGATACGAGATAACGGTAGTAGGAGAAAGTATAGAGACTGCAAGATATGCAGGTATGAATACAAAGGGTATCATAATGGCGGCTATGGTCATTTCAGGCGGACTTTGCGGCCTTACAGGAATGATACAGGCATCGGCTATAGAGAAAAGCTTGATTGCGGGAATTTCTACAGGATACGGCTTTACTGCGATAATCACTACATGGTTGGCAAGACTCAATGCTATAGCTGTGGTTTTTGTGTGTTTGGCTTTTGCCATATTGTTGCAGGGCGGAGCATATATTCAAATTGCTATGGAGGTGCCGGAGGCAGTGGCACAGATAGTGCAAGGATTGATATTATTCTTCGTTTTGGGCAGTGAATTTTTCATACAGTACAAGGTGATATTTAAACATAAGTCTGCAAAGGAGGTGGCATAATAATGGTATCTTTTTTAGCAGCAGCTATAGTGGCGGGGACACCGCTTTTGTTTGCAACTTTGGGTGAATTGATAACTGAAAAATCCGGCTCGCTTAACCTTGGTGTAGAAGGAATGATGTTAATGGGAGCAGTTATGGGATTTACTGCGGGATATGCCACCGGTAATCCTTATATTGCATTGCTTGCGGCGGTTTTGGCAGGTGGTGCAGGAGCATTGATATTTGCGATAATAACTGTATCTCTTAGAGCAAATCAAGTCGTTACGGGACTGACTCTTACAATTTTCGGTGCGGGATTTGCCAGATTTGTAGGAGAGAAAAAAATAGGTTTTGCTGTACCCGATACAATAAAGCACTTTTTCGTTGAGAGAAAAATACCTTTGCTCGGAGATATTCCGGTAGTGGGTGAAATATTTTTCAAACATGATTTATTTGTATATCTTGGCTATGTTTGTGTTATTGCCGCATCAATTTATTTTAATAAAACACGTATAGGATTAAACTGTAAGGCGGTAGGAGAAAGTGCAGGAAGTGCTGATGCTTCCGGCATTGACGTTACTTTGTACAGATATGTGAACATAGTGGCGGGAGGAGCTCTCTGCGGGCTTGGAGGTGCATACCTGGCACTTGTTACGGTACCTATATGGCAGGCTGATGTTGTAACAGGAAGAGGATGGATAGCAGTTGCATTAGTTATTTTTGCATCGTGGAAACCGTCAAAGAGCCTGATCGGTGCATATCTGTTCGGAGCACTTAACATATTGGGACTGAGACTTCAGAGCATAGGCATACATGTATCTCAGTATTTGGTGGATATGATACCGTACGCAGCGACTATAATAATCGTTATTATAAGTACGCATAAAAATAAAAAAGAGGATAAAGGCCCTGCGGATTTATCAAAGCCGTACTTCCGAGAAGAAAGATAAGAAAAACTATTTATAGGTATTCAAATTAATTGGATACCTATTTTAGTAAATAAATTTTAGGCAAATAGAGATTTCGGATGAAGATATAAAACGAACATGGCATATTGACATATATTTACAATAAATATATAATTAACTAATGAGAGAACTTTTACTTCAGGAAAGGAAAATGATATGCTGAAAAGAGAGAATTATGATAGAGAAGTTACATTTGATTTAAAGGAGCATTTGGGTGTTATTTCGGAGAGCAATACAGGTTGGACAAAAGAACTCAACGTTATAGCGTGGAATGGAGGAGAACCGAAATATGATATCAGGGATTGGGATCCTGAGCACCAAAAAATGTCAAGAGGCGTTACGCTTACTAAGGAACAGCTGTCAGCTTTGAGAGATCTTATTGCGGATATGGATTTGACTTAGATATAGCCTGTTTTTTATTAAAAATAAAGCTCGTCTGTGAGATGTTCACAGTGTGGATTACTCGGGGCGGGCTTTTAAAATTGTCTGAACAAAATCATTGACACAGCCATATATTAGAGATAAGATTTAATTTAATAAACTAGTGAAGGAAAGAGGGATGATTTATGATTTGGAATGAAGCTATGGAGTGTATGAGCCATGAGCAAAAGTATGAATTGCAAAGTCAAAGATTGCGTGAAGTGGTTGAAAAGGTATATACAAAAGTACCGTTTTACAGAAAGAAAATGCAGGAAACCGGCATCACACCCGGAGACATCAAGAGTATTGAAGATATTGTAAAATTGCCATTTACAACAAAACAAGATTTGCGAGATAATTATCCCTTTAAACTTTGTTCCGCACCTCAGAGTGAATTTGTAAGAATACATGCATCGTCGGGAACGACAGGAAAACCTACGGCAGTTCCATATACGCAAAAGGATCTTGAGGTTTTTGCAGACTGTGTGGCGAGATCTATATGTTCGGCAGGAGGAAATCAAGATGATGTGGTGCAGGTAGCATATGGGTACGGACTTTTTACAGGAGGTCTGGGACTTCATGACGGGGCGACCAGAATGGGAGCTGCGGTGGTGCCGATTTCGGGAGGAAATACAAGAAATCAACTGGCTCTAATGAAAGACTTCGGAACGACCATATTGGCGTGTACACCATCATATGCTATGTTCTTGGCGGATGAACTTATAGAGGAAGGCACGGATACTTCTAAATTGCCGCTACGAATAGGGATTTTCGGTGCGGAGCCATGGTCGCGTGAAATGAAGCAGCAATTGGAGCAAAAGCTGAATATCAAGGCATATGATATATACGGATTGAGTGAGATTATGGGGCCGGGTGTCGGATATAGCTGTCATGTCGGCGACGGTCTGCACATACAAGATGATAACTTTTATCCTGAAATTTTAAATCCAGATACCCTTGAGCCTGCTCCGGACGGAGAGGTGGGTGAACTGGTATTTACTCATTTGACGAAAGAGGCTATGCCGCTTCTAAGATACAGAACAAGGGATTTGACATCAATTAAGAGAGAGGTATGTCAGTGCGGACGAACTAATGTGAGGATTACGGGTATACAGGGACGTTCGGATGATATGTTGATTATAAGAGGGGTGAATGTATTCCCGTCACAGATAGAAAGTGTACTTTTGGAAATCCCTGAAGCAACACCGCACTATTTGATAATAGTAGACAGACAGGGAACGATGGACACCATAGAAGTAAAGGTGGAGATAGACAAAAAGTATTTCAGTGATGAAATTTCCGAAATGAATCACATAAAGAAAAAAATAAAGTCAAAGCTGGACAGCTTCTTAAGAGTAAACACAATAGTGACATTGGTGGAACACAAGACAATAGAACGTAGTGCCGGAAAGTCGGTAAGAGTAATAGACAATAGAAAGAGGTAGCGATATGGTGACAAAGCAATTATCCGTTTTTTTACAGAATGAGACGGGGCGTGTACTGGAAATGACGGGAGTTTTAGGTAAAGCCGGAGTGAATATAAGGACTATAAGCATTGCAGAATCTCAGGAATATGGTATAGTGAGAATGATAGTTGATAAGCCGGAAAAAGCCGAAGCGGCACTTTCAGAAAGCGGATTTTCTACAAATGTTGCAGATGTTTTGAGATTGACTGTTCCCGATAATCCCGGAGCATTGTGCGGCATATTAACTGCCTTGGCAGATGCTGATATAAATGTTGCATATATGTACGGAAGCTCTTACAGTGACAGCACTGCACCGATAATCATGAAAGTAAATGATATCGGCAGGGCCGTTAAGGTTTTGGAGAATGTTATATAAAACTTCCTAAAAAGTTTTTATGATTGATATTTTTCGCTCTATAAATATGCAAAAGGAGGAAACGAACATGATATCTGTGGATTTAAGAAAATCACCGACAGCGGATGCTGAAAAGATTTACGTTGAAAAGGGCAGCAAAATAGAGGAACTTGTTGCTAAGTACAGTGATACCGAAGAAAAATACGGACCAATATTGCTGGCTAAGATAGATAATAAAATGGTAGAGCTGTCCGAGAGTATAGAAGAACCATGTTCCGTAACCCTTTTGGATTTATCATATCCTTCGGTAGAGTTTGCATATCAGCGGAGCCTATGTTTGTTATATTTAAAGAGCATATATGACGTTTTGGGCGAGGATAACGTAGTATTGGGGAATTCACTGAATAAGGGTATTTATTCGGAAATAAGGAGCGGGAGGACGATTACGGAAGATGATATAAACAAAATCATTGCTCGTATGCAGGAACTTGTAGATATGGATTTGCCGATAGAAAAAGAGGAAATGCAGCTTGTGGATGCCATTGCGTTTTTGGAGAGTATAGGACAACACAAAAGAACTCCTATCTTACGTACAATGGCTGAAAACAACTATATTTACTTCTATAGTGTAGACGGGTTCAGAGATTTTTTTCACGGGATTATGCTGACAAGGACATCACAGCTTAATATGTTTGATGTGAGAAAATATAAGAGCGGTATATTGCTTAGATTTCCTCACAGAGATTGTCCGGGACGTATACCCGAATACAAAAATGAATATATGTTATATGAGGCGTTTCGGGAGTCTGCAAAATGGAGAAAAATAGTGGGGTTAAGATACGTCGACGACCTTAACGAAAAAATTAAGTCCGGGGAAGGAAAAAATTTGATAATGCTTTATGAGGCATTACATGAAAAAAGAATTGCTCAGCTTGCGGATACGATTAAACATGAAAAAAAGCGTATGATATTGATTGCAGGGCCGTCTTCATCGGGAAAAACAACTTTTGCACAAAGACTGTGTGTGCAGCTCAGAGTAAACGGAATGAAGCCTCTTTACCTCGGGACGGATGATTTTTTCCTTGACAGAAAGGATACACCGAAAGATGAAGACGGAAATTATGACTTTGAGAGTATAAGAGCCATAGATATAGATTTGTTTAATGACAACATGAACAGTTTGCTTGCAGGGGAAGAAGTGGATCTGCCGGTGTTTGATTTTATGTCGGGTAAAAAAGTATATGGAAGAAGAATAACAAAACATGATCCTGAGCAGCCGGTCGTAATAGAGGGTATACATGGATTGAACAGAAAGCTCACAGAACATATAGCCGACTCCGAGAAATTTAAAATTTATATCAGCCCGCTGACTACACTTGGAATAGATGTCCACAACAGGATTCCTACTACCGATGCAAGACTGCTGAGGAGAATTGTAAGAGATTATCAGTTCAGAGGCAGGAGTGCAAAGGAAACCATCAAGGATTGGACTAAAGTGAGAGATGGTGAAAAGGTGAATATTTTTCCTTTCAGCGGAGAGGCGGATGCATTTTTCAACTCGAATCATGCATATGAAATAACGGTACTCAAAAAATATGTCGAGCCGCTTTTGATGGAAATTACCGAAGCGGATGAGGAGTATGCAGAGGCGGTAAGGCTTTTAAATTTCTTAAAGTTCTTTGAGACTATGCACGATGATTCGGCGGTCGCAAACAACTCTATTCTTAGAGAATTTATAGGCGGAAGTACGATAGTTTGATTGTCAAATTTAAAATAGGGCTGCCGATGCAGAAAAGGCAGGTAAACAAAAGGAAAACTTATTTTTGAAATCATAAATCTGGAAAGGGATAGCAAAACATGGATTTACTTAGTAAACTTAATGATAAACAAAAAGAGGCAGCTTTGTATACAGAGGGGCAGCTTTTGATTTTGGCAGGAGCGGGGAGCGGCAAAACGAGCACTATGACACATAGGATAGCGTATCTTGTTATGGAGAAGGGTGTTAATCCCGGAAACATCCTGGCTGTTACATTTACAAATAAGGCGGCAGAGGAGATGAGGGAAAGAGTAGAAAATATGCTTGGAGAAACGACCGGCATGTGGATAATGACGTTTCACCAGACTGCATTAAGGATATTAAGACGCCATGCAAAAGCATTAGATTATGAAGACGGATTTGTGATTTACGATGCACAGGATCAGAAAAGTGTCATGAAAAAGGCCATGAAGGAGCAGAATGTTGATGAGAAATTGTATCCTGTGCAGTACCTACTCAGCATTGTAAGTCGTTGCAAAGAAAAAGAAATTTCCCCCCGAGATTATTTGATAGAGAATGGAGAAGATTTTAAGACGCAAAAAATAGCAGCGGTTTACGGTGCATATAACCGAATCCTAAAGGAAAACAATGCCATGGATTTTGATGACTTGTTGGTAAATGCGGTTAGAATTTTGGAAAAAGAGACGGAAATCAGGGAATACTATCAGACGAAGTTCAAATATGTGATGGTGGACGAGTATCAGGACACAAATTATATTCAGTATAAGATGATAAAAATTCTTTCGGAGATGTATGAAAATTTGTGTGTTGTGGGCGATGACGACCAGTGTATTTATCAGTGGAGAGGAGCGGACATCAAAAATATACTCGGATTTGAAAAAGATTTTCCGAATGCAAAAGTAATTAAATTAGAGCAAAATTATCGCTCGAAGTCTAATATTTTAAATGCTGCGAACTCCGTGATAGCAAGGAACACCAACAGGAAATCGAAGGCTATGTGGACGGACAGTGACGAGGGACACAAAGTTATTTATTATAGAACAGACAGAGATAAGGATGAGGCGAAGTTTGTAGCTGATGAAATATCAAAACTTCACGGATCTAAAGATATTTCTTCTTCTGAATACTCGGATATGGCGGTGCTGTGTAGAATGAATGCCCAAACAAGATTGTTTGAGGAAGCATTCATGGCACAAGGTATACCATATAGGGTTATAGGGGGACTGAAATTTTACGACAGAAAAGAAATAAAAGATATTTTAGCATATATGAGATTGGTACTTAATCCGTATGATAATGTGGCATTTGAGCGAATAATAAATGAGCCCAAGAGAGGAATAGGACCAAAGACACTTGAAAAGATTGAAGATTTGGCAAGGGAAATGGACTGTAGCATGCTTGAGGCAGTTTCAGACGATGCGGCTGTCGAGGAGCTTCCTGAAAAGGCAAAAAAAAGTGTTAAGCATATGGCGGGATATATTCTGGAGTACGGGAAGGAAAAAGATAACCTGACAGTTGCAGACATATATGACGGAATACTGGAGCATACAGGGTATTTGGAAATTCTCAAGGGACAAAATACGCTTGAAGCAGAGGCAAGAATAGATAATCTTTTGGAGTTCAAATCGGCTATTTTTGATTATCAAAGCAGCAGTCCGAATCTTACTTTGGGAGAATTTCTCGAGAAGGTGGCACTTGTTGCGGAGGTTGACAATTATAACCCGCAGGACGATGCGGTAGTAATAATGACATTACATGGTGCAAAGGGTCTGGAGTTTCCGGTAGTATTTATACCGGGGATGGAAGACGGACTTTTCCCCGGATGGAGAACGAAGGAATCAAGCGATCAGGAAGAAGAAGAGCGTCGCCTTTGCTATGTAGGAATGACTAGAGCAAAAGAAAAACTGTATATGACAGGGGCGGAGGAGAGAATGCTGTACGGCAGCATGAAATATACTACAGAGTCAAAATTCATATCGGAGATTGATAAGAGATATGTGGATGACTGGTCATATGTGCCGGCTGTACCGAGCAAGCTTAATCACAAGAAAGGCAACGTATCGTTTGCCCGCTCGTTGTCATACAACCCTTATAAGGCGGCAGCAGATATTAAAGATAAAAATAAGAGATTTGATATAGATAACGGAGCACGTGTTAAACATACCAAATTTGGTGAGGGTATGGTGCTTTCACAGGATGAAAAAGTTATAACAGTGGTATTTGACAGTGTGGGTGTTAAGAAGCTGGCAAAAGCTGTAGCACCGCTGGAGGAAGTATAATACGGAGTGCATGATGGATTTGTTTGAGAAGAGAATAGTCGAGCTGACCGACGAGCTGAATAGATACGAAAAAAAATACTATGAGGATAATGCTCCTGAGGTTTCGGATGCGGAGTATGATGCACTTTTAAAGGAACTTGAAAACTTGGAAAAACAATTTCCGGAATACAGGCGAAGCGATTCGCCCGTAAAGAGAGTAGGTGGCTCCGTAAGCAGGAAGTTTCAGAAGGTGGAGCATAGGCGCCCGGTAATCAGCTTGGATAATTCATATGACAAGGACGACCTGATAGCCTTTGATCAGAGGGTGGCAAAACAGGCGGGATTACCCGAGTCGACTGAAACGGAATATGTTTTGGAGCCTAAGATAGACGGCTTGTCAGTGGTGTTACAATATAAGGACGGCAGGTTTATAAGAGGGGCTACTCGAGGAGACGGATTTGTGGGTGAGGAAATAACCGATAACCTCAGAACCATTAAGGATATTCCTGAAACTATTGAGTTCAGAGGAGAACTGGATGTACGAGGAGAGGTTTATATAGGTAAAAGGGATTTTATTGAGCTTAATCACAGACAGGAAATCGAGGGTGGACAGATTTTTGCAAATCCCAGAAATGCGGCGGCAGGTTCGCTCAGGCAGTTGGATATAAGTTTGGTTAAAGAAAGACCGTTAAGTATCTTTATATTCAACATGGAGTACATAGACGGACCGGAGTTTGCAACACATTCGGAGAGTCTTCAGTTTTTGAGAGAGCAGGGATTCCGCTGTGCGGATTCAATTAAATGCAGGAGCATGGAAGAGATAATGGCTCTATGTGATGTCAAGGATGAAGAACGAAAAACGATGGATTACGATATAGACGGGCTGGTTGTTAAGGTCGATAATCTGAAGCTTCGTGAGATACTGGGAGTCAAGGAAAAATCACCGAGATGGGCCATAGCGTATAAATTTAAAGCTGAGGAGCAGGAGACCGAGGTTCTTGATATAGGCGTTCAGGTAGGCAGAACGGGGGCGGTTACACCGAGGGCAAGATTCATACCTGTTGTAGTGGCAGGATCCACTATAACATTTGCTACATTGCACAATCAGGATTATGTTAGAGAAAAGGATATCAGAGTCGGAGATACGGTAATAGTTCATAAGGCGGGAGAAGTGATTCCCGAGGTTGTAAGGGTGATTCCGGAAAAGAGGAAGCCTGACTCTGTTGAATTTCATATGCCTACTCATTGCCCGTCATGTGAAACGCAGCTGGTGAGGATTGCAGGTGAAGCTGTGTTGAGATGTCCGAATCACGAGGGATGTCCGGCGCAGAATATAAGAGGACTCATTCATTTTGTTTCAAAAGGCGCCATGAATATTGACGGATTGGGTGAGAGCTTGGTAGAGAAATTTTCAGAGCTTGGAATGATTTCTTATCCGTCGGATATATATCAACTTGGAGAGGAAGAAATAGCCGTTTTAGAGGGAATGGGAGAGAAATCCGCTAAAGCATTGGTAAGGGCTGTTGCAGAATCAAAAGAAAGAGGACTGGATAGGGTGATATTTGCACTTGGGATTCCTCTTGTGGGATCAAAGGCGGCTAAAATATTAGCGGACAGATTCGGGAGCATAGATGCTCTGATGTCGGCGGAGCATGAGGAGATTTCGTCTATTTACGGAATAGGAGATAAAATAGCCGAAAAGCTGACAGGATTTTTTGCAAGTAAAATGAATCGGAGAGAAATAGAGAGACTCAGAGATGCCGGAGTGAAAATGTCATATGATAGGCAGGATGACAGTGAAATTAATGAACATTTTAGGGACAAGACATTTGTGCTTACCGGGACATTGGAAAAATATACACGAGATGCGGCAGGTGAGATTATAGAAAAACGAGGGGGCAGGACCTCGTCGTCTGTAAGCAAAAAAACAGACTATGTACTCGCAGGAAAGGAAGCGGGCTCGAAGCTTAAAAAGGCCGAAAGTTTGGGAGTAAAAGTTATTTCAGAAGCGGAATTTGAGGAGATGTTGAATGTTTAATTGGGAAAAGAATTTAATAGATATAGAGCCGTATGTACCGGGAGAACAACCTGCAGGCGATATCATTAAGCTCAATGCGAATGAAAACCCGTATCCGCCGTCCGAGCGGGTAGCAAGTGTGATAAGAGAATTTGATGCCGGAAATTTGAGAAAATATCCCGACAGCAACAGTTCGGTTTTAAAGAAGGCTATTGCGGATTATTATTCGCTTGATTCCGCTAATGTTTCTGTGGGTAACGGTTCGGACGAGGTGCTGGCTTTTATATTTTTATCGTGCTTTTGTAACGAGAAGCCTATATTTTTCCCTGATATAACATACTCGTTTTACCATGTGTGGGCGAGACTGTTTGATAAGGATTTTCGTCAGATTCCTCTCGATGTGGATTTTTGTATCAACCCAAAGGACTATCATGAGGACAACGGAGGTGTGATAATTCCGAATCCCAATGCTCCGACGGGGATAGGACAGGGAGAAGGACTTCTGCGTGATATAATAGAGGGAAATACGGACAGGATAGTTGTTGTAGATGAGGCATATAGCGATTTCGGAGAATATTCGGCAGTGAATTTGCTGGGTGAATACGAAAACCTGATAGTCGTAAAGACTTACTCCAAGTCACGCTCGCTTGCAGGTCAGAGAATAGGATTTGCCTTGGCATCGAATAGAATAATAGAGAAGATAGAAGCGGTGAAAAACTCGTTTAATTCATATACTATGGATATGCTGACTTTGGAAATAGCAAAGGCATCGCTTGAGGATGAGGCGTATTTTAAAGAGTGTATAGATAAAGTCAAAAAAACAAGAAAAGAGGCCGCAGAGACTCTTAGAAAAATGGGATTTGTAGTCATGGACAGCCAGTCGAATTTTCTGTTTGTAAGCCATCCGTCGGTAAAGGCGAAACGAATTTTTTCGGAGTTAAGGGAAAAAGGAATATACGTAAGATATTTCGATATACCGAGATTGGAAAACTGGCTCAGAATTACGGTAGGCACGGATGATGAAATGGAAAAGTTGTTATCGGAGATAAGAGGAATCATATAGTATCGGATAGTATCGGATATGATTTTGGAGGAGAAATGGAAATAGGTAAGCTGGACAGCAAGGTGCTGGAGAGAGTAATCTTTAAAAATATTAAGTATAAAAGACCGGAAGTGCTTGTCAGAGCCGGCATCGGAGAAGATTGTGCGACTTTGGATTATGGAGATTATGACTGCGTGGTATCTACAGATCCTATCACTGCGTCAGTGAAAAATATAGGAAGTTTGGCAGTGCATATTTCGTGCAATGATGTTGCCTCAAACGGAGTAGAGCCCGTTGCAATACTTTTGGCGGTACTGTTACCTACGAGCATAACGGAGGATGAACTCGAAATGATAATGCAGGATGCCGGAAATGCTGCAAGGGATGTAGGTGTAGAAATTGTAGGAGGACATACGGAGATAAGCGATATAGTCAACAGACCGGTTATAGTATCAACAGCCCTGGGGCGTGCCGTAAAGGGTAAAAATCAGATTTCAGATGATATGGAAGCCGAAGATGTGATTTTTATCACCAAGAATGTAGGAATGGAAGGCACAGGTATTATAGTGTCCGAGAGAGAGGAAATGGTGAGAAGCATATTGACGGATGCCGAAATAGTGCGAGCTAAGGATATGCTCAATAATGTATCCGTTGTCAAAGAGGGTGTACTGGCAGGCAGAATAGGCACTCATGGACTTCATGATATAACGGAGGGCGGCATTTTAGGTGCTGTTTGGGAGATGTGCAGCATTAAAGGACTTGGCTGTGAAATTTTTCAAGATAAGATACCCGTTGACGAAATAACCGTCAAGCTTGCGAATAGCCTTGGATTTGACTGGAAAAAGCTGATTTCCAGCGGGTCAATGATGATAGTTGTTCCAAAAAGCTATAGAGATGAATTTTTGAGAAGGTTTAAGGATGAGGATATCGCCATATCGGAAATAGGATGTGTCAAGGAAAGCACCTACGGGATGAGGTTGATTGAAAAAGACGGTACGAGGGTTGAAATAGAACCGCCGGGAAGAGATGAAATATATAGAATTTTATCGTGAGAATCTAAAAGTCGTTTGAAAAAGTTACACGAAACACAAAAAAGTCCCTTGAAAAAGTTGATAGACAGTTGTATAAGCATAAAAATCTATGCCAAGAGGGTTAAATTTTAACTCTTGAGTGCATATATTGACAACATAATAAATCTCATTTTCAATTTTGTGTTCATTCACAATGAAATAGTTGCCTGTCCCATAGTTTTCGGTTAATAGATTCTTGACAGCTTTTTTGGGATTACTGAAACCTGTAGGAGGGGATTCAGTATGACTGCATGCTGAAATTCCAAATACGAGAACAATCAAGATTATAAAAATAAAACTGCTTTTAACTTTTACCATAACTTAGCCTCCTTTTCAGTGTGTTTAGAGAATTATAACATATAACAGTATATATGTGCGTACTTGATGAAATTATGATATATTTTGCGTAATAATATGATACAATAATCCGGACTATGATTTGCTAAAAAACTCCCGAAGTGCAAGTTGTGAATTTCAAAAGGGGGCGAGTTTGTAGTTTTGGAAGATGAAAAAGAGGAGGATTTAAAATGAGAGTTGCAGTTGTAACCGGCGGAAGCAGAGGTATCGGTTCTGCAATCGTAAAGAAGCTTTCGCAGGATGGCTACACGGTTTTTTTCACTTACTTAAATAGTAAAGAAAATGCTGATAAACTTGAAAGTGAATTGAGAAACAAGGGCTTTAATGTGATTGCGAAAAAGTGTAACTGTAGAAGCTACGAAGAGACAGGGATTTTGATAGATGAAGCTTTAAATGCTTTCGGACATATAGATGTCTTGGTTAATAATGCAGGAATTTCTATGACTAAACTGTTCACAGATACTTCATATGAGGACTGGCTGAACACTATTAATACAAACCTCACATCTTGCTACAATGCATGCCACGCTGTCTTGCCGAGCATGATAAGAGAAAAATCAGGTGCTATAGTCAATATTTCATCCATATGGGGAGAGTGCGGAGCATCTATGGAGGTTGCATATTCAGCCTCAAAGGCAGGAGTTATAGGGTTTACCAGAGCATTGGCAAAAGAAGTGGGACCGTCCGGAATCACTGTCAATGCAGTTGCTCCGGGGCTTATTGATACAGATATGCTAAGTGAGCATTCTGACGAAACATTAATGTCGCTGGTGGAGGAAATCTCTTTAATGCGTATGGGGACGCCGGAGGAAGTTGCAGAAGCTGTATCTTTTTTGGTCTCACAGAAATCCGTATACATAACAGGACAAGTGTTGGGTGTCACCGGAGGGTTTTAATAAAAGGGAAAGCTCATTATAATAAAATTGACTTAAAAATTATGCTATGGTATTATTTTGCTGAGTTATAGGCGGACAAATCACAAGATATAGGAGGTGAAGATAAAGTGAAGAAGTCTAAAAGATGGATAAGTATGTTGATTATAACGACATTGATATTGGCAACCGCTTCCGGATGCGGAAATAATACAGCGGGAGAAAATAAGCCGGGCAAGAGAGTAGATGCTGAGAGGACATCTGTATTTACGGATGCGGAGGATGAAAAATTGCCTGCTTTTAAGGCACAGGTAAAACCTTATACTGTTGAAAAAAATTTGGCTAACGTCGTGAAAACACCCGGGTTTTATGAAGTTGAAGAAAGACATATCCCATTCTTGGAAAAAAATGCGTTCGTAGTAGATATGGGGGACTCTTGCGGAGAATTTTTTAAGTTGTATGAAATTAACAGGTATGTGACGGGTCTTGGCAATTTCGTAACCTCAGACTCTATGGTCCACAACTACCATTTGTATTTTGACTACCTTTTAAGCAATGTAGAGAAAAATTCACTTTATGGACACCTGTCGATAATGACATCTGATATGTTTAAGGAGTCTGTGAGTCAGTATAGTGAACTGAAAGGCACAAAATTTGAGAAAGCGGCATTGAAGAACATTGCATTTTTTGCAGTTGCGGCAAGAATCTTGGGCGAAAATGTGGAAATTCCCAAAGAGGTTAAGCCGTATGTTGATGAAGAAATCGCTAAAATCAAGGCACATAGGGGGATAGATGAATCTAATGTGTTAAATATGAATAATATTAGCGACAACAAGATAAAAGAAGACTATTCGCAATATATTCCAAGAGGTCATTACAATAAAACGGAGAAATTAAAGAAGTATTTCGGTGCTATGATGTGGTACGGCAGAGCGAGCTTTTTAAAGAAGAATGAAGAAGATATGAGGTCTGTTATGCTCATGACAATGGCACTAAACAAAGGCAAATCAGCAGAATTGTGGGCGAATATTTATGATGTGACATCATTTTTTACAGGGGATTCAGATGATGCCAATATGGATGTTTCCAAGAAATTATTGGATAAGGAGTTCGGAAAAATTCCCGACACAAGTGAAATCAAAAAAAATGATGAAAAAGTTGCCAAGGTGTTGACAGCTTTTAAAAATACTGAGGGCAATAAAATTAACTCCATTCCTATTATGGAAACCGATGATGCAAAAGAAGCTACCGATGCATTCAGATTCATGGGGCAAAGAAGTACATTGGATGCTGAGGTTATGCAAAATTTAATCTATAGAAAAGTAGGAGAAAACAGTCGGGGAGAGAGGAGAATGCTACCTAAGAGTTTGGATTTTGCAAATGTTATGGGCTCGGATGAAGCAGAGAAAATATTGAAGAAGCAGGGAGATTATGAATACAGGAATTATCCCGAGAATGTAGAAAAAATGAAGAAAAAGATTGCAGAGGCAAGCGACGACAGTTGGAGACGCAATTTATATATAGGTTGGATAGATTTCTTAAGACCGCTATTGAAAGAAGTGGGAGAGGGATATCCATCATTTATGAATAATGAAGCTTGGGAAAAGAAGCAACTAAACACTTTTCTGTCATCATGGACTGAATTGAAGCATGACACCATTCTTTACTCTAAGCAGATAATTGCAGAGATGGGCGGAGGCGGAGGCGATGAATACGACGACAGCGGATATGTTGAGCCGGTGCCTGAACTGTATTTAAAGCTTACAAACCTATGTAAAAGGACATCAAAAGGTTTGGAAAAACTGAATCTGTTGAATGAAAATGACAAGAAAAATTTGAAAAAGTTAGAAAATCTGTCGAGAGATTTAATGAAAATTTCTATAAAGGAACTTGAGGGAAAAGACCTTGATAAAAAAGAGTATGACCTTATAAGAAGCTATGGCGGACAATTGGAGCATTTCTGGCTGGAGACACTAGGGGGAAAATCTATGGAGGCGATGGATCCGGATGCAGCTATTATAGCTGATGTTGCAACAGACCCTAATGGAAGTGTTCTTGAGGAAGCCAACGGTAGGATTGCGAACATCATAGTAATAGCTCCCATTAAAGGTAAGTTAAGGGTTGTGAGCGGCGGAGTGTTTGTAAATTATGAATTTAAGCAACCTATATCAAATAGACTTACTGATGAGGAGTGGCAAAATTTGATAATGAGCGTAAGTTTCGGTGAAGCCGATCCTAAAGTTCTTCAACTTGTTCACCCTCATGAATGGACAAAAGATTATGCTGTGTGGAAAACTATACATTATTGAGCGGGAATATGATAAGTAAAACATCCAAAAAAAAGAAAATAATAGGCATTATAGTATTAGGGATTGTTCTTTTGTTGACAATCCCTTTTGTGTATTGGGTTCCTAAAACTTGTAATGTTGAAAGGTATGCTGATTTTGATAACGACGGAAAATTAGAGAGGTATTCTTTGCGATACGGCAGACTTAAGTGCTTTGAGGGAGATAAGATTTTTTGGGAGTTTTCAGGAAAACAGATTGTACAGGATTTTGAAATAGAAGACATAGATGGGGACGGTAAACCCAACTTGATTTTGCAGCTTGTAAATTTTAAAGATTTCGGCAGACATATTCCGTTTTGGCATAAAAAAAGGAACAAAGGTATTTTTTCGCATATATATATTTATGATTATAGAGGCGGATTCAGGGAGTTTTGGTGCTCATCAGCATTGATAAGACCGGCGGTTTCACTTGAGGTCGTCAAAATTCGAGAACAGCGAGCAAAAGGATTAATAGGAAATAAAAACATTAAAAGAAGTGGCGGAACCTTTGTAGGATTAAAGATAAAGGATAGACAATGCCTGTTTGCTCCGGCGATAAAGGATATAATTTCAGGGAGAGATCTTTACAGGGAGAACATATGGATATGGGAAGATTGGGGACTTGTAGTATATTAGGTGAAAAATGAATTTGCATTAATATCGCCTTTATAGTAAAATGTTTTTTAACATCAGCATGATAAAGTGTAAAAGCGAGCGTGATTAAATAAGCTGATTGCAATGATATTAGGTTTATAAAAATATTTATATATAGGAGATGGAGATATGATAAAATATATAAGTACCAGAGGAAGCAAAGAGAAAGTTAGTGCGGCGGAAGGTGTGATAAAGGGCATTGCGGAAGATAGAGGCTTATATGTGCCTGAATCCATACCGAATCTGCCTTTCTCATTAGCAGCTCTTGAAGATATGAAGTACAAAGACGTAGCGGAAGCTGTGATAAAGACATTTTTTACCGATTACACGGAAGATGAGGTGAAAAACTGTGTCAACGGTGCATATGATGACGGATTTGACAGCCCGGAAGTGGCACCGCTTGTCAAAGTGGGAAAAGTGAACGTTATGGAGCTGTATCATGGTAAAACATCGGCATTTAAGGATATGGCACTTTCAATTTTACCTTATTTTTTAACCACAGCCATGAAAAAGCAGAAAGAAGACAAAAAAATAGCTATTCTTACTGCCACATCAGGAGACACAGGAAAAGCAGCATTGCAAGGGTTTTCAGATGTGGACGGTACGGAAATTATAGTATTTTATCCGAAATCAGGAGTGAGTCAGGTTCAGGAGCGTCAGATGATTACACAGGAGGGAGCTAATACTCATGTGTTTGGAATAGACGGAAATTTTGACGATGCACAGACAGGTGTGAAAAATATTTTTAATGATAAGGATTTTGCAGCGAAACTTGCCGACAAAGGATTTAAGCTGTCATCGGCAAATTCGATTAATATCGGAAGACTGATTCCACAGGTGGCGTACTACGTATGGGCATATGGACAGATGGTTAAAAATAAAACCATAAAGCAGGGCGACCGCATTAATGTGGTGGTTCCTACAGGGAATTTCGGGAATATACTTGCAGCATATTTTGCGATGAAAATGGGCATTCCGGTGAACAAGTTCATATGTGCTTCAAATAAAAACAGCGTATTGACGGACTTTATAAGGACAGGCAAGTACGATGCGAACAGAGAGTTTTTTGTAACAAAATCTCCTTCTATGGATATATTGATTTCAAGTAATCTTGAGAGATTATTGTTTATCCTAAGCGGTAATGACGGTGATGAAATCAGAAAATTGATGGATGATTTGGATAAGAAAAAAGAGTACTCCGTATCGGATAAAATATATAAAGGTCTTGCCGATTTTTATGGAGGATATTGCACGGATGAAGAAACTCTTGTTGAAATAAAGAGGGTATGGGAAAAAGAAAAGTACCTTATGGATACACATACAGCAGTTGCATCCAAAGTATATGCAGACTATGTTAATGAAACGGGAGATGAAACACCGGCAGTGATAGCGTCGACGGCCAGTGCATATAAGTTCAGTGACAGTTGCAGCAAAGCTCTTGGAGGAGAAGATAATAAAAACGGATTTGAGAGTATAAACGAACTGCATAATCTGACAGGTGTCGGTGTTCCGGAGGGGCTTAAGAACTTAGAAAATAAAAAAGTATTGCATGATAATGTTGTATCGAAGAAAGAATTGAGTAAGGCTGTTTTAGAGGCGTTGAGTTAAATGAAAATAATTATTGTAGGGGCCGGCGTTGCCGGTCTTTGGCTTTGTAGCAGACTCTGCAAAGAACATGAGATTATCCTAATAGAGAAGAATAATATAATTGGGAAAAAGCTTTTGATGACGGGAAACGGCAGATGCAACCTCACAAATAATTGTGAGATAGATAAGTTTGTCGAAAAATGTACCGGGGAAACAAAAGCTTTGTTTTCGTGGCTGTATAGTTTCGGACCTGATGAAATAATGAGCTTTTTTAAAAGCAAAGGGATCGCACTGAAAGAGGAACAAGATGGAAAAATATTTCCTAAAAGTGACAGAGCCAAGGATATTTTAAATGCTTTGATGACAAATGAAAATAATGCCAAGATTATAAAAAATATGGCTGTTAAAGATATACTAGTTGAGGAAGCAGGCGACTCCAAGAAGAGGGCAACAGGTGTAATATTGGAAACAGGGGAAACAATATTTTCAGATGCAGTGATTGTGGCTACAGGCGGTAGGAGCATGCCGGATACAGGCAGCAGCGGAGATGGATATGACTGGTTTTGCAAGCATGGGCACCGCATGGATGAAGTATATCCTTTAGAGTCTTCATGGATATCGAATGCCGAACCGGTAGCAGGTAGAAAATTGCAAGGCGTTTCGTTTAACGGGAGTGTAAAGTTTATGAATAAGACATATAAAGGTGAATTCTTAATTACACACTATGGATTTAGCGGGCCTACAATATTGGACTTGGGAGGGGAAATGCATAAAAATGCACCGCAGACCGTGAAATTCAATTTTTCTGAAATGAGTATAGATGAACTGGAAAAACTTTTTGAAAAAAATCCCGAATCAACCCTCAGCGATTTATTGAAAGGTATAGTCTCCCATAAGCTATCAAGAGAAATTATGAAAAAATACCGAGCGGACAACGAAAAAATTTTCAGCAGTAAATGGGGAAAGTTTGATAAAAAGAAAAGACGTGAAATACTGGAAAGCATAGCATCATATGATGTAAAAATAGATGGTGTTAGAGGGTTTCGGCATGCATTTGTCACGGGAGGGGGACTTAAGATTAAGGACTTTAATGTTAAAACTTTGGAGTCGAAGTATGTTGATAATTTATACGCAGCAGGAGAAATACTGAATGTTCATGGGAACCTGGGAGGGTACAACATTACTATTTGTATAAGTCAGGCGGAGGCCATCGCAAGAAACATAACTATTGCCAAGATATAAAGGCTGTGTTAAGATAATAGAACTGAAGTTTTAGATTTAAGACTGGGGATTTGAGATTTTTAATGATAATAAGGAGGTATTATGTTGAGAAACATGAGAAAAGTTTTAGGTATAGTTCTTTCATTTTGTATGATAGCAACTATTTTCCCTGTGTTGTCATATGGGGCAAACGAAAGAATACAGAAGATAGAGGTTAATGTAGGTGATTTAGTGCCGGGAGGTAAATTGGAGGGGATTTCCCGCAGTATCAATCCGAATATTCCGGCATATAGAGGGAATTCAGGGATAAATGAGCAAAATAAAAACCAACTGCAATGGGATGTTATAGTTGCAGAGCATACGGCAAAGGTTATAGTTAATAAGAACGATGGGAGCATCGCAGGGAAAGAATTTACAGATAAAAACTTATTTGATAAGGATAACAACGGGGAAATTTTTAATCACCTGCCTTACAGAATTGAGAAAGTAAATTTATATGAGGCATGTGAAAAAAATGAAGACGGCAGTGTAAAAATACTGGAAAATGGCACTTGCAAGCTGAAAAAATATTATGAACATGCAGGATCTGTGCAATTAGGCAGCAGGGAGTTCAAAAAGAATAGTGTATACTCTGTTGAAATATACTTTTTCACAGGGCTTGAGGCCGGAAATGATGCATTGGCTAACAATGTATTTGATAACTCACTTTCCGGAAGAGTAATTTCCGGCAGCGGACACGCAGGTAGCGGAGACTATCCTGCCCCTCAAGTATTTGTTAATGGGGAGGAGTGCATAGATAAGGGATATCAGCCTGCTGACAACGGATTTTATGCGAACATTAGAAGAAAAGATAATTCGAGTATTTATTTTTACACTAAAGAGACTGTATCACCAGAAATCAGTTTGGATATCATAAATGATAAAAATTCGTTTGTTTTGACTGATGATGCAAGTGTGGCGGCGACAGTCGAGCTGATAAAGGAAAATAAACCTATAAAGGTTACAAATAGGGATTTACAGACCGATGAGAGCAAAGAAGATAAATATTATGTTAAAGAGCAGCAATTAGTTTATAGAGACAAAGCTGCAGGGGGAGACTGGAAAACTGTAGGTAATAATGACAGCTATAATGTAAATTATGAATATGCGATAAAGGCTGAGGTACAACCGAAGGTTTTGTACAAGTTCAACGATGATGCTCCGGTACTTTCGGGGAGTCTGGCACAGGCAGGAGCAGTTGTATCCAGGCAGGGGCAATCAGTGTTTGCTGTAATTTCTCTTCCTTCATCGGAGGCTAAGAGAAAGCTGGTGCCAAGTGATATAGAAGCAAATTTAAAGATGCCCGTATTAGGAGGGACTCCAAATAGACGGGTTGAGATAACAAAGGGCAGAGAATATGTCAAGGGAAGTGAAGTGACATGGTTTGCAAATGATGTTGAGATGAACAAAACGGCAGTTTTTGAAAAAACGGATGTTTTGTATAAGGCAAAGATTAAGATTAAGCCATCAAGTAATGTGGTGTATAATCCTGACTTGTTTAAGAACAAAAAAATAAAAATCAACGGAACAGAAGTGATGGTTTTGTCAGCTGACGATGAGACGTTTGTAGTTGAGATGATTGATTACGCCAAGATTGATAGCGGCATGAGAAGGATTGATTATGTTGAGGCATATCCGAACAAGATTGATGCAGAAATTGGAAAGACTTACGATTTTGTTGCCAACGTTCACGGTGAAAATCTTCTTGATTGGGGTGTGAAATGGGAAGTAAGAGGAGCAAAATCGAGTGATACAAAGATTGATGAAAACGGCAAACTTACTATTTCCAACAAGGAAAGTGCAAAAGTATTGACAGTGGTTGCAACCTCAAGAGAAAGAAGCGTTGAGAGCAAACAGGCAGAATTAACTGTAAATATTAAAAATCCTTATTCGGGACCTGCGTCATCGGGATCATCAGGGTTCATTATTATACCGGGAGCTACAAGTGCAGGTAGCGGTAAAGTTAATATGCAATCAAAAGCAGATGAGCTAAAAAAAGAGGAGCCTAAGAAGATAAGCGAAAAGAAAGTATCGTTTATCGATGTTCATGCAAACTCATGGTATGAAGAACCTGTTTCATATGTTATAGAAAAAGGGATAATGACAGGAGTGTCGAATACAAATTTTGCTCCGGAGAAAAATACATCAAGGGCGATGGCGGCAGCTGTGCTTTATAGATTGTCAGGAAGCAAAAAAAATGTTGGTGATACAATGTTTATGGATGTAGCTGCCGGCAATTGGTATACAGATGCAGTTTTGTGGGCAGGAAATAATGGAATTATAAACGGAATGCCGGACAAGACATTCAAACCCGAGCAGAATATTACCAGAGAGCAGTTGGTGGCAGTTCTGTACAATTATTCAAAGTTTAAAGGACATGATACAAAAATTATAAGTAGCCCGTATACATTCGCTGATTTAAACGATATATCTGTATATGCTAAAGATGCTATGAGCTGGGCTGTAGAGCAAGGAATTGTAAAAGGAACAAATTTCAATAAGATTAAGCCTCAGGAAAGCGTTACACGTGCACAACTTGCGGCTATAATTTCAAGATATGTCCAGAAGTTTGAAAAAAGATAGACTGACATGAAATATTTTATAACCCATGCAGAAGACTCGGACGCATGGGTTATAATTATAATTGGGAAAAGAGACAAATATAAATTTTCAACTTGCAATGTATAATATTCTTTGGTACACTTATTAGGCGTGTTATGGAGAGTTGACCGAGCGGCTAAGGAGCTCGCCTGGAAAGCGAGTAGGGTGTAACAGCCTCGTGGGTTCGAGTCCCATGCTCTCCGCCATACAAAACTGTAAAACCGTTGACTTTCGGGGGAAATCCTTGAATTTCAACGGTTTTTACGTTTCTGAAATTATCTAAAGTTGTCTAAAAATATCCAAAAAAAAGGACATATTTTGCATTTTTAGGACATGTTTTTAATAAAAAAGGCATAGTTTAGGACATAGTTTTATATTAATTTTAAATATTAAAATAAAAGTCTTTAATCATTGCATTTTTTATTCCATAAAATCTATAAATTTTTTTAAAGCGTTTTCCTCATCCTCCTTGTACATGTGATTGTATATTCCTAATGTAGTCTTAACGTCATCATGACCTAGCCTGTGTTGAACTTAACGAAATTATAAATGCTGTTGCAAGAAAGCTTTCTGACAGTTTTAGAGAAGCTACCATATACACCAAAGAAGTTAAACAGGGCATAAAGCTGCCTTGTTTTTTTGTAGCTCTTGTAGGAGCTTCAAGGTCGATGATTAGAGGGAGCATGTATGCAGATAAAGTGAGTCTGGCAGTTCATTATATGACAGAAAATGCCAAATATCGTTTAGACCTGTAAAATTAAATTTGGAAGTGATATAATACCGGTAAATAATAGGATAAAAATAAAATCAGGAGGTGAAAAATTATGTTTTTAGAAGTAAGCTCGGTGGACAAGATTTATGGTAGCGGAGAAAGCAGTACCAAGGTATTGGACAATGTAACATTTGCTTTAAAAAAAGGAGAACTTTGTACTTTGCTGGGGCCCTCAGGATCGGGGAAATCTACACTGCTTAATGCAATTGGGGGGCTTGAAACTGTAGAAAACGGCAGCATATGTATAAACGGTCAAGACATAACGAAACTGAAACCTAAACATATCACGGAATATCGGAGAAGACACTTGGGATTTGTATTTCAATTTTATAATCTGATAGCCGATTTGACGGCTAAGGAAAACATTGAGGTTGGAGCAAATATAAGTAAAGACCCTATGGATTTGGACGAGCTTATAAAGATGCTGGGACTGTGGGAACATAGAAATAAATTTCCGGCACAGCTTTCAGGTGGACAGCAGCAGCGATGCGCAATAGGAAGAGCTTTGATTAAAAAGCCCGATTTGCTGATATGTGATGAACCTACCGGAGCACTGGATTCCAAAACATCTAAAGAAATATTGACACTTGTGGAGGATGTTAATCGAAAATATGATACCACTATTGTAATTGCAACGCATAATGAAGAAATTACAGGAATGGCAACAAGGATTATCAGGCTGAAAGACGGCAGGGTACAGGATGATATTGTAAACAACAATGTTAAAAAAGCAGCTGAATTGGAGTGGTAGCTATGAAAACTTTGAGAAAAAGGATATGGAGAGGAATAAGACTTCACTTTGCTAGGAATCTGGCTATGTTTTTACTTTTGGTACTCATGATTTCTGCAACATCAGGTTTTTATGTAGTTTCGGAGAGTACCAAGATAAAAAATTATGAGTTGATGAAGGCAGGGCGAGTTGAGGACGGTCAGATACTGTCGGCATTTCCGTTACCGAGTAAGAATGTTGAAGCTATTCAAGCTCTGGGAGTCGAAACGGAAGCGGAATATTATGTGGACGTTAAAATCAAAAAGCAAAAAACTTTAAGAATATACAAGACTAGAGAAAATATAAATAAACCCGTTATTACAGATGGAAGATTGCCTATAGATAACAGAGAAGTTATTTTAAATAAAATATATGCGGAAAATAATAGGATTAAAATCGGAGAAAAAATAAAAGTGCCTGAAAACTATTTCGAGGGCGGTGAAGAGAATTTTACAGTGGTCGGATATTTTGCGGCTCCGGACTACAATGCGGCATTTTTAAAAAATACTGATTTTATGATGGATAATATAAGCTTCGGTATTGCGATGGTCAATGAGGGGGCATTCAGCCAATTGTCCGACAGCAATATAAAATATAAGATATCCTATAGATTTGAGGATAGAAATTTGAGCGAGGCTGAAAGGGAAAAGCTTGATAAACAAATTTTCAAAATAGCAAATGAGTACCGGACAGTTGAAAATTTTATAATTAAAAAAAATAATAACGGCATAAACTTTATGATGAACGATATGGCAGGCGATAGACCCATGTTGACAATAATGTCGTCCATAATGATAGTTCTGATAGCATTTATTTTTGCAGTGCTTGCATCAGGAACAATAAGGGAAGAATCCGAAGCGATAGGAACATTACTTGCCAACGGATACAGAAAGAAGGAGATAGTTGCATTTTATCTTGCAACACCTATTATCATAACGCTGGCAGCGGCAGTAGTGGGAAACGTACTGGGATATACCGTTTATATTACACCTTACAAAAATATGTATTATAAAAGTTTCGGATTGCCTAATTTTGAGCCCGTTTTCAGTGCACAAGCTTTTTTGATAACCACAATACTGCCATTTATCATAATGCTTGTCATAAATTTCGTAAATCTAAGCAGAAAGCTGAGGTTCAAACCTCTGGACTTCCTTAGAAGAAACTTGATAAATTATAAGCGCAAAAATAATATAGAGCTCAAATACGGAAGTTTTTCGGGACGGTTCAGGACAAGGATTTTTTTGAGAAATAAAGGGGACTATGCAGTAATGGTAATAGGGGTGTTTATTACCACCCTGCTGATGTTTTACGGATCGGCATTAACCCCTACGATTGATGCTTTTGAAGAACGGGCAAAGCATGGCAGTGAGGCGGAATATCAATATGTCCTTAAAGGTCCGGCACCTTTAACTGATGCTGATGAAAAGGCGGAGAGGTTTACATTCGGGGCAGCCGAAGTGTATGTGGATATGAGATCGGAGTATGAGGAATTAAGTGTTTTCGGGTTACAAGACGACGCTGAATATTTCCCCGGAATAAAGTTGCCTGAGAAGCCGGGAGAAATAGTTGTTAGCGAAAATGTTGCGAAAAAGACGTTGTTGGATGTGGGCGATACAATAAAAATAAAAGATAAAGTCAGCAACAAGGTTCATAAATATAAAATATGCGGTACCTATGATTATCCGGCACTTATGTCGGCATTCACAAAACAAGAATATCTGAATAAAGACTTCAAGTTCGGAGAGGGATATTTTAATGGATATTTTAGCGATGAAAAGCTTAATGTAGATGAGAAAATGGTAGCCATGATTATTGATAAATATACAATGATGAGAGCAGGGGAACAAATCAAAGCAGTGATGGCGGACATGGTAAACATGATTACTATAGTATCTGCAATTTTCTTTTTCGTCGTTGTTTTTATGCTGAGCAAAATATTTATGGATAAAAACAGCCTTTCAATAGCATATTTAAAAATATTCGGATATAATTCCGGAGAAATAAGGAGAGTATATTTGAGAGCAAATACCATAACACTTATAGTATCGCTGCTGGTTGGAATACCGCTTCAAATAAAGCTGCTCAAATGGCTGACATATTTGGCATTCTTGAAATTCAGCGGTTACTTTGAACTTAAGATTACCGTGAAAACCGTAGTGATGGTGCTGATTTTAGTATTTGCAATATATAGCGTTGTTACGATGATACAGATGAGGAGAATTTCGAGGATGAGCTTTGCACAAGCCCTTAAAAACAGGGAGTGACGGGTATATAAAAGTCGTAGAATAAATAAAAGGATTTCAAATACAAAGGAGGATTAATGAAATGTTCGGATTTGGAAAAAAAGAATATAAATATATGGCAACTATGAAGATTGAGGGAATGATGTGTGCACATTGCGAGGCACATGTTCAGGAAAAGCTGAGAGAGATTGACGGAGTTAAGGTTGTTAAGGCGTCTCACTCAAAAGGGACGGCTATTATAAAGTCAAACGAACCTTTGGATGAGAACGAACTTAAAAATGCCGTGACTTCATCGGGATATGCTGTATTGGATGTTGATTTTATATGTCAATAAATATATAATTATATAATTAAGTATTAATGAAGCTCGAGAATAAAAAAATTATGATGCTATAATATTTTAATGTAGTGGAGGAAAAGATGGCAAAAGAAGGAAAGACAGCTGCAGGTAAGCTGAAGATAACGGAAACGGTTCTAAGAGACGGACACCAGTCTCTTATTGCAACAAGAATGACAACAGAAGAGATGCTGCCGATTCTTGAAGTTATGGATCAGGTGGGATATAATGCTGTGGAAATGTGGGGAGGTGCAACGTATGATGCATGTCTCAGATTTTTGAATGAAGATCCTTGGGAAAGATTAAGGATTATCAGAAAAAG
Organism: Bacillota bacterium; assembly: GCA_041844735.1. Classification (GTDB taxonomy): domain Bacteria; phylum Bacillota; class Clostridia; order Peptostreptococcales; family Anaerovoracaceae; genus CAJPNN01. Next base: position 36,491 of record JBGZBP010000040.1, read on the forward strand.
AATGCCTAATACTAAACTGCAAATGTTACTTAGAGGACAGAATTTATTAGGATACAGACATTATGCAGATGATGTTGTAGATGAATTTGTCAACAGAGCGATTGCATCAGGAATAGATAATATCAGAATATTTGATGCTTTGAATGATACGAGAAACTTGGAGGCATCTATAAAAGCATGTAAGAAATATGGCGGACATGCCCAGGGTACGATTTCTTACACTATCAGCCCCGTGCACACAAATGGGATGTTTGTGAATTTGGGTAAAGAGCTTGAACAGATGGGTGCCGATTCTATATGCATAAAAGACATGGCGGGGCTCCTAAACCCTTATAATACGGAAAGTCTGATAAAGGCTATGAAGAAAGAAATAAAAATACCTATAGAACTGCATACCCATGCTACGAGCGGCTTGGGAAGCTTGACTTATCTAAAAGCGGCAGAAGCGGGAGTCGATATAATAGATACAGCTATTTCACCTTTTGCGGAAGGAACAAGCCAGCCGCCTACAGAGCCTTTGGTAGCTGCTCTCCAGGGAACGGAGAGAGATACCGGACTTGATATGGGGCTGCTGAATCAGATGGCGGAACATTTCAGACCTATCAGAGAAAAATATATAAAGAACGGATTGTTAGATCCTAAGCTGATGGGGGTAGATATAAACACGTTGATGTATCAAGTACCGGGAGGAATGCTTTCAAACCTTGTGTCTCAGCTTAAACAGGCAAATGCTATGGATAAGTTTGAAGAAGTTTTGAAAGAAGTTCCAAGAGTAAGAGAAGATTTCGGATTCCCGCCATTGGTAACACCTTCAAGCCAGATAGTCGGAACGCAGGCGGTTCTTAACATTGTTATGGGCGAGAGATACAAGATGGTTCCAAATGAAGCAAAACAACTGGTGAAAGGTATGTACGGTAAAACGGCAGTACCTATAAAGGAAGAAATTTTTAAGAAGATATTAGGTGATGAAGAACGTGTAACATGCAGACCGGCAGATCTTATCGAACCGGAGCTTGAGAAAATCAAAAAAGAATTTGCTCAATATATAGAAACAGAAGAGGACGTGTTGACAGGGGCTATGTTCCCGAAACCGGCTGTAGATTTTTTCAGGGCAAGAGATGCTAAGAGGTATGGACTGGACATGAATCTTTTAAATGAAGAAGACATGGTATATCCGGTATAATTCAAACAAAATCCCTCCTGAAAACGGAGGGATTATTTATTGTTGTTACGATTTGAAAATTGGAGGAAATTTTGAGAGATACTGTTTTAAGACTTGAAAAAATAAGCAAGACATTTAACCATGTTGAGGCTTTAAAAAGTATTGACCTTGAGGTAGAAGAGGGCGAATTTTTAACATTGTTGGGGCCGTCAGGGTGCGGTAAGACCACTATGCTTAGAATAATTGCAGGAATGGATCAGGCAGATTCAGGGGAGATTTTCATATCCGATGAAAATGTCACGAACGTGCCTGCGAATAAGAGAAGTGTTAACATGGTGTTTCAAAATTATGCACTGTTTCCTCACATGACGGTAGCACAGAACATTGCATACGGATTAAAAATAAAAAAAATGCCCAAATCCGATATTAAGAGAAAAGTGCAGGAAATGCTCAGTTTAATACAACTGGATGAGTACGGCAAAAGGATGCCGTCAGAGTTGTCCGGAGGACAAAAACAGAGAGTTGCAATAGCCAGAGCATTGGTTAACAATCCTAAAGTGCTGCTTCTTGATGAGCCGCTGGGAGCATTGGATTTACAGCTGAGAAGACAGATGCAGATTGAGCTGAAAGCCATGCAAAAAGAAATGGGCATTACATTCATATACATTACACATGATCAGGAAGAAGCTATAAATATGAGTGACAGGATAGTGGTGATGAAAAATGGAAAATTTTCGCAGATAGGCACGCCGGAAGAAATATATTCAAATCCAAAAACGGATTTTGTGGCGAGGTTTGTCGGCGAATCAAATATCGTTTCGGGTGAAATAATGGAGATGAACGACGATGTGTTAAAAATCAGTGTCGAGGGAGGAACGACATCCGTGCTCGGGGCAGGAAGGCAACTTAAGGTCGGAGAAAAAATTAAGATGGCTGTTAAGCCTAATGATATATATTTTCCGGAAACAAGTCATGATACATGTATGGCGGCGGCGAAACAGGCTATTGCAGACAACATGCAGGAAACGTTCTGCGTTGAAGTCACAGATAAGCATTTTAAGGCGGGTATGCTGAGAATAGAAATGAAGATGGATAACGGAAAAATAATCGTGGCTTCACGTCACGGATTGGATGCGAATCTGAAACTTGGAGACAGAATACATATAGGTTGGCAACCGGATAAGGCGGTTATAGTAGATAAGGAGGAAGAAGATGACTGATATTTCCAACGGGAAAAAATCGGATTCATTGAGCACAAGAGGACGTAGGACAGGGCTTTTGATGTCCATGCCCCTATGTATATTCACATTTTTGTTCGTTGTAGTGCCGTTCATATATATGATAGTCTTATCTTTTTTGCTTAGAGACGGTATTTGGGAAGTAAAGGCTGTTTTCTCATTGAAAAATTATAAAGATATATTAGAGCCTGTTTATATGGACACTATATGGACTTCGCTGAAACTGGCATTTATTTCAACGGTAATAATGGTACTGATAGGATACCCGTTCGGATATTTTATGGCGAGATTGTCGTCAGGGTGGAAAAAAATTATGATGATGCTCTTGATGTTACCGTTCTGGACTAGTGCACTTATAAGAATGTACGGTTGGATAATAATTTTGAGAAATGACGGTATACTGGACAAGTTTTTGATGAAACTGAAAATAATAGATGAACCTCTCAGAATGCTGTATTCATACCCTGCAGTAGTGGTGGGACTTGTTTACGGACTTTTACCTTTCATGATTTTTTCTGTCTATTCAAGTGCGGAAAAAATGGATTGGGGGCTGGTCGAAGCGGCAAGAGACCTTGGTGCGAGTTCGTGGGGAGCATTCAAAGACATAACCTTTAAGATGACACTGCCCGGACTGCTTTCAGGTATTGTACTTACATTTATACCATCAGTAGGACTGTTTTTTATAGCGGATGTCCTTGGAGGAAACAAGGTGGTCCTTATAGGTAATCTCATACAGGATCAAATGTTGAAGGTTCATAATTTACCTTTTGCGGCAGCATTGTCGGTGATATTATCGATAGTAACGGGCATAATATTGTTTATTACTCAAAAGATATCTAAAACAAAGGAATTGGAGGGAGTTTTATAAATGAAAAAACTGAAATTCTCCAAGATTTTCCTCGTTATTGTGATGGCATTGATATATTTGCCGATATTGGTGGTGGTCATATATTCTTTTAATGAAAATAAGATATCAGGGATTTGGTCGGGATTTTCATGGAAGTGGTATGAGGAACTTTTCAGAGATATAGACATGTTCGTTGCACTCAAGAACAGTTTAATACTGGCGACATTAAGCAGCGTATTGTCGGCTGTTATAGGAACTTTGGGAGCGGTCGGGATAAGGCGATCGGCATTGCGGGCAAAAAATCAGATTGAGTATTTAACGATGCTGCCGGTAATGATTCCGGAGATTATTTTGGGAATGCTCTTTATGGCGTTTTTTTCGGCATTGGGTGTACCATTCGGCATGACGACACTTGTGATAGCTCACTCGACATTTTGCGTGCCGTATATATACACTGTTGTAAAGGGCAGACTGGACGGCATTGATTTGGGAACGCTGGAAGCAGCGAGAGATTTGGGGGCAAAAGAGTATCAGGTATTTTTAAATATAATGTTGCCTCAACTGCTGCCTGCGGTCATATCGGGGATGCTTTTGGCGTTTGCAATGAGCTTGGATGATGTTGTCATAAGTATATTTGTTACGGGAGTTAATACAAATACGCTTCCGATTAAGATATACTCGCAGCTGAAAACCGGAGTCACGCCGGAAATAAACGCACTTTGCACGTTGATGCTGTTGGCAACGATTATTATAATAGTTTTATCGACGATAATAGGAAGAAAACAAAAAATAAATTGATATTAAAAAACGGGAGGATAAAAATGAAAAATTTAAAAAAAATACTTTTGGTAGTCATGATTCTGAGCATGGCATCGGTGTACTTAGCAGGTTGCGGCGGAGCATCAGGGAAAGTGCTCAACCTTTACACATGGGACGGCATGTTCCCGAAGGAAGTGCTTGAAGGCTTTACAAAAGAGACGGGAATAGAAATAAACTATAATAATTTTGATACCGATGAAACCATGTTGGCAAAGTTGAATGCTGCAAAAGGTGGAGAGTATGACCTTATTATAGCCGATGATTACATCATCAAAACAGCTATTGACTCAAAGCTTGTTAAAAAACTGGATATGAAGAAATTGGACGGAGAAGAGAATATAGATGAAAAATATAGAGGTCTTTTCTACGATCCCAACAATGAATATACAGTACCGTACGGTGCAGGTATACAGACGATCGTTTATAACCCTGCCAAGGTAAAAAAGGAAATAGCGGGATATGCAGATCTTTGGGACAGCTCGCTAAAAGGAAGAGTGGGAATAGTTACCAACTTTAGAGTAATAGACGGAATGGCACTTAAAATAAATGGTAAGAGCTACAATGAAAGCAGTATAGCGGCGATAGAAGAAGCCGGGAAAAAATTAAACGAACTGGCACCGAATATCAGACTTATTAAAGACAGCAATCTGCAGGATGATTTACTTTCGGGAGAGATAGATGCGGGAGTTATGTACACATCTCAGGTGACATTGGCACTTAGAAACAATCCGGATCTTAAGGTAGTATTTCCTAAGGAAGGAATCGGATTCGGCGTTATGGCGGGATTTATACCTGTTAAAGCACCTAACAGCGATGCCGCATATAAATTCTTGAACTATATTTTGAAGCCTGAAAATGCAGCTAAATGCATATCACATATAGGATATTACAGCACAAACAAGGAAGCTGTGAAAAAATTAAGTGATGAAGATAAAAAGCATTTGACTTTGCCGGAGAATCTAATTGATATGGAAATGATAAAACCTCTAGGTGCGGCGGCAGAGGAGGCTCACAGCAAAATTTGGACAACCTTTAAAAATAAAACCGGTAAGTAGGAGAAGCTGCAGTGAAAGATTCAATGGGTCTTGGACTAAGAGACAGGGAAATAGTCAGAGAATTAAAAAGAAAACTCAGAAGTACGGCAGCCGGGCACTGCAGGATTTTGATAATGTTTATATTGTTGATAAATGCACTCAGATACTTACTCAGGATAGTTCTGGGGATGCTTCCGATTGCTGAAAACCATATAAAATATCTTTATAATCCTGTACTTTATGTGCTCATTTATGTATTGCTTTTTGTAGTTTTTATAAAGCTGGGCAACAGCAAGAGACTGGAAGCGGTCGATATGATTCTGCATAAAAGACCCTCGAGAGGGTTTGCTACAGTCAGATGGGTTATAATAGGTATCGGACTGACGCAGATTTTAAATTTCTTTATGAAAGGCGTATTTTTAATAATAGAAATTTCAACAGGATTGAACATTCTTGATGTAAATACGACCGTTCAGCCTGAAAATATAAACAGAATAGTTACGATACTGATTCTCGGAATTTTAGCGCCTTTTATGGAAGAAATATTCTACCGTGGTACGATAATGAAAAATACTGTCAGATATGGAGAGTGGTTCGCAATAATTTCAACAGGAGTAGTCTGTGGAATATTGTTTGTCCAGATAGACCAGGCAGCCGAAGCGATTGCTCTGGGAATAGTCTGTGGATTTATTATGGTAAAATCAAAGTCCGTTCTGCCTGCGATTGCAGTTCATATGGGCTACAGTCTTTTCAGGGTAACAGGACTCTGCTTTGCAGGATGGGGAACGAACAAAAAAGGAGACTTAATATATAAGGTGACGGTGCCTGAATGGGTTCAGACAGCTGAACACGCCGTTACCGGACTTGCTGTGCTTACTATAGCGGCAGCAATATTATTCCTATTTATTGAGATAAAAAAAGATCCTTATCTCCTTGAGTTGGAAGATGGAATGCCGGGACTTAATACAAAACAAAAGGTGACGGCATATTTGACATCGCCGTCGGCAGTTCTGTATATGTCAATTGCTATGGGACTTATGATTGTCAACATGGTCACAGGAGGAATCTTTTAATTTATTAAATATGGTTTATTACAAGTCACAGTTATGATAAAATATAGCTGATATTGAATAAAAAGAATCAATAAAAAGAATTAAT
>JBGZBP010000041.1:0-13362 GCA_041844735.1 Bacillota bacterium
GGTATATGTAGGATTCAATAGCAAAACATATTTCAAGAACTGTAAAAATGCATATTTTAAATATGGCGGAGTGGGAATACAGTTTGCTGAGCCGTTATATAAGGCAGGATTATTATCACAGAAAGAAGAAGAATTCAACGGACAGAAAATAGTACCGTTTGATTTTGTTCTTGCACACGTGCCTGAATCTCCAAAGACACCTGATGAAATAAAAGAAATTCTGGATGAAGGAATTCTGGAAGATTCGGGAGCAATGGTATGCGAAGCATATGGTCAGAAAGATGGAGAAAACGTTATGGTTGATCTTCATGTAAATGCACCGGGAGTTTATGAGTCATTTGAAAAAGCTAAAATGTCATCAGAGATGTATTTGACAGGTCAGGGAGCATTCCTTTTCACAAAGTTGTTTGTAAATGATATGATGACCCAGAAGGGGTTGATATCGTCGGATATGCTTAATGATGAGCAGGTAGAACAGTATTTGGCATGGGCAAAAGAGCTTGATATCACATACGACATTGAGATTAAAAAGGGCGTAGTTTGTGAAGACTGATAAATATCAGTGGCGACGAGCTTGAATCAAAAAAATAAAATTTGAGAAACACAAAAATATCAATTATGTAAGGAAAGGAGAGAATGATGCGAGAGCGGAGGCATCATTCAAAAGGATGTAAAAATGAGTATTCAGGATCAGGTAAACAGTGCACGAAAAGCATTAGTGGAGATAAAAGATTATACACAGGAACAGGTGGATAAGCTTATGTATGAGGCGGCAAAAATAATTTATAAAAATGCCGACCCTTTAGCAAAGATGGCTGTTGAAGAAACAAGATTCGGAAGCTATGAGGATAAGATCGAAAAAAATACAGGAACAGCTACAGTATTCTATGATTATCTTAAAGATAAGAAATCAGTAGGTATCATCAACGAAATCGAAGAAGAAGGAATCTTAGAGGTGGCACATCCGGTAGGAGTAATTGCTGCGATAACTCCGGCAACAAACCCTACAGTAACTCCTCTTGGAAACTTTATGCATGCTATCAAGGGTAAAAATGCTGTTATCGTTTCTGCATCTCCTCGTGCAGAGCAGACTACAAAGAGAACTGTAGAATTAATCAGAGAAGCTTTGGATAAGTGCGGAGCGCCTAAAGATTTGATTCAGGTTGTTGACAACCCTACAATACAGAAATCACAGCAGTTGATGGAAGTTTGCGACCTTATTATTGCGACAGGAAGTTCAAGTCTTACAAAAGCGGCATATTCAAGCGGTACGCCGGCATACGGTGTAGGACCGGGAAATCCTCCTGTTATACTGGATAGAGATTATGATGTAAGAGAAGCAGCAAAAATGACAGTGGTTGCGGTGGCAAGCGACAACGGTATTCTTTGCGACGGAGACAACTTATTCTTATATCCGCAGGAAAAAGAGCAGGAAGTATTCGACGCGCTTAGGGCTGAGAATGTAGCAGTTTATGAGGATAAATTTGATGTAGCTAAGTACCGTGATGCTATTTTCATTGACGGCAAACAGGATCCTAACATGATCGGAAGGGATGCATCTTTCATGGCGAAAAAAGCAGGATTTGAAGTTGATGAAAAGACTAAGGTAATAGCACTTAAGGTAGAAGATGTTGGTAGAGTAGATGTTCTTAACAAAGAAATCATGGGACCTGTGGTTGTGCTTAAAGGATATGACACATTTGAAGATGGTGTAATGATGGCAATCAAGAATATGGTTGAATCCGGAGGTATAGGACACTCAGCAGGACTTTTCAGTAATAACGAGGAGCATATCAGATATGCGGGAGAAAAAATTCCTGTAAGCCGTCTTTTAATCAATCAGCCGACACCGGATGCATGGGGACCTACAACTAACGGTCTTGCTCCTGCGGTTTCTGAGGGATGCGGAACATGGGGCAACAACATTCTTTCAGCGAATGTTGACTATATCCATTTAATCAATGTAACAAGAATTGCAAGAAAATTGGATAGACCGATGCCGAATGGAGAAGAAATTTTTAAAGACTGATATACAATATGATTTTTAAATAAAATCCGAACATTTAACCGTAGCAGCGGGCAGTTGCTACGGTTTTTTGAGGTAAATAGATAAAAAAAACGGCAAAGATATAAAAATTTAATAAATAAAGTGTAAAAAAAAGTGGACTATATATGCCAATATCTGTTATAATACGAAATTAGTTGATTATTATACGTTTTTATTGGAGACTTAGGGATTTTAGATGTAATTTTAGAGCAAGATTTTTTTGGGGAATTCTGCATGCAAACTAAATATTAATAATTTTGGCATTTGAAGTTACCGATGTCTCTGATGCCCTCAAGGGAAAAGGGAAGGAGATCGAGGCTAATGAAAAGAAATGTATTTACTAAAAAGATATTGCCAAGCATTATAGCAATTATGATATTTTTCAGTCTTTGTTTACCCAATTTAGCTACATATGCAGAGAACAAAGATGTTGATGTCGCCATTACAAGTTTTAAAGTGACGAATTCGGAAGAGGTTATTCCTCCGGAGGGGTTTGTTCTTTACAGGATGTTCAAGCTTCACTATACATGGGATGCTTCCAATCATGGAAACAAACTGAGAGCAGGGGACAGTTTTGAGATTGATTTACCAAAGCAATTTATTTATCCGAGCGAACCGCACTATCGCAAGTTTGACGTTAAATCTCCGAAAGGAGAAATAGTAGGAAAGGCTGTGATAACACCTGACAATACTAACGGAGGAAAAATAAAAGTTACTTTTACCGATTATGTTAATGATAAATATAATGTAAAAGGCACCATGAAGTTGGCGGCAAGATGGAACAGTGTAGTATATCCGGTAAACGAGGAGAAAGAATATGCTATTTCAGTCGGTTCGTTTACTGAGAAATTGAAACTTTTACCGCCAAAAGAGCTGGAACTTGAAAAAGAAAATCTTAACAAATGGGCGGGGCAATTGTTGAATAATGACGGACATGTCAGATGGACTGTAAGAATAAATGCAAAGGCGGCATCACTCAGCAATGTGATTATAAGAGATGAGCTTAGGGTAGAAGCACCGGGAAACCCTGAAGGCATAGAATATATTGAGAATTCGTTTATGCTATATGAGCATGTGTATGAAGGCGGAAAATATGTTGAGAAAAATCCAAGGAATGTAAGCGGGGATATCGTATTTTCGCCTGACAAGAGATCATTCACTTATGATATGGGCAATCTGCCGGGGAAAGGGTATGTTTTAAGATATCATTCGACATTTAAAACCGGGTTAGTGTTAAAAAATAAAACTACGCTGAGCAGTACAGAGCTTCAATTTAAAGTTTACGCTCATTTCGTAGAGGTTGCAAGCATGGGTACCGGACAGGGCGATATGACAAGCAAGATAAAAATTATTAAAGTAGATGAAGACGACGTGGCTATAAAATTGAAAAATGCCAAATTCAGAATAACAAGAAAAGCTGACGGATCATTTATTGATGTGGTGACGGACGGAAATGGTGAGGCGCTATCGATGCCTTTGATTCCGGGAGAGTATACCATCAAAGAAATGTCACCTCCTCAAGGATATTTACCTAATAATGTTGTGCACAATGTCACAGTCACATCTGATAAATTGGCTGTAAAAACCATTAAAAATAAACCCGAATATGTGGAGGTAAAAGTCGCTAAAGAATGGCAGGGGAAAGTTGCCCCAAAAATTAAGGTTGAACTTTTCGCAGACGGGGTGAAGAAGGAAGAAGCGGAACTGAGTACAGCCAACTCATGGAGACATACGTTTAAGAAGCTGAGAAAATTTGCAGCGGACGGTCATGAGATAAATTATACTGTCAAAGAAGTCGGAGTAAGCGGCAATAAAATCGAGATTGACGGAAAACAATATACAGTTACAATAACGCCGGGTGCGGACAAGAATTTTAAAATAGTAAATAAAGAAGAGCCACAGGTACCGCCGACACCGCCTGCAGGGAAAAAGCGTGATATAAAAGTTGTTAAAGAATGGCGTTTTTCAGGTGGTGACACAAATACGATAGATAAGATTGAAGTGGAGCTATATAGGGACGGTGTGGCAACAGGAAAGAAAGTTGTTTTGAACAGCAGCAGCGACTGGAAAGGTGAATTTAAAGATCTGGACGTATCCTCCGGACCGGGAGCGGCGAAAGACTATGAATATACCGTTAAAGAAGTAGGAGAAGATAAGGGGACAGTAAATCTTAAAGGTGACTGGTACAGAGTGACGTATGGTGGAAACATGCAAGACGGATTTAGGATTATCAATCAAAAGGAAGTTCCGCCACCATACATTCCTATTGTGCCGAAAACACCGGATACGCCGGATCCACCGACACCACCGGTAACGCCGCCACCGAACAAGCCTGAAATACCTTCAACATTGGACAAACCTAAAGATCCGCCGCCAACACCTCCAACGCCGCCGACAATACCTAAAAAAGGTAAGTTATTACCTAAGACAGGAGACGGATTGGACATGTCATGGTATGCATTGATGTTGCTTGCGGCAGGTAGCGTATTCACGTTTGCGGGGCTATGGCGCAGAAAAAAGGTCAAGTAAAAATGCAGGATTCGCATAGCCACTTGATTTACTTCTCTCCTCTTGAAAAATGAAGGCTGTTTGATATAATATATGTAGTAGATTAGGAGGGAAGATAAAGCAATGGTAAAAATAGTAGATGTGAAAGCTCGTGAGATTTTCGATTCAAGAGGAAATGCAACAGTAGAAGCAGATGTTTTTTTAAGCGATGGTAGTTTTGGTAGGGCTGCAACTCCGTCAGGAGCTTCAACAGGTGACAAAGAAGCCATTGAACTTAGAGATGGTGGCGAAAGATTACTAGGAAAAGGCGTTTCAAAAGCTGTAAACAATGTAAATACCGTAATTAAAGAAGCAGTTTTGGGGATGGATCCGTTTGACCAGTATGCATTAGATATGAAGATGATTGAACTCGATGGAACGGAGAATAAATCTAAACTCGGTGCGAATGCTATTTTGGCAGTTTCTTTAGCAAATGCTAAAGCGGCGGCGGCAAGTAAGAATCAGCCACTATATAAGTATTTGGGAGGAATTGAACTGGAGTTGCCACTTGGTTTTTATAATGTAATCAATGGAGGACAACATGCAGATTCAGGAATAGACACACAGGAGTTTTTGATTGCTCCGGTAGGTGCATCGACCTTCAGAGAAGGCTTTGAAATGATAGCAACTACATATCATACACTCAAAAAGCTCTTAAAGGAGAAAGGTCTCGAAACATCCATAGGTGATGAGGGCGGATTTGCACCGAGACTCGGTTCGACAACGGCAGCATTGGATTTACTGATAGAGGCAATGAAAAAATCGGGATATGAACCCGGCAAGGACATTGCAATTGCACTTGATGCTGCATCAAGCGAGTTTTATAAGGATGGAGCATACCATTTTGAGGGCAAAGTGCTTTCATCAGATGAGATGGTTGAGATGTATAAGGAACTTGTCGATAAATACCCTATAATTTCCATAGAAGACGGAATGGGAGAGCATGACTGGGACGGATTTTTGAAACTGACAAAGGCAATCGGCGACAAAGTTCAGCTTGTCGGAGATGATATATTTGTTACGAACCCTACGATTTTCAAAGAGGGTATAGAAAAAGGTATCGGAAACGCAATTTTAATAAAGCTTAACCAAATCGGTACTCTTACAGAAACTATCCAGACAGTTACGTTGGCAAGAAAGAACGGGTATAATACAATGATTTCTCACAGAAGTGGAGAGACAGGAGACACGTTCATTGCAGATTTGTCAGTTGCTTTGTGTGCAGGTCAGATAAAGACAGGCTCCGTGGCAAGAAGTGAGAGAGTTGAGAAATATAACCAGCTGCTTAGAATAGAAGAGTCTTTGGCAGAGGGAAAGACGCTTTATAAATTCTCAAAAGGAAAGTAAAAAGCTGATAATTAAACATAAAAACGATTTATAGGAATCCGGCAAAATGTCGGATTCTTTTAATTACCCGCAAAGAAAATGTGTAAATTATGATTTGAATCATAAAAAAAGAAAGCTTACAGGTATATAATCCTTTTGATAAGTTAAATATGGAGAAAGTAATATTAGGATTGTGAGGTATAAGAATATGGAAAATATGTTTTGTTATCAGTGTCAGGAAACGGCAGGAAATAAAGGATGTAAGGTTATGGGAGTTTGCGGCAAGACCCCTGAGGTAGCTGCGGCACAGGATTTTCTTGTTTGGCATACAAAAGGGTTGGCGATGATTTGCACGGAAATGAGAAAGCAGGGACTGGAAATTTCAAAGGAACTTAATCATTTGGTTACATATAATTTATTTGTGACTATAACAAATGCAAACTTTGATATTGACTTCATCAACAAACAGATTGAGAAGACAATTATTGCAAAAGAAAATTTACTTAGAGGTACGGCAAATATAAAAAATCTGCCGGAGGCAGCTACGGATGTAAACAGAGACAGGGAATATTGGGCGACTAAGAGCAGAACGGTAGGGGTGCAGGCCACAGAGAATGAAGATATCAGAAGCTTAAGAGAGCTTATAGTCTATGGACTGAAAGGACTATCGGCATATTCAAAGCATGCAAATGCATTGCTGAGAGATGATGAAGAAATAGATCAATTCATACAGGAAGCATTGACAAAGACCTTGGACGATACTATGAGTGTTGATGAGTTGGTGGCACTTACCCTAAAGACCGGAGAGTTCGGAGTTAAGGGTATGGCGTTGCTTGATGAGGCCAACAGAGGCACTTACGGAAACCCTGAGATAACGCAGGTTTCTATCGGTGTAGGTAAGAAGCCGGGGATTCTGATTTCCGGACATGACTTAAGAGACTTGGAGATGCTGCTTGAGCAGACTAAGGGAACAGGAGTGGACGTATATACACACTCGGAGATGCTGCCTGCGAATTATTATCCGTTATTTAAAAAGTATGATAACCTCGTAGGTAACTACGGTAATGCATGGTGGCAGCAGGCAACGGAATTTGAAAGCTTCGGCGGACCGATATTGATGACAACAAACTGCATTGTTCCCGTTAAGGAAAGCTATAAGCATAGACTGTTTACAACGGGTGCGGCGGGATATCCGGGCTGTAGACATATTCCGGGAGAAATTGGCGAAACTAAAGATTTTTCTGAAATAATAGAACTTGCAAAGGTATGTAAACCTCCGAAAGAAATAGAAACAGGACACATTGTGGGCGGATTTGCCCATGAGCAGGTATTTGCACTGGCGGACAAGGTAGTGGATGCGGTTAAATCGGGAGCTATAAGAAAGTTTGTCGTGATGGCAGGTTGTGACGGCAGAATGAAAGGCAGGTCGTATTATGAGGAATTTGCTAAGGCGTTGCCTAAAGATACAGTCATATTGACAGCGGGATGTGCGAAATATCGATACAACAAATTGAACCTTGGCGATATAGGGGGAATCCCGAGAGTGCTGGATGCGGGACAGTGCAATGACTCATATTCACTGGCACTTATAGCCTTAAAACTTAAAGAAGTCTTTGAACTGGCAGATATAAACGATCTTCCTATAGCGTACAATATTGCTTGGTATGAACAAAAGGCGGTGATAGTATTGCTGGCACTTTTATACCTTGGCGTCAAGAATATTCATCTTGGGCCAACTTTACCTGCTTTTCTTTCTCCGAATGTGGCACAGGTGCTTGTTGATAATTTCAAAATTTCGGGGATAGGAACAGTAGAAGAAGATATGAAAATATTCGAGATTTAAATGTGGAAATAAAATAATAAATAAAAAGTAAAGCCGTTGCAACTTCGGGGACATGCCGAAGTTCAGCGGCTTTTGCATATTATATTATCATAAAATTTTACAGACAAAACGAAAAAAATATCCCGATTAGACATTATCCCTTTTAGACCTAGTTAGTCAAAGCTAATTGAGAGGCAATTTTAAAAATGATAGAATTATAACTACTTTTAAAAGTGAAGATTCTTAAATAATTCAGACAGGAGGGATTTTATGATTAATGTTTACAAAAAACTAATATCTTACGCAAGAGAAAAAAGCCATTTTGTTTTTTTTACAGTAATATTTTCTATTGTATCGGCATTATTGCAAATAGCGGCGTTTTACTACTTGTACTTACTTTTAGAGAATATCATTATTTATAGCAATATGTATGACGCAAAGCAATATGCTTTCAAAATAGCAGGATGTCTGGCAATAGGGGGACTTTTTTATTTCTGTTCCCTAATGATATCGCATTTATTTGCTTTCAGACTGGAAACCAATTTAAGGAAGTTCGGGATAGACGGACTTACAAATTCGAGTTTTAAGTTTTTCGACCTTAATTCCTCCGGAAAAACAAGGAAGTTGATGGATGATAATGCGGCACAAACGCACATGGCGGTAGCCCATTTGATACCGGACAATACGGGTGCCATGATCATGCCTATTCTTGTTTTGGTTTTGGGATTTTTAATCGGTGTTCGAGTGGGAGCCGTGCTTTTGATTTTGGCGCTTATAAGTCTTCTTCTAATGAAATTTATGGTCGGAGAGAAAGATTTTATTAGGATTTATCAGGAATCGTTGGAAAAACTAAGCTCCGAAACAGTTGAATATATAAGGGGTATGCAGGTTGTTAAAATCTTCGGCATAGACGTTAGAAATTTTAAGGCATTAAATAACTCAATCAAGGAATATGCAAAACATGCTTTAGGATATTCTATGAGCTGCAAAAAGCCTTATGTGCTGTTTCAAGAATTGTTTTTTGGGCTTACCGCAATTTTAATCCCTATTGCACTGATTTATTTAAATGTGGACAATTCACCAAAACGTATCAGCTTGGAACTGATTATGATATTTTTCCTAAGCGGAGTGTTATTTACTTATGTGATGAAAGTGATGTACCTTTCTATGTACATTTTCCAGGCGAGAGATGCTGTGGAGAAGCTTGAAAATCTTTATGAAGATATGCAAAAGGATGCCTTGGTATTTGGAAAAGAAACAGAGTTTGATAATGTTGACATTGAGTTTGATAACGTCAGTTTCGGATACGGTGAAGACAAATTGGTAATAGATAAATTAAGCTTAAAGCTTGAACAAAATAAATCTTATGCACTTGTCGGAGCATCGGGATCGGGCAAGACAACTGTTGCAAAACTGATTTCCGGTTTCTATAACGTAAATAGCGGAGAGATAAGAATCGGTGGTAAAAATATTACCTCTTACAGTAAAGAAGCATTGATTAGCAACATTGCATTCGTTTTTCAGGATTCAAAACTCTTTAAGACGACGATATATGAAAATGTTATGATTGCAAACAAAAATGCAAGCAGGGAAGAAGTCATGGAAGCTATGCGATTGGCAGGCGTAGACAAGATAGTAAGTAAGTTTAAAAATGGAGAAAATACAATTATAGGATCAAAAGGTGTTTACCTTTCGGGTGGAGAGAAACAGAGAATCGCCATTGCAAGAGCAATTTTGAAAAATGCCGACATCGTTATATTTGATGAGGCAAGTGCAGCAATAGATCCTGACAATGAACATGAACTGCAAAAAGCTTTTTCCAACCTTATGAAAGAAAAAACCGTTATTATGATTGCTCATAGGCTAACCACAATAAGAAATGTGGACGAAATTTTAGTTTTTGACGGTGGAAAAATCATAGAGAGGGGAAGCGATGCAGAATTGATGGAAAAAGATACTGCCTATAAGCGATTCCAAGAAATATATAAAATTGCAAATGATTGGAGGGTTGTAGATGAGAAGGCTGTTTAAAGAAAAATTCGCCTTGACGGATCAGGGCGCAAAAGATCTTATGAAATCAAGTATGGCAACATTTATTGCCTATTTAACTAATATGATACCTGCAATATTGCTGATGGTTTTTTTTGAAAAAACACTACTTATGAAGGTACACAGTAACTTGCTTTATTATTTATTTTGCGGCGGAACAATTATTTTGATGTATGTTGTTTTGAGCATAGAATATAACTCTCTTTATAATGCGACATTTAAGGAAAGCGAAAATATAAGAATTGATATTGCAAGAAGAATGAGTGACTTGCCGCTTTCATATTTCTCAAAGCACGATTTGACGGATCTTGCTCAAACTATCATGGCGGATGTAGCGGCTCTTGAGCACGCACTATCTCATGCAGTTGCAAAGATACTTGGATTTGCAGTGTTCTTCGTTTTAATTTCAATATTGCTGCTTTGTGGAAATGTTACACTGGGGCTATGTGTTCTGGGGCCGGTACTAGTATACTTTTTATTGATAATGCTTTCCAAGAAAATTCAGAGGAACAGTTTTGATAAATATTATCAAAAACTAAGAAAAAACTCCGACAGTTTTCAAGAGGCTATAGAGCTTCAAATGGAAATACAAAGTTTTGGCAGAAGCAAGGATATGAGAGAAAGACTTTACAAGGAAGTGGAGGAAGCGGAAAAAATTCATATTGTATCCGAGGTTGCACCGGCTACAACGCTTAATGTAGCGAACTTGGTTCTTTACCTTGCACATATATTTGTAGTTGTTGTCGGAACAACACTTGTCATAGAGGGAACTGTTAACATTTTGTACTTCTTGGGATATTTGCTTGCAGCAATAAAGATTAAAGAAGGAGCAGAGGGAGCCTCAATGAACATGGCGGAGATGTTTTACGTAGGTTCCATGATTAAAAGGATAAAAGAAATACGTAATGCTGAAACACAAAAGGGTAAAGACGAAGAATTATCCGGCTTTGATATTGAACTGAGAAATGTTTCGTTCTCTTATGACGGAGACACACAGGTCTTGGAGGACATAAGTTTTGTTGCCAAGCAAAATGAGGTGACGGCACTGGTTGGAAAAAGTGGATGCGGCAAAACAAGTATTTTAAGGTTGGTATCCAGACTTTATGACGTGACGGGAGGGGAAATACTTATAGACAACAAAAACATACAAAACATTTCCACAAAATCACTTTTTGATAAAGTTTCCATCGTTTTTCAGGATGTAACACTGTTCAATACCTCAATATTGGAGAACATAAGGATAGGAAGAATGGACGCCGGAGATGAAGAGGTAAAAGAAGCGGCAAGGCTTGCAAATTGCGAAGAGTTTATTGAACGACTTGAACATGGGTATGATACTTTTATAGGAGAAAACGGGGCAAATTTGTCCGGAGGAGAAAGACAGAGACTTTCGATAGCACGTGCATTTTTGAAGAATGCGCCTATTATCATATTGGATGAAATTGCAGCCTCACTTGATGTTGAAAATGAGAAGAAAATACAGGAGAGCTTAAATAAATTGACTAAGAACAAAACTGTTTTGATAATTTCGCATCGAATGAAGTCGATTCAGAATGTGGATAAAATTGTTGTTATTGAAAATGGTAAGGTCGAGGCATCAGGAAAGCATGAAGAGCTGTTGGAAAAATCGGAAGTATATAAGGACCTGATAAATAAAACCGCCTTGGCTGAAAACTTTATTTATTAGTCGTGAATAAAAGGAGTATTTTAATATGGATAGTAAACTAAAAGTAAAAGATCTTGTAACAATAGGAGTTTTTACGGTAATATATTTTGCTGTGATGTTTGCGGTAGGGATGATAGGGCTGATTCCTATTATGTTCCTGATATACCCGACAGTGCTGGGAGTAGTATCAGGAATAATAATTTTGTTGTTTATGGCAAAAGTTCAAAAAGCGGGGGCACTCTTTATTCTTGGCATGTTGAGCCCGTTAATCATGTTTGCTATGGGACATACATATGTACTTTTTATTCATGCACTGATTATAGTAACTATAGCGGAACTTTTGAGAAAAGCAGGAGGATACAAATCCCTTAAATTCAATATGATTTCATTCGCTATATTCAACACATGGATTTGCGGATCGCTAATGCAAATGTTACTGGTAAAGGACAGATATATGGAAATGTGTATGAAGACGATGGGCGAAGAATATACAAGAAAACTTGAAAATCTTGTTACCTATTCTAATATGGCACTGGTTTATCTGGGAGCAATAATAGGCGGGGTTGTCGGAGCCTATATAGGCAAGGCTTTTTTGAAAAAGCATTTTGAAAAAGCGGGTATAGTATAATGCTCGGGGGTTTGAGTAATCCGTGCAACCCGAATCCGATCACAAAACTATGTGTAACATTTCTTATGGGATTTACCGCCCTAAATCAAATAAATATTTACTTTGAGTGGGGGATAGTTCTTATAATTGCGTTTCTTTTTTATAAAAACGGATTTGGTAAAGATGCCATGAAAAGTATAATATTTTTCGGACTGCTTTCATTTTTGCTGAGTTTTAAGATGCTTGAGGAGACAAATCCCGGAGTGAAAATGCTTTTCATTTTAGTGATTGTAGTTAGAATATTTTATCTCCCTTTCCTTGCAGGCAAATTTTTGATAAAAACATCCGATGTCGGCAGCATAATATCGTCTATGGATAAAATAAAATTTTCGAGAAATATATCAATCCCCGTTGCAGTGATGTTCAGATTTTTCCCTTCATTTAAGGAGGAAAAGCAGAACATAAAACTTGCGATGAAAATAAGAGGCATAAACCCCAAAAACCCTTTTTTATATATTAAATATGTAGCGGTTCCGCTTCTTGTTATCTCGTCCAACATAGCTGATGACATCGCAAGAGCGGCAGAAACCCGAGCAATAGAGAACCCTATAAAGAAAACAAGGTATATAGATATAAAATTGAAGCCTGTCGATTTTGTTTATGCACTACTAACAGTAGCTATTGTTATAGGAGGATGGCATATATGATAGAAATGAAAAATGTGACTCTGTCCTATAAAAATAATATGGAAGTGCTAAAAGATATTTCATTAAGTGTTGCAAAAGGGGAAAGCGTTTTATTTACAGGAGAAAGCGGAAGCGGAAAATCCTCTATTATTAACTCCATCAACGGTCTATCCGTAAAGTACGACGGAGGGATAATGGGTGGAGAGATAACGATATCGGGAAAGCCCGTTAAAAATCTCGAGCTCTATGAAATTGCAATGTTGATTTCAAATGTATTCCAAAATCCTAAAACCCATTTTTTCAATGTGAACACTACAATAGAATTGCTTTTCTATTTGGAAAATATCGGGTTATCAAGAGAAGAAATGGACAAAAGAATGAAAGATATGTTGGAAATTTTTCCTATAGAACATCTTTTGAACAAAGACATTTTTAAACTTTCAGGAGGAGAGAAACAAATTCTTTGTATAGCAGCCAGTTATATAGCGGGGACGGAGACAGTCGTTTTGGATGAACCGTCTTCAAACCTTGATAATAAAAACATTGATATAGTGACGGAAATGCTAATGAAGCTTAAAAATAAAGGCATAACTCTAATTATTTCCGAGCACA
>JBGZBP010000042.1:0-11688 GCA_041844735.1 Bacillota bacterium
GTGATTAGAGTAAAATCTAACCACCTTTTTTGTTTGTAAAAAAGAAGGAGGTAAAAATGCGAATAAATGATTTTCATAGCATTTTGGAGCTTGTAAAACAAGGCAAACTGTTTCAAGAAACAGAGATGTCAACGAGGTCAATCTTTGGAGATTTGATAAGGAAGCTCATAGGGATATCTTAAAGGAAATGATAACAAGTGAGGGATATGAGGAAAGCGAAAGTACACTTGAAAATATATTTTCTTTGGTAGATATTTTAAAGCGGTTAAAGAAAAATATGAAATGATAAAGCCGGACGATATTAGAATATATACTGAGGAAATGTTTGAAAAAAATCAATGTTAAAGCTGAAGCATGTTTAATTAGACAGAGAGGAACGACCTCTCTGTTTTTGATTGTGGTATCCTATAGGCTTGTTTTATGAACAAATTCTTGAAAAAATAACAAAACGGGTTGCAATATTCTAAGAACTATTGTAGAACAGAAGGAGAAGGATTTTGGGAGCACCGAAGATATAAATTTGGTTTAACAGAACGGAATCGGTATCTTACAAAAAGCATATTGACTAACTGCACATTTGACAAGGAGGAAACCATGAAAAGAAAACTGATGGCATATATGTTAACATTCACGTTGGTACTATCAGTTATACCCGTGATATCGACTGCTCAAGGGGATTTGAGCAGCAATGGGAGCTCGGGAGCATCCAAGGCAACGGTAGAGCTCGTATATATGGAATATAACATGGGGGTTAGTGACGCAAATATTTCCACGCAACCGGGTGAGAGCACCGTTAAAACTGCGAGAACGAACCTTAGGGCGGGTGAGGAGTTTTTGGTAGGGATAAGGATAAAAGATATAAAAAATATTCCTGAATCAAAGCAAGGAATGTATGGAGCAAATTTCACTATAAAGTATGACCCTGAAATATTGGAATGTGAGGATAAAGAGCATTTGACAGCGTATGCATCTCACAGAGTTGCGACAGCGGACAATGTGCTTTACCAAAAAAATGGAGGTAAGGCCCCATATAAAATAGTCGCAGATGCGATGGGAATAGTTAAAGATAGAAATGTGACAGGAGAATCAGACGGCTGCACAGCAAAAGTCAATATAGCTTTTAACTATAAGGATGCTTTGTCGGATCCGACTTATACAGGACTGGAAAATGTTTTGGTGGGAGCGGTCAAGTTTAAGGTGAGGAAAGTTCCCGGCAAAGGCAAGAAAGTGCTGGGATTTGCCCTGAAAAGTGCAGCAGAAGGAGGGGATAGCGGTTTTCAGACCACGGGATTCGGCAGAGGGAATTCGGCAGGAGCATATGAACTGGCCAAGTTGAGTTACGATACAAGGCAGATATATAATTTTAGAGACGCAGGTGTAGATATATTTCCGTCAGGTGTAGGAACAGAGGGGAAAGTGAACTTGTACATGGATTTCTTAGGGGCAGAGCAAGAAAATGCACATCCGGAACCCGGACAGCAGCAGCCGGTAAAAGGGTTAAGAGTAAATGATGTTTTTTGGGTAGGAATAAGAGTGTCCGACATGACGAAAGACAATTGGCCGGCGCTTGAAAATCATGGAATAGAAACATGGATTATGACATTGAATTTTGATAAACAATTCATAAAACCTTACACAAGATGGAATTATCAGATGCAATCCGACGCCGGTCAAGAAACAAAAAACTTCAAGGACAGCGTCAAAAAATACTCCTTCGGTGAAGATGGATGGCCTCGGGGATATGATTGGATAGAAGGAACAAGCATAGAGCAGGACTGTAAATTTGATAAAGCGGAAGGCACGGTGATTACCAATAAGGCGACTTCACGAGGTATGAGGTTAGGTGTAGGGATAAATGTAGCGGAACACAAAAATCCGGAAATGAGATTTTATCAAAATGATAATCCTGCAGACATGTATCTTTATAAAATACCGTTTATAGTGGATAGCATACCACAGAATGGAGAGAAAGTTTTAGAAATATCATTCGAGCCTGAGAGCATGAATGTTTCGTTTATGAATGATGATGAAACATTGGACACTGTATGGACGGGGCTTTGGGAACCACTGGGATATCATGAAAAAACATTTGAACAGAACATGCGAAACTGGTTCTATTTTCACGGCAACTTGGACTTATTCCCTGCAGGAGAGGCGGTAAATACCGATGGGTTGAAATATGGTAATTCCCCATATGGATTGATAATGGCGGATGTAAACATTTCGGACGAACAGAAAGAAAGCTACAAGCAAAGTTTTGTTGCAAATAGGTACTCGTTTGTAGAAGGAAAGGTTCCTGAAGGCGGACAAACAGGCATAAAATATAGACCTGATGCATGGGAGAGTAAGAATTACGATAAAGATCCTTTTGCAGTTTTTGCATACTCCGGAGAAAGCTTTACAGATCCGGGGCTCGACTCCCCGAAAAAGTCTGATGGAAGTGCTGTGCAGGAGGCGGAAGTAAAAAGAAGTATTGAAGTGGACGTAATTCCATCAAGGCAGTCAGGAGGTGCCTCTGTAAATCCTGCTCCGGGAACATCCGGGGTGGCAAGCTTGGAAGAAATGGCAAAAGAGTCAAGGGAGCTCATGGCAAGACTAAACTCGGAACAAGCTCGAAGCATAGTCCTAAGCAACGGGTATAGCGAATTGCAAATAGACGATTTGAAAGCGCTAAATATAAGACCGGGAATTTATACGCTGAAATATGAATATCCGGATGTTGACGGAAAACCCGCAATCATAAAACAAAGAAAGATAATAATGTTATACAAAAGAGGAGATGCAAATCTGTCCGGAGAAATTAATGGCGTGGACTCTAATATGGTACTGGATAGATTTTTAACTCCTCAGATTCTTGGTAAAAGCATGAAAGATACTGCGGTAGAAAGAGGATTTTACAGGCTATATAAATATAGAATCTGTGATGTCAACATGGATGGAAATGTTAATGCTGTGGATGCGCTATCACTACAGTGAAGAACACAAAGAAAAAGAAATGGATAGGGAAATAGGTGTTGATGTATACTCAGGAAGTGGAATAAGCACATTAAATAAAGGAACTGTTAGAAATGAAAAATAAAGCTATGTTTATGTGTATTATAACAAATAATGGGAACAAATAACCCATAAACCTGTATGTCGACCAAAAAAGCGGAGCACACACCTGTCCTAGTGGTTGGAAGTAATACGTATTAACAAAATATAAAGAAACATACAAAATCTCGTATAAAATCATGCTAAAGGACTGAAACTGGTTGCAATATTACCATTCGTACTGTATTATAGAGATAATATACAAGGGCGAGAACTCGGCTTTTTACAGCTTTTGAGCAATTCGGAGGCACGCGGAGCACGGTCCCGACCATAAAGGACAGGGTGGGTCGACGTATAAGAACGTATAAGGTATAAAAAGGCGGAAGAGGTTGGAAATATGGACTCTACAGGAACACAACAAACAGATCTACAAAAAACAGACCAACAAAAAATAGGCCAACGTAATTCGGGACAGCAGAGAATGTTTGTGACCTTGGTGATCATAGTTGCTTTGATTGCAGGAACTATGATTTTTGCATTTGGAGAGACACCGAAACTGGTGTTTAAAGGTGTGAAAATGAGAGCGGCACAGAACGGAAGTGTGCAGGCTTTGGTTGAGTTACATTTGAGAGAATTTGAAGGAGTAGGGGCAGGATTTACCATGGCATACGACTCAAACTACGTGGAACCTTCAGATTACAACACGAATGATCCGGCGGCATCGGGCGTTGCATCAGGAGTAGTTGAGATTAATTCAAATGCATTTCCTAAAGGTTTGATTAAAACAGCAGGAGTTAAGCCGGGTGAGCTTGATGTGGGCATTATCACGGACCCCAGAGTGAGCGACGAAGAGAATGGGGAACATATTATAGATAAGAAATATGAAATTCCGGCAGAGACACCGGATAAGCCAAGCACGCACACCGGTACATATAAAATTATTAAGACAACAACACCGGAGGGAGTTAAGATTGCTACCCTCAGTTTTAATGTCAAAAATCCTCAGGCTTTTGCAAAGCTTAGCAGGCAGGAGCTGGAAGGAATATTCAAAATAAAAGGGGAGCCGTCAGAGCAAAAAGCTCTTTGGTTGAATCATATAGATCCGTCAAAATATTACCCGGAAAGATTTAACGGTACCGAAGAAAACCTTGCATACGAATTTGACATTGAAAATACGATAGCGAGGGTGACACCGGTTAGAAAGGACAGCGTTGTTTCGGCTGCGGCGATTTATGAGAGAGGAACGGAAGAAGATCTCGTTCGCTACCTGAATGACCACTTAAGAGATGTGGTGATTGAGTATGCAGATGGAGCAAAAGTTCTGGATAAAATCACATGGGGTGACCCGGACAAGGATTACAAATTTGAGGATTGGCAACACGGAAAGACGTGGAATGTAAAGGGTGGCGTCAGATACACGGCAACCCAGAAATATAATGACGATATAAGCGTTTCGGTAACCGTTAAGGTAGAGACGGTAAAACTTACAGGATACAAAGTATCGAAACCTTATGCCGCATACAAGCCGACGGCAAAACCGACAGCTAAAAAGGATTTGGAATTACCAAGCAGTGCACAGCTGATATTTGATGTTGTGGAGCCGGCTACGATGGGATATGTAGTTCCAATTGCCCTTGATTCGTGGGAACAGTCGGAGCCGAACAAAGCAGATAAAGATTTCTTTACATCAAACGACAATCAGAAATACAAATTTACGGCTGCAATGAACAATATAAATGCACCACAGTGGGCTACGATAGAGGCTGACTCCGTCAGCGTTTACAGGGAAGTGTCGGATGTAAATCCGCCTACACTTGATCAAAACAATGTTACAGCTGTAGTACAGGATGACGGAACGCTTGTTATCACTGTCAAAAAAGTCGGAGGAGTTATGGACTTTCCGACGGGAACGGACTTTGAGATTAAGATGCCTAACGGAGAGGTGATAGATAAAAATAACTACACCGGTCCGAGAGATGTATATAAAGTAGACCTTAATGACCCGGCGAACGGTATGGCGAAGATTACCATAAAAAATGGAAATGTGGACTACAACGAGGCTCAAAAGAGGTTGCAGACGTACATAAATCTTGGAAACAGGGTAGGTGAATACAGCATGTCGGTGGAAGTGCCGAATATGCCGAAGAGTAATGAAATACCGTTCTCTACAGTTCCAAGAAAGAATATATACACAGGGGGTAATGATGCAGGCGGAGCAGGCTATGCATTTGATTATTCCGACACAAAAAAAGATTTGATGAAATTCCATGCAGGAGACACTCTTAACACGACTGTAAGGTTATGGGGTGAGGATCGGGTGACTACCACATACGCAGGAGATATCGGAAGAGAACCGGGAGCACTTAACACGGTTAAGGTGGATGCATGGACGCTGGAGTCCGGAGACCCTAATGCAGAGGGCAGCATTGTCGTATATAAGGGACAGTTGTCGACAACGACATATGCCGGATACGGTCAGGTGCAGAACGAGGATGCAAAATACATTAAGTTAAGTCTTTATGTAGAAAAGGCAAGACCTGATGAAGAAAAAATTGAGATGGTAGAGAATATTCCTGACTACACATTTGATACGCAAAGAACAGGATATGGCAAGGCGGACTTGCGAGAAAAAGAATTCACAATTACGAACACAGGCGAGACGGATATAAGAGGACTGTCATTGGATATTAATTCCGATGAGTTTATTGTTCTCAATAATCCGGTGTACTATCTTAAAAAAGGTGAAAGCACTACTTTCAGCATAATACCGAAAGTAGGATTGACTACGGGAAGTCACGTGGCGGAGGTTACGATTAAGTCAAACAGGACAGCGGAACTTTCAAAATTCAGAATCACACAAAATGTTGAAGACAAGGATTTGTTCAGAGTGGAAGTGAGATCGAACGATCCTAAGATGGGAACCGCTAAAGTGCTTGGGGGATATACTTACTCCAAGGGTGCAACGGTTACTATAGAAGCGACACCGCTGGAAAAAAATGTTTTCGTAAAATGGTCACAGATGCACTCGGGAGATTTGGTGCAGTTTGCAGGAGAGACTTCCGCAAATACGACATTTAAAATGCCGGGCAATGACGTCATCATTATAGCGGAGTTTGCGTCATCAGAGCTTTATACATTTGAGTATGGCAACTCGCCATACGGACTAATCATGAGAGATGACAGTTTGTCTGCTGATGATAAAAGAGAATATAAGGAATCATTTGATAATAATAAAAATTCATTTATAGACGGTAAGGTGCCGAGTGGAGGCACGGCAGGCATCAGATACAGGGAAGATGCATGGGGTGAAAAAGGAAAAGTCACCAAGAATTATGATAAAGACGAGAATGCACTTTTCATATATTCAGGAGAAAACTTTACGGATCCCGGACTTAAGGATGTAAAGAAGACTGATGGAAGTGCTGTGCAGCAGAATGAAGTGACCAGGAGAATAACAGTTGATGTTATAGACCCGGGAACCTATGGATCTTTGCACGACCAGTTCAAGTCGTGTGCATCCAGAGTTATACAGCTGGGAATGGGATATGATAAAAAAGAGATGAGTGAGCTTAGTGCACTTATCATCAGACCGGGAGTATACCAAATGGAATACGAGTACGAAGATGCACCGGGACATACTACTATAGCTGTAAGACCTGTGATAGTTCTCAGCAAATTGGGGGACGTCAACCTTTCCAAGACTACAGACACAGATGATGCAAAATGCATATACGATAGATATAAAAAACGTATGCCATATGAAAGATTAGGGGAATACGTCGCAAATGCAAGACTTTACAAGTACAGAGTATGCGATGTTAACGGGGATGGAAACGTTAATGCGGTAGATGCACATAAAATAGAAAAATCATCGAATAGTTTGAAGCAATATTATATGCGGATTAATTAGTAGGGGAGGTTGATTACATGATATTAGTTCATAGAATTAAAAAAGTCACGGCTATAACAGTTATAGCAGCTATGTTACTCACGTGCGTTATGTACTTGGGTGATGTGCAGGTAGCAAATGCGGATCCTGCAGTGAAAGCAAAAATACATATTGATTATTTAGGAGTATCTGACAGCAATGCGGGACCGAAAGATGAACCGCAAAAGCTTTATAAGTTTACGAATAGCGACATAGGCAAGATACTTTGGATAGGGTTATCCGTGTCCGACCTGCAGAAAGCTAATGTAGAGTATATTAAAAATAACGGATTGGCGGGTGTTGAAATCGGATTTGAATATGACCCGATGTTCTTAGAGCCTGTCAGCGATATCAGCAGTGCGGAGCTTCAAGGATTGACAGCCGAGTCCAATGAGGCTTGGGTAAAAACTTTGAACAAACATAATGTAAAAGACAGCATGTGGGCACCGGCAGGATATGAGGTGAAGGAATCAAGTATCATGAGTACGGATCCGAGTGAGGCGGATGGCATAGAAGAACAGCCTCATCAGGGATGGAAAATGTCGTTCGTACGTATAGACAGGAAGGTAGGAGCCACAGGTGAGCAGAGATTAAAAGGAGTAAGCGATGATAATAAGTACTTCTTATTAAAATTGCCTTTTAAACTAAAGCAGATACCTAGTGAAAACCACCAGCCGCAGGTCTTGAAGCTGGCTAGAGGGCCAGAGACTCTCGGTTTTTATACAAATATGGATGGACAGCCTCCGTACCAGTACTGGGAAAAAGAAGACAGGTCGGCAGCTGAGTTGAACATGAAAAACACGTTTGATTTGGCGAATGAACTTGATATTTTCTCGGGAACGGAAGCACCACCACAGGAAGAAGATGCATTAACAAGTTTGGCGATAAACCGTAAATATACTGAAAAAGATCAAACAGAGGAAAAATCCGAGAAGGTAAAACTGCACAAGGCTTCTTTCCAAGGAGCGGAGCCGGCAGAAGAAGATCAGTTTGAAGGAACAACGGCAGACTATTATGTTCAGATAAAGCACGACACAAAGACACTTGAAATTGCCACTGAGGTCAGCAAAAATCAGCCGACAGCTCAGATTAGCTATGATGTCGAACCTGCATCACAGGAGACAAAGAATGCAGCAGTAGCTCAGGGAGCAGCTGAAAAACAGTATACTGTAACAGTCCCTATGACCGATTTGAAGGAAGTCGACATGAAAAAAGCGGACGGATTTAACAACATAGTTACGATAACGGTCGGAAACAAGTCATATAAAGTGCATGTTAGAAGACTGGTAGAACCTAGGATAGTTCTTGGCTACGGGAACTCGCCATATGGTTGCATAGAGCGTATGAGAGAGAAAGGCTGGGATGACCAGAAGATAGCTGCAGCGAAGGCGGATTTTGATGATGATTACACATTTACGCCTGAGAATACACCGGAAGGATGCGCCACAGGGAAGACGTACTCTCCGAATGCATGGGGAGATCCAGACAGCATGCATGAGATAGATTATAGAGATAGTGTTGAGGAGTGGGAAAAGAAAAATTCTGGGAAAAAGGCATATGTGAATTATGATAAAAACCCATATGCATTATTTGTAGATTTTTCTAACGATGTGGAAGATCGTGCTTTGAGAGTAATAGACTCCATTGGTCAAGAACATGAAATTTCTTCTGATGTGATGTTGAGCCATGATGCGATTATCGTGCAAAAAATGACGGGTGACGGAGTGCAAGGTTTAGTACAGGGGGTAACTGATGAAGAAATTCCAGGAAAAGAAATTACTGGATTGATGAAATTGAGCATTTCAGAATATCGTATCAGACCAGGTGTGTACAAGGTAAGATATATATATAAAGATTCATTAGGAGTTTTTGGAGCTTTCACTAGGAACGTTGTCATAATGCCTAAGCTAGGAGATATTGACATGAACACGTATTTGACTGATACTGATGCTGGGTTGATAGAGGCAGACTCATTGAATCCTCTTCCCTCAGAAAATACGTTAAATTTGGGACTGGCGGGCAGAATATATAAGTATAGAGTTGCTGACGTGGATGGGAATACATATTTAACAGATATTGATTCAAATTTAATAATTGCAGATTCAAAAGAGCCAATTATAAACTTTTATAAATTTTAGGAGCAAATAAAATCAATAATTCAAAGAAAGGAAAAGAGAATGAGAATTTTAAAAAGAGACATAGAAAGAATAGTTTCTTTCTTGTTGGTTATTGCATTATTTTTTGGTGCAGTGCCTAGTATTTCTTATGCAGGAGAACCGGAAGATAAAGTCCAATTATATATGGACTACTTGGGAGGGGGAAGTGAGCCAACCCATCCGTTGCCTGGAGATGTTCAGGCTGTAGGGGATCTGAATAAGAATGATATATTTTGGATTGGATTGAGGGTTTCAGATATAACTAAGCAGAAATGGCCTGCCCTTGATGGACATGGAATCCAGACACTAAGAGTAACATTTAACTTTGATCCTGCCTACATAGAGCCTTATACAAAATGGAACTATAAAACAAATGAAGGAATTAAAGGACTACCTATAAAAAGGTTTAAAGAGTCAATCGAAAAATTCTCTTTTGGAGATAGTGGATGGACAGAAGGATATGGGTGGACAGGAGCTACCTCTATAGATCAAGCGCCCAAGTTACAAAAAGCGGAGCCGACGATATTAACGAATCCAGACTCTGCAAGGGCATTTACGCTCGCAGTAGCGATAGATATCTCATCATATTTGAATAGTGACATGAGGTTTTTTAACAATGAAGACCCCAAAAACGAATATTTATACAAAATACCATTTTTCATAAAAGAAAAGCCTGATCCTGGCAATAAAGTTCTTGAGTTATCAATGGAGCCAGAGAGTATGGGTGTTGTTTTTAAAGAAGACAATCAAACTGTAAATATAATGTGGTCGGGTGCGTGGGAGGCTGTTGGAAACAAGCTTCAACCTACACAAAACATGAAAAATTATTTTAACTTTAATGGTAATGTAAACTTATTCCCGGCTCAATCAAAGATTACATATCATAACAATGTGCCACCAGGAGACCCTGCACAAGTAACAGAGGGATCAGTTGATGGACAGTTTGACCAAGTACCGGAAGGCTCTACGCTTAAAGCAGCAGGGAAAACGCTTAAAGCAGGACCTACAAGACCGGGATACATTTTTGGTGGATGGTACACAGAGCCAACAGCTACAGGTGCACAATTTACAGATGAAACTGTAGTTAATGGAAACATAGACCTATACGCTAAATGGGATGAAGGTTATGCAGTAACATTTAATGCGGCAGGAGGCACTTTGTCTAAAGGTCAAGGTGGTGTGTATGTTGTAGAGAAGAGAAAGGGAGCTTCATTGACATTGCAAGATGTTCCTACTGCTACAAAAGAAGGATACCTATATACTTCATGGAATACGAAGGCAAACGGTACAGGTACAGATATAAAAGTAAGTGAGCTTGTAACTCATAACTTTAATGACACAAGTGTTACTCTTTACCCTGTATGGAAGCCGGATGAGACTAAAGAAAGAGCAACAGTAAAATTTGAATATAATGTCAAGGGCAAGACAGACAAGGTTAATCCGGAGACTATTACAATTAACCAGGGCGATGCTATAGGCCTTGCTATGCCGGACGAACCTGTAAGACAAAATTACAAGTTTAAGGAATGGAACACAGCACCAAATGGCACAGGAGAAAAATTTGACGGAAATACTGTGGTAAATGAAGCAAATAAAACAGTTTATGCTCAGTGGATACCGAATTCTGAGATTTCGGATCCTAAGGATGTAACTGTTACGTTTGAAGCAACAGATGCCAATGTGCAGCCAAATCCTGCATCAGTATCATTGAAGGCTGGAGACAGTGTCGGATACGCTATGCCTATATCTCCTGAAAAAACAGGATTTGCGTTTGGAGGATGGCAGAACAAGACAAATCAGACTCCATTTAACGCGGACACTGTTGTTACAGAAGATATAACAGTGGTTCCAAACTGGGTTGAAGATGCTACGATTACATTTGATAAGAACGGTGGTAATGTAGCTACTCCATTTGAAGAAAATATTAAGGTGTCTATAGGAAAGAAAATACCTGAATCTAAGATTCCTACAGCAGCTAACTTAACAAGAGATGGCTATACATTCACAGGATGGAATGATAAATCAAATGGAACAGGAACAACCTATGATAAGGACACATATGTTACAAAGACAGTAACTTTATTCGCTCAGTGGCAGGCTAAGCCTGAAACAGCGGTAAAAGTGAAGTTCAATGGTAACGGGGCTAATAAGGAAGCAAATCCTAAAGAAGTTTCTGTTAAGAGAGGGGATTCTTTGGGAGGCATGATGCCTAATGAACCTCAGAGAACTAACTATAAGTTCAAGTCATGGAATACAAAACAGAACGGAACAGGTACAGTATTTAATAAAGATACAGCAGTTCCTGAAGAAATAGAAGTATACGCACAATGGGAGGCAGATGCATCTGTTTCAAATCCTAAGAATGTGACAGTTACGTTCACTGCGGATGGAGCAGATACACAGGCTAACCCTGCGACTATTACTATTAAGGCAGGAGATACTATCGGTGTGGGTAATATGCCTGAAATACCTGTAAAACAGAACTTTGTATTTGAAAAATGGGTTACAAAGCAAACTCCTAAAACTGACTTTACCGGAGAGACAGTGGTAAATGAAGATATGGAAGTAGAA
>JBGZBP010000043.1:0-12139 GCA_041844735.1 Bacillota bacterium
CACTGTAGAAAAAACTAAGGCCGCTTCAGGCGTGGAAATCGCTAAGTCAGAAGTTAAATTCGCAACTCTCGACAAAGAAAGACCTACCGTAGAAGCTGTAGAATTCTCTGGCCCTAAACACATAACAGTTACTTTCTCTGAACCTGTCAAAACAGTGGGCGTAGTTGAAGTACACGAAGGCAAGACTAAGCGCGGAGTAGACAACACCGCTGCAAATGTTATCATCACAGGCAACAAAGCAACTGTCAAAGCATACTCAAATTTCAAAGATGATGCAGAGTACACTATTTCAGTCGCTGATTACAAAGACTTTAACGGTCTCAAAAACATCGAAAACGAATTCACTCTCAAATTCACAAAAGACACTGAAAATCCTACAATCACTCCTGTCGCTGTTGATCAGAGATATATCGTATTCGAATTCTCTAAACCGGTAACAGGACTCAAGCCTGAATACTTCCACCATACTTTCACTAAGTATGAAGCAAAAAACATCACTGCTGAATTTAACGGCACTGAAAGGGATGTCAAACCTACTGACGAAGTTTCAAAGATAACTGTTAACTTCTATGTAGCAAACAGCGACAAGCACCAGCCTCTTGCAGAAGGTGCAGTAAAAGTCATGATCGACGGCAAGAAAATCGTAGACCTCTACGGAAACAAACTCGAAGATCAGGAACTCTCTGTAAATGTCGTTGCTGACAAAGAAGCTCCGGAAGTTAAAAAGACTGTTGTCACTTCAGAAAACACAATCAGAGTCACTTTCTCTAAAGATGTAAATGCTGACCTCAAAAAATCTTTCGATGTTCGTTATGACGGGAAATCAATCTTTGTAAAAGCAAGCAAGGACGCCGCAGATGTTTATGACATCGAAATCAAAGCCGGCTATGCAGGTAAGACTGTAACTCTCGAAATCGACAAAGTCACTGATCTCTCTATAAATGCCAACAAACTTGTCGCGTACTCAGAACCTATCGAAATAGCTGACAAGACTCCTCCTGTTATCAGCAAAGTAACTTATCAGCAAACCGAAATCGTAGATGGTAAACCTGTCGGAAAACTTTATATCGTTTTCGACGAAGATGTAGATGGTGAAGGCGCTCTCAATGC
Source organism: Bacillota bacterium (assembly GCA_041844735.1). Taxonomy (GTDB): domain Bacteria; phylum Bacillota; class Clostridia; order Peptostreptococcales; family Anaerovoracaceae; genus CAJPNN01. Next base: position 1,111 of record JBGZBP010000043.1, read on the forward strand.
CGCTAACTACTCTGTTATCAACGGTGACAAATACACTACTCTTGATGGCGCTACAGACTTCTTTGAAGGTAACCGCATCGTTACTATCGAACTCGGCGCAGCTCTCTACGCTAAGGTAACTGCTGCAGGCGCTAAACTCGGCATAGAAAATGTAAAAGACCTTGCAGACAACAAAATCGTTCAGAGAAGTGTTGCTATAGATGGTGATCTTGCTACACAACTCGCCATCGCTGTAGAAGTATATGAAGATGCGGCTGGTGAATATGTGGTTGAAGCAATCTCACCTAAAAAGATCCGCGTTACTTTCAACCAGAACATCTACGCTGTCGATAAGAGCAAGGTTTCTATTACAGATGCAGCCAATCCTACTGTGGAATCTGCCGAAGTCGTTGACGATAATCAGGTAGAAATTACTCTGGATAAAGCACTTACTGGCTCTGATAAAAAGGAGCTCGCTGGTACAATCACATTTGCAGCAAATGCACTCAAAGGTACATTCACTGATGGCGAATTCAAAAGTTCTGCATTCAATACTTTATCAATCTACAACACTATCCCGGCTACTATCAAAAAAGACGCTGATGGAAAAATCACCGGTGTAACTGTTACTAAAGATGACACAAATGTTGTAAAACTTGAATTCACTCGAGAATTGGCAGACCCAATAGATGGTACTGTCTGGGCAGGTGCACTTAAGATTACAATGGGCGATAAAGTTGTTCCTCCAAATAACACTGAAGGTTATACAGTTGCGCTGAATGTTGATAAAAAAGTAGTTAGCCTCACTTTCAAAGGAACTTACGCTAATATGGACGAAACTGTTGCTATCGAATTCAACAATGACAATAAGTTCATTAAGTGCGAAGGCACTAAAACACGCGAAGCAATAGCACTCAGCAACTTCTCTTGGACTTCAGACGCTTCTGTAGACTTTAAGGATCCTGTTGCTACAAGCGTATCGCATGCCGCTACCGGCTCTGGTACTAAACAGCTCGTAACTGTCAAATTTGGTGAAGAATTGGATAAAACTACTTTTGGAGATCATTCAGCTTGGCAGTACAATAGCGTAAATGTCGAAACTGACACTGTTAAAATCTCTGAAGATGGCAAGACTGTCACATTCGAAATCGCTGCAGCACCTGAAGACGGAAAGGCTATAACCATTCCTTCTACGCTCAAAGACAAGGCGGGCAACGCTTATACAGCTGGCGGAAAAGCATGGAAGTGGAAATCTGCAACAAACGAATGGGTATTCGAATAATCCTAAGCCAGTAAAATCAAACAAAAAGCACGATAGGCTTTACCCCTGCCTCCGCGAGGAGGTGGGGGAGCTTTTATAAAAGGCGACAAATATTCAACAGCGGCAAAACAATAATACCGGGGCGCAAACTTGATGGGAGCATTTCTGACATATGGAATAAAAGAATATTTGCAAAAGGATATTTTTGTTTACACAATCGCTTGTCCTAATACATATAGGGTACACCCCCCTTCAGAGATCGAGTTTGAGATCGGTGTATGCGAAAATATTTTCAATATAGTAAACAGTCGAGACAATATCCCTTACTATCCGTGGACGCTGGAACGATTCGGTCGTGACATAACATTTGAATCAGGAAATACAAGTTTTAATCCTGTCAATGAAAACCACAAAATAGGCAATTATATTGATTATATACTGAACAGTTCGGATCTTTAAAAACTCAGGCAATCTGAAGATTATATTAAGGTAGCCGATGCTTTTATAAAGAAATAAAATATCAAATATAGGAGGTAGGATATGAAAAAAAGTATTAAGAATGTCATTTTAGGTGCTACACTGTCTTTACTTGTATTCAGCACACTTCTTTCCGGATTTTTGTGCTATGATCTTAGTTTTGCCGCGGACGACTATCCTGACGAATACAGGAATTTCCGATTGGATCAAGCGGATAAATGGAATTTCTGTGCAAGAAATTGTACTTCGTTTGCGGCGTGGTGTCTTAACTCAAGAAACGGTGTCAAGTTTCATAACTACTTTGGCGGCGTACACTGGGGACATGCAAAAAACTGGAAATACGCTGCGCAAAAACTTGGCTACGGCGTAGATAAGAATCCCCGCGTTGGTGATATAGCGTATTGGGGCGCAGGTAAGTACGGGCATGTCGCATATGTAACTGCGGTAAACGGCGATTCCGTCACAGTAGAAGAATACAATTTTAAAGTGACAGGCGGATATGGCACAAGAACTCTGAATAAATCAGCTTTCGATGCTTTTCTTCATATCGGTGAACCGATAAATAACGGCAACAGCAATAATAACGGCAACTATGTCGAAAATTATGACTACTATAAAAGTGCGTGGGTCAACGGAAAATACACCGGAGAATGGTCAGCCGGAGCACCCAACGGAAAAGGTATACTCATATATTCCGACAATTCCAAAATGCGAACCATAGCCGGAGCAATAAAATACGAAGGGATGTTCGTAAATGGATTGAGGCAGGGACAGGGTACTACCTATTTCGACGGCAGACATCAGGAAGGTCATTATTACGGATTATATCAAGCAGGGAAAATCGTTTTTGACGGTCAAATGGTGTATACTCAAGGCGAAAAAAAGGGACATATTCATGTGTTCAAGCTAAGGGCCACATCTGCAACGGAAGATGAGTTTATCGACGAAAGATGGATTTTGCCCGAAACAGTTTACGATATTCCGTCAGGAAGTGCGAGCGAAGTCGCCGATGGAGAATATTATATCGCATTCGAATTTGACGAAAGTAAATTTGTTACTACCTCGGGAATCGACAAAAACGGAGAAAATATCTATATTTGGGAAAATAAACCCGACTACAGCAAAAAAAATATTATTTGGAGGCTGGAGCGACAAGCCGACGACACTTTCAAAGTGATATCTGCAAGCAACGGTCTAGTAATGGATGCTTCAGGCGGAAACTCAGCAAATTACGATACCGCAAATATTCAGGTCTGGGAGTGGCATGGCGGAGCCAACCAGAGGTGGCTTATTGTCCGCGCGGGCGATTCGTATTCATTCGTATCAAAAAATAACGGCTTCTATGCGGATGTGGAGGGCAGGAACACTGCAAACGGCACAAATATTTATCAGTACCATCCGAACGGATCGGCGGCTCAGAGATTTAAACTCATAAAAGCGGGGTCTCTTGCTCCGAAGGCAGAACTCGCTATTATTACGGAGAGTCTTTCCGAGGCGGTTCAAGGCGCGGATTATACTTATCAACTCAGTGCGAACCTGCCGCACATCATTTTTGAAATAACCAGCGGCGCTTTGCCAAAGGGACTGATGTTATCAGATAGTGGTGCTATCAGCGGAACGCCGGAAGAGCATGGAAGCTTCACCTTTGCCATCAGCGCTAAGCTGGGAAATGAAACAAAAGAAAAGACTTTTACTCTTGTGGTAGGGCCGAACATCGAAGCGCCTGTATTCGTCACAGAAATTCTTGAACATGGAACTGTAGACAAACCTTATGACGGCAGCGTGATTTCTAAAGGAGAGGATGTAACATATAAAATAAAAAGCGGAAAACTTCCGAATGGGCTTTATTTCAAGGACGGTTATATTTACGGAACACCAGTTAAAGCGGGCGTTTATTCATTTGAAATAGAGGCTTCAAACTCAGCGGGAAGTGTTCAGAAACATTTTACAATAGAAATCTCTGAAAGTTTGGAATTTAAGTTGCAGAAAGTGTTTCAAAAAATCAAAAAATACAAGAACAAGCAGTTCGGCGATGTTTCCGATAATCAGTGGTATGCGGCTTGGGTAAAAAAAGCATACGAATATGGATTAGTAAATGGCGTGAGTGAATCTAAATTTAATCCTCACGGATATATTACAAAAGCCGAAATCGTTGCTATTGCTGCAAGAATCCATAGTATGTACAGCGAAAAAACTATTGCGGAGCTTGAAGGCGCATGGTATCAAAAATATTTGCTGTATGCGGCGAGTGAAAATATTATTGATATGTCATTAGTAAATAAAATTACCGAGAAGGCGACCAGAGCGGAATGCGTCGAAATTTTATCGAAAGCATTGCCTGAAGATGTACTGCCGGCGGTTAACGAAGTTGAAGACAATGCGATACCTGATGTAAGTATTGATGATAAATATGCAGATGCCATATACGCTTTTTACCGAGCGGGCATTTTGTCGGGAACTGATATCACAGGCAAATTTAATTATAGCAGTTATGTAATAAGAGCTGAGATTGCCAAAATCATTGTCGGCATGGTAGAAGGTAGCGCAAGAACTAAATTCCAGCTCACCAGATGAGTTAACTCGGGAAAAACTACCTCCAAAGGAAATCGTGCCGAATAGACTGCCAGGACTATTTTTATAGTCCTTCTGGCAGAAAACAAAGTCCTATGAATCTCACGGCTCATAGGGCTTTATTTTCAGTCTGCTCCCCCTTCTTTATCGAGGGATAAGGCGCAGATGCTAAGAGGCGGCGTTTATGAACCGCGCAACAAAGTGATTATAAAGATGTTCAATCTCGCTCGCATAGGCGAAAGGACGGAGAGCGGCGTGCCTGATATATTTGACGCATGGGAAAAAGCGGGATGAGTTCCGCTGACAGTCGAAGAGCAGTACAAACCTGACAGAACTATTCTAACGCTTGCTTTTGAAGAAAAACAGGCCTTGAATCCGAAAAACAGGTTTTCGCGGCTTTGGGAGACGCGGCTTTGGGAGAAAACCTCGATGTAAATGTGCTCACAAAAGAAAATATACTGCGGCTCTTTCGAAGATTTAACATCTTTTTCAAGAAAAGATGTTCAGACTGAAGACAAACCGACTATCTAAGGCATTCGCCTAGATCGTCGGTCTCTTTTTTTGTTCGGTTTTTCTTTGACTAAAATAACGAGTTGAAAATCACAAGAAAAGAAGGGATTTTGCCCCCTCTATCCCATCACTAATCCCAGGTCTTTTGTTCTTACTAGCTTTTTGAGGTTCATACAGGCGAACGTAAGCGCGGTTTTCATCACCATTTTTGCCTTCCCGATCATGTTGGTGTACCGAAATCCGTGGTATTCTTTCGCCGTTCCAAATATTCGTTCAATGCTTTCTTTTCGCCTTGCGTACATTTCTTTACCCTTAGGCGTTAAACGAAAATCATCTGCATCTTCTATGCCGTCCTTCCATATATGTCTCACTACTAGTTTGGTGTGTTTTTTGTTTTGTGTACACTCAGAAAGCCTAGGACAAATCTTGCACTCACGAGCATCACTTTGATATTCTCTGTAGCCCTTTCGATTTATAGTTCTATACTCCAGCACTTTGTTTTCGGGGCATAAGTAGCAGTCGTAGTATTCGTCATAAACAAACTCTTTTGGTTTTATATATCCCTTTTTTCCATGCGGCCTTCTGTAGGGAATCAATGCCTGTACATCGTCTCTTTTCATTCGTTTCAGTACATTCGGAGTGATGTAGCCAGCGTCTACGCCAATGTATTCAGGTTTCTTTTCTAGTTTTTCGTAGACATCTTGGAAAGTTGTACTGTCATGCTCATTTCCTGGAGCCACAAAATATGCGGTGATCCAACCGTTCTTATCACATGCTGCGCTCACAGAATAATAAAAGTTATGTTGGTGCTCTCCTTTGTGAGACCAACCACTTTCAGGGTCTTGCGTACTTTGTTTGATTTCTTTCTTCTCATATCCTGAACCATCATCGCCATCATCAAAAGGTTTCTTGCCTTCCTTTTCTCTGATTTCGTTGACTTCTTTGAGAAGCTGTCTTTGGTAGCTAGCACGTTTCTTTTGAATCTTCGCTGACTGATACTTCTTTTTGTTTGCATGTGCTTTCACTGGAGTAGAATCAATGTACATCAGGCTTTCGTCGACAAGGTTTGATTCACGGCACATATCCAGTATCTTTTGAAATATTTTGTCGAAGATGTCTGTCCCAGCAAATCTTCGGTGATAGTTCTTTCCGAAGGTTGTAAAATGAGGTACATCTTCATGGAGGCTCAGCCCAAGAAACCAGCGGTATGCAACATTTACTTCGATTTCCTTTATCGTTTGTCTCATGTTTCGGATGCCGTATAAATACTGCAAAATAGGCATCTTTATCAGCTGTACAGGATCTAGACTTGGTCTGCCATTATCTTTTGAATAGAGGCCTTCAACTAAATCATAAATGAAGCTAAAATCAACGATTTCATTTATTTTTCTAAGGAGATGGCCTTTGGGAACGAGTTGATCGATGCATATGATTTCAGTTTGATATCGGTTGTCTTGAGATTGTTTCGCTAGCATAAACCCTCCTAGTTAATTATACCATCTAAACCTAATATTCCCAAGGCTTTCGGCTTTTTTACACAAAAAAAGTAGTCCTATGAACCAATAGGTTCATAGGACTTTGTCTTCAGTCTGAACATCTTTTTCAAGAAAAGATGTTATGGAAACAGTGGACATCACCACGACTCCAGCGTCAAATCTTCTGCTTATTTTACCTAATGAATAAAGCAATAATTCGACCAGATTCGGATGCCTTTGAAGCATCGGATCTCTTTGGAGGATACATTCGCAGCGGCTATATCTTGAACCTGTCTATGGATATGTCTGTGAAATCTATCGGCTCATCTTTCAGGAACATTACCATATAAATTGGCAAGTAGGTCACTTTTCCTTTGGTTTTAATATTTTCATTTGTGAACACATAAGCTTCGTTGACCTCATATTCGGGGGCGTTCATCACATTATCCAGCGCAGAGTGTTTCTCGTAATCCTTTCCGCTTTTAACTTCAATAGGCAGCACCTTGTCCACATGTTCAATTACAAAATCCAGTTTGCCTTTTTTCTTGCTATTGTAGTAATACAGGGGATAACCATGTGCATAAAGCTCCTGTGCTACAACATTTTCATATACAGCACCTTTGTTGATATCACTTTCTTTATTTACAATCTTCAGTTTGCATGCCTTGCCGTATATCGTTGTGAGCAAGCCCACATCTGAAAGAAACATCTTGAACAAAGAGCTCTTTTCATTCAGCAAAAGAGGCACTGTTGGCTCCGTAGTATTAAATACGCCTAAAGCGACGCCGGCCTTCCACAGCCATATGAAACTGTCTGCAATTCGGTCATAGCGCAGGTTTTTTCTAACATCTGCGACCATAAACCGTTTGTTTTTTTCGTTCAGCTCGGCCGGAATCATTTCATAGATGCGCGTGATGATAAGCCTGCGATTCTCTTCTTCATACTGCGTGAAGTCCAGCTTGTATTGCTCAATAATGGAGCGGTGTTCATCCATTACATCATCTATACTTCCGGTTGTTCGGTATTTCTCAACAGCTGCAGGCATACCGCCGATAATCAGGTAGAGATTGAACATCTCCATGATTTTTCTATGGATAACTTCATCTACAGGCGTTTTGGCAATATATGCACTACGCAGCCTGCTCAGAATTGGTTCTTCGACGCCAAATATTTGCAGAAATTCTTCAAAGTCCAGCGGATACATTTTGATTGATTGAAGGTACCCCACCGGCGCAGACTTCAGATTTGTGATCTCAACACCTAAAAGGGAGCCGGACATAATATACCGAAAGCGCTTATCGTCTACAAGAAATTTGATCCTTGTAACGATTTCCTTGTATTTTTGGATTTCATCAAAGAAAAAGAAGGTCTTTCCCGGGACGATCTTTTTGTCACTGTAAAGCGACAACTTCAGGATGAGGTCATCGATCCCGGTTGCTTTGTCCAAAATATCAATAATTTCCGGCTGGCGTATGAGATTGAACTCAATATAATCGCAGCCTGCTGCTTCCAGACATTCACGAATAATAAATGTCTTTCCTGCCTGTCGAACGCCATATATCAGCAGAGCCTTTTCACCGGTTTCAATCCAGCGCATGATTTCTTTCTCGATTTTTCTTTTCAGCATAGCCGACACCTCACACCATTTCGTTCTGTGCGTTTTCTGACTATATTGTACCTCGAAAATGACACTTTTCCAAGATGATATCCTGATCTATTTGTCATTTTTCCGCGAATGCGAGCATCAGCGACAACTTTTACGACAAAACGGGGCGAAGGACTTCTTCACATATGCGTCAGCATATGTGAACACATGTAAGAAGCACTTCGCCGTATTAAGGCATCGCGCCGCAACTTGCCGCTACTTGATAATTACCCATTGACCTAATTTTGTTGATCCATCATATCGGATAAGTCCCGCTTTTCGCATTTTACCTAAATGATAGCGCGCACCGTCGACGGTAAGATTTAGTTTATCAGCAATTTCCTTTGCGCTTACATTAGGATTATTAGCGATTATTTTAATAATCTCATCCTGTTTTGTAGTAGTTTTAGTGGTGGCTTTGGTAGTAGTTTTAGTAGTAGTCTTGGTGGCAGTTTTAATAGTAGTTTTAGTGGTAGCGCTACCACTAAAACCGTTCAAAAATTCTGCATTTATCGCCATAACTGCATTTGTGTAGTTATCTGCTTCATTATCCGGATAGAATTTAAGTGCCAGAGAACCGTTTTCTGCCAAGGAATCCTTTGCGCGCCTTATCCCCGATCCATACGACTCTATTAGGTTAAGAGAAAAGAACATATCTTTCAGTTCTTTGTTAAGATACTGCCTTCTATCAAAACTTCTATCTCGATTAAGGGCCTCTATTGTTACCGGCGGAAGTGGTCTGTTGTGATTTACAAAAGAAATCCTGTCTTTGTATATATAAATTCCTACATATTCAGGCGTATCATATTCTTTATGCAAAATAGCATTGGTAGCAAGTTCCTCTTTGTCTGTTCCGTCAATTTCTCGTATGATTTCGACATGAGCATTCGGAATGAATTTATTCGGGGTTTCTGCAAACATAAGTACAGCAAAATTCTTTGCTCTGTAACCACCGTACTCACTTTCACTTATGAGCCCCATACTCTTTGCCATATCTATCTTGGACATTTCTCTAATATCCTTTTTTGCTCCCGTTTGAAGCAGGTATTCCTTCATAATAGTATTTGCCGTCAATTGTATCGGCAATAATATGATAATTGATTTTAGGATGAATAATAGCTTTAATATTTTCGCTGAATTGGATTTTGAATGCTGAATCTGCCGCATCAGTTCTTTCTACAGTCCAAGCGGACTACAAATAGTCCTTCAGCAAAAAAGCACAAAACAGCGGAAATGTCACTATTCCGTTTTTGCGCCCTATATTGCCCGACGACAGTTTGATGCCGAATTTTATGTCGGGGTATGAGTCGCTTGTTATGAGAGTTCTCAGTGATTTGGAGCGGTTATCGCCAGATTTTACTTCTATTGGAATAAGCGCGTCCTGAGTTCTTACGAAAAAGTCTTCTTCCAGAGACGAATCACTTTTTTTATAATAAAACAGCCGGTATCCCGATTTTTTGAGCGCCTCTGCTACGATATTTTCATAAAGAGCGCCCTTATAAATTCCAAGATTTCTTCCCGCCCGCAAATCCGTTTGAGTTTCATCGTCAAGCATTGCAACGAGCAGACCGGTATCCGCCATATAAACTTTGTACCTGCTTTCATCATAATTTCCCATAAAAGGCAGTTCAGGATAATTAAGCGCATAACAAATATTGATAATCCCTGCGTCTTCAAGCCACTCAAGAGCTCCTCTGTAATCCCTGAAACGCGCGCCTTTTGCCACTTTAGAGATTTGAAATTTTTTGTTTTCTTTGGCAAGCTGAACGGGGATATGCCTAAAAACATTTAGTATTCTTGTCTGATCCAAACCGTCCGCGTATTTTCTCATATCCTCGGCATAATCCATCAAAAGCTGTCTTTGCGTCTTTATCGACCCCTCAAAATTTTTTCGAGTTACGAAATCTCTCACCACAGCCGGCATGCCTCCCAGCACGGCGTATTCCAAAAACAGCGAAGTGAATACGCTCATCTCGGTTTCGCTGAAAGGCTGAAACTCCTGCATTTTCCCGAGCATGTCAGCTCGAACATCTTCATCGTAACCTCTCGCCCAGAGAAATTCCTCAAAATCAAAAGATTGCATCTCTAAGTCTTCTTTGTATCCGACGCTGTTGCTTTCTATTTTTTTATAATTAATTCCCAGCATTGAGCCGCTGCAAATCACATCTATCACGCCGCTGATGCAAAAAAATTTAAGCGAAGTCGCAATTTCGGGAAAATCCTGAATTTCATCGAAAAAAATCAGAGTTTCGCCATTTATGATTTTATGTTCGGGATTCAGTAAGGTTATATTTTTTATAATATCCGCAGCGCTGTAACCGTCTCCTGTTATGGTTTTATATTTCGGTTCTTCGACAAAATTTATATAGATTATGGATTTATAGGCTGATTTAGCAAAATTCATAATAGACTCCGTCTTGCCGACTTGCCTCGGGCCTTTGACCATCAGCGGTTTTTTATTTTCATCCGATTTCCATTTTTCCAGGTACAGATCGATTTTTCTTTTTAGATACAAAAGCTACCTCCTCTATCAATGTCATTATAATCTAAATCCCGCAATTTTTCAATAACGCGCCGAATTTTCTCACATTTCATGAGCGAACTTCACGGAGTTTCTCACATTTCATGAGCGAACTTCACGGAGTTTGTCACATTTCATGAGGGTACTTTCTATGTTCAGTTTAGCGAAGATATGGACAGCACTACTGCTCTGAATGCCGCTAACTACAAAGTATACAAAGCACCTAATACATACACTACTCTTGCAGGCGACGCTGAATTCTATGACGGAGCGAGCATCGTAGCTATTAAACTTGACAAAGACTTGTATGCAAAAGCTAAGGCGGCTGCAACTCTCATCGTAAGCAATGTGAAGGATCTTGCAGGCAATGTAATTAAAGACACCGATAAAGTTAAAACGATTAGCGACCAAACACTCGAAGATGCTCTTGAACTCAAGACCGTTACCGGTCCTGATGCTGTCGTCGCAACCGGTCTGAAGACTATCGTGCTCACATTCAACCAGGAGATCGAAAGCTGCGATAATGACGGTATCATCGTTAAAAATGGCGTCACTACAACAAACTCAGAATCCGTAGTAGTTAACGGAAA
>JBGZBP010000044.1:0-46478 GCA_041844735.1 Bacillota bacterium
CAGCTTCCGCCACTTCTTCCATATAATGCGTAGTTAAAAATACAGTCATATTTTGATCTTTGCGGAAACTTGATATAACATTCCAAATAAGTAGGCGTTTCTGCAAGTCTCCGCCACCCTGTCCACGGCAGGTTCTATAACTCCGATAACGGGAATATCAGGATACTTCCTCTGTAACTCATCAAGACAGATTGCACTTACCGTATTACATGCTATGACTATCATCTTCACATCATTTTTAACCAGGAATTCCGCAATCTGATTTGAGAATTTTTTAATAGTGGAAATGGCTTTTGATCCATATGGTGTCCTTGCAGTATCTCCAAAATATATTATCTGTTCGTTCGGAAGTGCTTCCATTATCTTGGTTACGCAGGTGAGTCCGCCCAACCCCGAATCAAAAAATCCTATCGGTCTGTTATCCATTTAAACAGTATCCTTTCTTAAATATCTATATCATTATCTTAACACATCATATCTCAAGCTGACAATATCGCAATTTTGTTTGTTTTATGTTATTATTATCTTAACAATATGGCATACTCAAAAAGGAGGACTCTATGTCAAAACTTTATTTTAAATCAAGAAACGATGTTCCTGATGAGTTCCGTTGGGATTTATCATCACTATACACGTCCGATGAAGCATGGCAAGATGACTGCGAAAACATCAAGAGATTAACAGCGGATATAAAGACAATGGAAAAAACAATGACCTCGGATGCTTCATCTTTTTTGGCATCTTTGAAAATGCATGATGAAATATCATTGACCCTTGAACGAATTTTTGTTTATGCTCATATGAAAAAGGACGAGGACAATCAAAATTCAAAGTACCTGTCTTTCATGGATAAAGCACAGACTTTAATTGCCGAGATATCTGCCGAACTTTCTTTTTTTACGCCGGCGGTTTCCATGGTTGACCCGGACACATTCGACAAATTCATCGAAAATTGTCCTGAGCTTGAAATTTATAGGCATTTTTATAATGTCATTCAAAGACACAAGCCCCATATTCTCGCCCCCGACTACGAAGAAATCATTGCGAAATTTTCACAGCTTACTTCCTGTGCTGAGGATGTTTTCAGCATTATAAATAATGCTGATATGGATTTCGGGTCGGTGAAAAACAGCTTGAATGAGGAAATTTCGCTGACACACGGCAGCTACATATCAATGTTGGAATCCGACGATAGAGTCCTGAGAAAAAATGCATTCCAAAAGCTTTATTCAACATATGCCGGTCTCAAAAATACATTTGCACAAACCTATAATTACAGTGTCAAGACCGACATAGTTACTGCCGGACTGAGAAATTATTCGTCATCCCTTGAGGCTTCATTATTTGCCGATAATGTCCCCACCGGAGTTTATGATAATTTAATAGATACCGTTAATAAAAATTTATCTCTTTTACATAGGTATATGAGTTTAAAGAAAAAAATGCTCGGGTTGCAGGAACTTCACATGTACGACATTTATGTTCCGTTTGAAAACAGCAATAACAGGTACATCCCTTTTGAGGAAGCTGTTGAAATAATGCAAAAAGCACTATCTCCGCTCGGGCAGGAGTATGTCAAAACTTTTATGTCCGGAATAAAAGACAGGTGGATTGACGTTTATGAAAACCAAGGCAAAAGCAGCGGGGCATACTCATTCGGAGCATATGACAGCAATCCATATATCCTTCTCAATTACGGCGGAAGGCTTAAAGATGTTTTTACTCTTGTTCATGAGATGGGTCATTCCATGCATTCATGGTATACGAGAAAAACTCAACCGTTCGTTTACGGGGGACATTCAATATTTACTGCCGAAGTCGCCTCGACGGTAAATGAAAACCTGCTTATGCACTATTTGATCAATAATGCTGTAGACGAGTCCGAAATCAAGTATCTGCTTGCTACTCACCTCGAAGAGTTTAGGGGAACAGTTTTCAGACAGACCATGTTCGCAGAATTTGAAACATCGGCGCACAGAGCCGCTCTTGACGGCAACATGCTGTCATGTGATTTCTTATCGAAAATGTACTCGGATCTTAACAAAAAGTATATGGGCAACGCAGTATTTTCAGATGATGAAATCTCGTTAGAGTGGGCAAGAATTCCACATTTCTACAGTTCGTTTTATGTTTATAAATATGCTACAGGTTTCTTGGCTGCCTCTTATATAGCCCGAAATATTTTATCCGGTCCCGACGGGTACACGGATAAATATATAAATTTTTTAAAGTCGGGAAATTCGGATTATCCTATAGAACTTTTAAAAATAGCAGATGTTGATATGTGTTCGCCCGATCCTATTGATGAAGGCATGAAAGAATTCGCAGAAATACTTTATAAACTTGAATCTCTTGCAGGATAATGACATGCTATATGAAACGGAGACAAAATTATGGAAGACAACAATATAATAAACATAGTAACAAACGGCACCCCTTCTTCGGCTGAAACTAAAGCCCATTTGGCTATAAAATTAGAGTCATGCGGGTTTGAAATTGCAGATCAGTTTAATGACGAAGCTTCACTCACTATATGTATAGGAGGCGACGGATGCCTGCTGCGCACATTGCATAGTTACGATTTCCCGTCCACTCCGTTTATTGGAGTTAATACAGGTCATTTGGGATTTTTCCAGGAAATAAGTCCAAGCGAACTGGACACTTTCATTGATAAGTATTTGGACGGTAAATATGAAATACAGCATCTTAAGACTCTTCATGCTTATGTGAAAACAGATGACGATTCGGATGTGTTTCACAAGATAAAGGGGCTTAACGAAATTGTTATCAAGAGCAGTAAATCTCATACTGTGCACTTAAACCTGTCTATCGGTGACAGCCTTATAGAAAAATTCAGCGGAGACGGCTTGCTTGTGTCAACTCCCGCCGGTTCCACGGCATACAACTATTCTTTGGGCGGATCAATAGTAGACCCAAGGCTCGACCTCTTGCAGGTGACACCAATTTCACCCATGAACACTACCGCATATCGTTCATTCACATCAAGTATTATACTTCCATCTATGCTGTCTATAGATATTTCACCGGAAGAAGTACCCTCAGGCGGCAAGGTGATAGTCGCCGACGGATATGAATATCATTTTGAAAAACTGTACGGTATGAAAATATTTTTATCAAATTCAAAGGTGAAATTGTTGAGATTTGAGGACTACGATTTCTGGGGAAAAGTAAAAAGTAAATTTTTATGGAAAGAATGATGAACGGTTCTTATATAAAAACAGACCATATTGACTGAAAAAAGAGAGGATAACGTTTTGAACGAAAAATTCAAATACCTCGTCACTGTTGAAGATGAGGGCGAAAAAATCAAAAACATTATAAAAAGGCAATTTTCATTATCTTCAAGGCTGATGACAAAACTAAAGACAGGTGATTGCGTTTTTTTAAATGATTCTCCGGTAAAGCTTTATGTTACCCCTGTTGCCGGTGACATAATAAAAATTAATTTCCCTTATGAGAGAAGCGAATTTGTGCCTGAAAACATAGATATCAACATAGTATACGAGGATTCCGACATTTTAATCATAAATAAACAGCCCGGCCATGTGGTACACCCTACCAAAGGACATCCTACAGGCACTATGGCGAACGGCATTATGAAATACATGATTGATAGTGCACAAAGCTTTAAAATACGTTTTATTAACAGACTCGATATGGACACATCAGGTCTTCTTATTGTGGCAAAAAACTCTCACTGTCAGGACAACTTGTCAAAGCAGATGAAGAACAACCGGGTAAGCAAGGAGTATATCGCAATAGTCAAAGGCATAGTTTCGGATGATTCCGGCACAGTTAATGCCCCGATAGGACGACTCTACGACGATCATGTCTTGCGTGGAGTGACCCCTGACGGCTATCCGTCTACCACCAACTATAAAGTCATTGACAGATACGAATCCGGCTTTTCACTGCTAAGGCTCAGGCTTGAAACAGGCAGAACCCATCAAATAAGAGTGCATATGAACCACATAGGGCACCCTGTGTTGAGTGACAGTCTGTATGACGAACAAGTGCCCGACATCATATCACGTCAGGCACTTCATGCTGCATATTTATCCTTTGTCCATCCCATCTCAGGCAAACTCATGGAGTTTGATGCTCCTATGCCCGAAGATATGTGCAAAGCCGTATCCATCATTTCTCAGAAACGATTTTAAGGTTGGCTTCAAGGGCTTTTTTATCCGTTGCGGCAGTAATTTCCAAACGCAAATTTGCATAAGTGAAGCTGTCGCCGACTTCGGGTATTTTATCCAGTTTAATCACCGCCCATCCATTAACGGTACTTGCATCCACATCGTCCGATATATCAAAGAACTTAAACAAATCTTCCAGGTCGGCATTGCACATAACCTTGTATGATCCATCCGGTAGACGTATGATTCCCTGGCTTACAACTTCATCAAACTCATCCCATATGTCACCTACCAACTCCTCTATTATATCTTCCATGGTCACTATGCCTATAGTTCCTCCATATTCATCAATGGCAACCGCTATATGAGTCTTCGCTTTCTGCATTTTTTTAAGGAGCAAAGCGATTCTTGCTGTTCCCGTGGTGTAAACAACAGGTTTTATATGATCCGTAATTTTAACATTTGCTTTGCCTGCAACAAAATTATGAAAATCCTTTTGATTTATAACTCCCAATATGTGATCCATATCATCATCATACACCGGAACTCTTGAGAATCCCGTCTCTTTGAAGATG
The DNA here is from genome assembly GCA_041844735.1 of Bacillota bacterium. Lineage (GTDB taxonomy): Bacteria > Bacillota > Clostridia > Peptostreptococcales > Anaerovoracaceae > CAJPNN01. The sequence continues at coordinate 4,733 of JBGZBP010000044.1, forward strand.
TCTTTCAGTTCATCTTTTGTTACTGTCGCTTCCACCGCAATCACATCTGTTCTCGGTGTTATAACGTCCCAAACGGTAAGCTCATTGAACTCAATTGCGTTTTGAATCAACTCTCTTTGTTCCTCATCTATCGTTCCGTCCGTTTTAGCTTCTTCTACTATGGTAATAAGTTCTTCTTCCGTTATCCCGGCATTTTCCGGCACCTTAAAAATTCCCGACAAAAGTTTTTTCCAAATGGCAAAAATAAAGTTTATAGGGGTAATTATCACTATAAATATCCTTATAATCGGAGCCGAAAATTTTGCAAAAGATTCCGGAGCTTCCTTTGCAAGACTTTTAGGTGAAATTTCTCCAAACACCAGCACCAGTATCGTCATTACAATACTTGCTACCGTCGGACCTTTTTTGCCCACCAATTCAACGAAAAAGACTGTAGCAATGGTCGTCATGACAATATTAACTATATTATTTCCGATAAGAATCGTGGAAAGAAGCCTATCGTAATCCTCTGACAGCTTTAAAACCAGCTCGGCTTTTTTATCACCGTTTCCAGCCATATTTTTAAGCCTTATCCTGTTTATTGACGAAAATGACGTCTCAGTTGCGGAAAAATATCCTGACATTACCAGTAATAAACATACTGCTGCTGCAAGCCCTATACTATGACTGTCCATTTAGTTTGTCCTCCTGAAGTATTCCACCACTATATCCACATCAGATTGAGAGTCCACATAAACCGTACCCCTCTTCTGACGAGTCTCCCTACCTTTTCCCGTCACCAATACAACGGTATTCTCATCGGCTTCTTCTATTGCATTTTTGATAGCCTTTTTCCTATCTATCTCGATTTCACATCTTGCTTTCTGTCCGGCAACATGCTTTGCTATTTCCTTGCATATACTCAAAACATCTTCTTCCCCGGCATCTTCTTCCGTCAGGATAACATAGTCTGCATATTTCCCTGAAATGCTGCCAAGTTCTTTTCGTCTTCCTAAAGCCTTCTTCCCCGGGCAACCGTAAACTATTCCTATCTTTTTATCTCCATACTGTCTTTTTACAGATTTAAAAAGTGTCTCAAAGCTCATGCTGTTATGTGCATAGTCCACGATTACATCGACCTCATGCCCTTTCTCATTAACTCCTGAAAACGCTTCCATCCTGCCTGCCACTTTCGCCCTTGCCAGTCCTGATTTTATATATTCCTTAGGTATTCCCAGACTGTCTGCCACCGCAACGGCACAAAGGGCATTCTCGACATTAAATATTCCCGGCACTGAAATTCGGAACTTATCCGACTCTCCTCTCAATTTTACTTTGAAATCTATTCCTGTTCTTCCCGGATTCAAATCAAAACCACAAACATCACAATCTTCATCGAATCCGAAAGTCACAATTTTTTTCGCACTTCCCTTTTTCGCTGCAGACATAATCTTCTCAAAGTAGTCACTTTCTTTGTTTATGCATGCTATTTTGCACTGATTCAAAAGAATTAATTTTGAGTCGAAATAATCCTGAAAATCGCTGTGCTCCGCATCACTTATGTGATCTTCTCCTATATTTAAAAACGCTCCTACATCATAGAGTATTCCCTTAGTCCTCTTGTATTTTAAAGCCTGGCTTGATACTTCCATCGTTAAATACTTAATCCCGCTTGCAACCGCATTGCTGAAATGTTTGTGCAATGCCAATGTTTCAGGCGTTGTCAAATGCGATTCTTCTCGAATCACACCATCATAATTTTCTATGCTCGACAGTACGGCGCTTTCTTTACCGCCCGTTTTACTTAGGTATTCATCCAGTATATATTTAATGAAATATGTTGTAGTTGATTTTCCTTTTGTGCCGGTAATCCCTACCAGTGAAAGTTTTTCGTAAACTTTATTATAAAAGATATCTGCCAGTACAACCATTGTTTCACGAATATCTTCTACTATTATGCTCCCTACTTTCTCATCGGCATGATATTCAACCTCACTTATATAGCAAACTGCTCCTCCCTCTATAGCTTCGTGCAAATATTCCTGTTTAAAATGTGCTCCTTTGCATACAAACAGCCCTAATGTCATATCATCCTTTGAATTGTATGATATGTTTTTTATCAAACATTCACTTGAACTTTTGCTGACATTATATTTTTTTATCAATCCGGCTTTCTCCAAAGCTTCAATATATTTTCCTAATGAGTGCTCCGTCATATCTCTGATATCTCCCAAAATGTTCCCTAATCTCTACAACGTATTATCGCTTCATCTGCTAAAACTTCCATGGCGTCTATATAAAAATCCGGCAATTCATACATCATCTTAAAGCAAGACAGCTCAGTACATGCCATCAATGCCACAGTACACCCGTTTTGTTTGATTTCACGTTCAACCTCTAAAAATTTTTCAAAATCTATCTCACCGCCGGCTTTGATGCCGTCATATATTATCTCCATTATATATGTTTGACTTTTCATGTCCGGCACATAGCTTTCAACTCCCAAAGCGGCCAGAGCATCTTGGTATAGCCTTGTTTTAATCGTGCCGTCCGTAGCCAGTATCGCCACCTTGGAATTCTTATCTGTTTTATATATTCTTTTCGCTGCCTCTTCTATCATGCTTATAATCGGAATATTGATTGACTTCTGAAGTTCAGGGACTATCACATGTGAAGTATTACATGGAATGGCTATAAAATCCGCTCCCGCCTTTTCCAGAAAAACAGCATCTTCCGTCATTATTTCAAGAAGTTCCGCTGTTCTTCCGGTATTTATCATATATGTTCTGTCCGGCATCGTAGCATGATTTAAAATTATCGAGTTAATATGCTCCTGATCTTTTTTCGCATCCGTTTTCATTATAATCATCTTGTAGAACTCTTGCGTAGCTGCAGGCCCCATTCCGCCCAAAATGCCCAGTATCTTTCCTTCACTTTTCCTCATATAATCCCTCTTCTCACACATCAACGTGCTACTTCATGTATTTCTTGAACTTGTAGTAATGTCCGAGCTGACCTTTTAACTGCCTCAATTTTCTTTTGAATCCTCCATCCTTATCATATATCAACGAATGGCAATCCTTTCCCTGCTTCAGCAATTCTTTCAACTGTTTTTTATATGCAGGATTAACGTATTTAAACATGACACCTTTTGGAATCATTCTCCAAAGATGAGGCATGTCGACCATCTTAAACTCGAACTCTTCCTGATATACCCTGTCTCTCACGAAGTACTCGGCTACATTGGCACCTGATCCTGTCACATAGTAATTGCTTCTGCCCTGCCTCGTATTAATCTCAAAAACCTTATATTTTCCGTCTCTCTCATCATATTTTATGTCAAAATTAGACCATCCGGAATACCCGATTCCTTCCAAAAAATTTCTCATTTTATTGCAAAGTTCTTCATTTCCCTCGGTTATGATTACAGCATGGTTTCCTATGCCATGCGGTGTATGCTCCTCTAAAAGCACATGCCCGAGGCACATCATCACCACTTTTTTATTCCTGTCCGAATAGCTCGTCAACACCCTCATATAGCTGTCATCTCCCGGAATAAAATTCTGAATGATGATAGAATCATCATACCCTGCTTCATATATATCATCAAGCACATTTTCAAGTGCTTCCCTTGTGTCTTCTTTATACGCCTTCTTCTGCGTTTCAAAAGGGTTTGCCCAGTAGGCTATGCCGTTTGACGGTTTAATGATGTATGGGGGCTCGAAAGGCAATTCAAAGTTTTTGCCCATTTCCCTCTTATAAACAAAAGTAGCCGGAAAGTCTATGTTATATTTTTTACACATATCATAAAATTTTTCTTTGTGTATAAGCTCGCTCATCAAATCTATATCAATGTACGGAGCAATAACATTGTCCGGATATTTCCCCAAATTCCTTGAAATCAACTCAACATAACTGTCTCCACAACCTATAAGTAAAACCTTGCAATCCTTATTCTCTTCTGCAAATTCATTTACCAATTTAATAAAAGTATCATTTTGATCTGCATCCGGATTCGCCCTATAATCAAGTATTCTGCTGTCGTTGCACGGAAACGTCGGATATTTGCCATAGGCTCTGACCTTTATGCCGTACGCTTCATGAAATGCTCTTGCTACGCTGTATACATTTATATCTCCTGCAAATAATAGAGGTCTAAAGTCATTTTTCATCATTTTCTCCTAAATTTCAGTTTTTCACAAACATATCTTTGCCTTTAATTTTACTAAAATTACAGTTAAAAATCAACTATACCCCCGGTTAATCAGTATCCTTATGTTTTGAGAGGGACTCTCTTTCATAATGACTTTGATAATTCATTATGCTATAATGGATTTAATCTACGGTATCACACCGCAACTACTAATTTGGGGTTCGATTAGAACAGGAAAAGATTATATTGATTGCTCGCCATGCGAAATTAAAAACGATTATATAGGAGGAAATTGAATGAGCAATATTATTGAAATCCATAATCTTAACAAGAGTTTTGGAAGTATAAACGCTGTTCAGAATTTGAGTTTTCGTGTAAAAAAAGGGGAGTTGTTTGCCTTTCTTGGTGTCAATGGGGCAGGAAAGTCAACTACAATCAATATTATGTGCGGACAACTGTCGAAAGACGGTGGAAACGTTTTTATTGATAAACACGATTTAGATAAGGATATGGATTATATTAAGCGTGAACTGGGTGTAGTTTTTCAGTCATCCGTCTTGGATTCTGCCCTTTCTGTTTATGATAATTTGGAAAGTCGTGCCGCTTTATATGGCATTACCGGAATGGGATTTAAGAAGCGACTTGAGGAACTGGCAAAAATATTAGATTTTGAAAATTTATTGAATCGCACCGTCGGTAAATTATCAGGAGGACAGCGCCGAAGAATTGATATTGCAAGGGCTTTGTTTCATAAGCCTAAAATCCTTATTCTTGATGAGCCGACAACAGGGCTTGATCCGCAGACACGCCTACTTATTTGGAATGTTATATCAAGTTTCCGCAAAGATCAAAATATGACTGTATTTTTAACTACGCATTATATGGAAGAAGCGGCGGAAGCTGATTATGTTGTAATCATTGATGATGGAAAATTATCCGCAGAGGGTACTCCGCTTGAGTTGAAAAATATTTATACCGGAGATTACGTGACAATTTACGGTGTAGATGAAAAGGATATTAAAGTACTTAATGCAGAATATGAGCAAATCCGAAACGGTTATCGGCTTTCTGTGCCGAATACAAAGACTGCAACTGAATTGATTATTCGTAATCCGCAGTTGTTTAATGATTATGAAATAACAAAAGGAAAAATGGACGATGTTTTTCTTGCTGTTACAGGGAAAACATTGGCGGGAGGTACTGAAAAATGAGTATAGCTTTCATTCTTATCAAAAGAAATATCAAATTGTTTTTCAAAGATAAGGGAATGTTCTTTACCTCTTTGATAACGCCTGCTATATTGCTTGTACTCTATGTAACTTTTCTTGCAAATGCGTATAGGGATGGTTTTACATCTAATTTACCTAATGCATTAAAACTATCAGAAAGCGTAATAGAAGGACTGGTAGGTGGTCAACTTATCTCCTCTATTCTTGCTGTTTCATGTGTAACGGTTGCTTTTTGTTCTAATTTTTTAATGGTGCAAGATAAAGCAACTGGCACGATAAGAGATTTAAGAATATCTCCTGTGAAGTCAGCTATGCTTTCGCTGAGTTATTATGTTGCAACCTTGCTTTCAACCCTTATTATTTGCTTTGCCGCAACGTGTATCTGTCTTACTTATGTGGCTATTGTCGGTTGGTATATGTCACTTGCAGATATATTCTTTTTGTTTCTTGATGTTTTACTCCTTGTTTTGTTTGGAACAGCATTATCTTCAATTATTAATTTTTTCTTATCAACACAAAGACAAATTTCAGCGGTAGGTACAATCATCAGTGCGGGATATGGTTTCATTTGTGGTGCATATATGCCTATTTCTTCATTTGGCGAGGGGCTGCAAAATATACTCTCATTTTTGCCGGGCACTTATGGTACATCACTTATCCGAAATCATACAATGCAAGGGGCACTTGCCGAAATGCAAAATCAAGGTATTCCAAAAAAGTTTATTGAAAAGCTAAAAGATTCCCTTGATTGCAATCTCTATTTTGGGGGAAGTCAAGTAAATATCGGAACAATGTATATGATACTTGGTATCACTATTTTGGTATTGATTGCCACTTATATTTTGTTAAACAAGTCAAAAAAATACAACTGTTAATTCAGCAGTTGCAAATGATTATATATGCCGCCGCTATGGGTAACGCCATAACGGCGGTTTTTCAATGCTTATCGGGGCTTATATGCTTATAGGACAAAATAGGCTTATAGGACAAATATCATTAAGTTATGTTGAAGAAAAAAGGAAGCCCTTAATTCTAAAGGCTTCCAACATTTTAAAATGTCATAGAAAGCTATTTTACAGAAAAACCTTCACAGGCTCAATTGGAATTTATTGTTGAATCCCTAATTTTCTTCTTCTTTCTTGCCTAGAGGCTTCATGGTCGGGAACAACACAACATCTCTGATAGTAGATGAGTCTGTTAAAAGCATTATAGTTCTGTCTATTCCTATTCCAAGACCTCCTGTAGGCGGTAATCCGACTTCCAAAGCATTGACATAATCAAGATCCATAGGGTGTGCCTCATCATCCCCTGACTCCAATGCTGCCTGCTGCGCTGTAAACCTTGCCAGCTGGTCTATCGGATCGTTAAGCTCCGAGAACCCGTTTGCCACTTCCCAGCAATTAATATATGCCTCGAATCTTCTCGTAATCCTCGGGTCGCTTGAATCCCTCTTTGCAAGTGGTGAAATATCTACCGGATGACCTGTAATAAAGATAGGTCCCTCCAAGTGATCCTCGCAGAATTCCTCAAAAAGTTCAGCTATAACCTTGCCTCTTGTCATATCTTTCCAATCTTCCAACTGATGTTTTTTCGCTATCTCTCGAGCCTCTTCATCAGTTACAACCTTTGAAAAATCCTCTCCTGCCCATTTCAGCACAGCCTCTTCCATAGTCATTCTATCCCATGGCGGTGCCAAATCGAACTTCTTGCCCTGGTATTCAATAACTGTAGTTCCCAATGTATTAAGTGCCATCTGAGAAATCAATTCCTCAGTGATTTTCATCATTTTCTCACTGTCTGCATATGCTTCATAAAGTTCTATATTTGTAAACTCCGGGTTGTGCCTTGTGTCCATACCCTCGTTTCTGAACATCTTGCCCATTTCATATACTCTGTCCAGACCACCCACTATACATCTCTTCAAAAATAGCTCATTTGATATTCTCAGTTTCATATCCAAGTCTAATGTGTTATGGTGTGTATCAAACGGACGAGCATTCGCTCCTCCGGCGATTGTAGTAAGAATAGGTGTTTCGACTTCCATATAATCTCTATCATCTAAATACTTTCGTACCTCACGAAGCATTTTTGTCCTGAGCATAAATTTATTTCTTACATCCTCATTCACTATCAAGTCCACATATCGCTGTCTGTACCTCATGTCGGTATCTTTCAGTCCGTGGAACTTTTCAGGTAGCACCTGTAATGATTTCGACAACAACACGATTTCCTCTACCTTTACACTGATTTCTCCATGTCTTGTCTTAAAAACCTCTCCATGAATACCTACAATATCTCCGATATCATATGTAAGAAAATAAGCATATTCCTCCTCGCCTATGAAATCCTTTTTAACATATCCTTGGATTCTACCCTGCTTATCCTGTACATCAAAGAAAGAAGCCTTTCCCATGCCTCGCTTTGCCATAATTCTTCCTGCAATCGAAACCTTCTTTCCGTCCATGTTATCAAAATCGTTCTTTATATCTGCACTATATGAATCAACATCCCAAGTTTCTTTTACAAACGGATCCCTTCCATCTGCAACCAATTTGGCAAGTTTTTCTCTTCTCACCCTCAGCACTTCACTCAGACTGACTTCCTGCTCATTTTCCTGAGATGTTCCTGCATTCTTTTCTTCACTCATTCCGGTCATTTCTCCTTTCAATTTATGTAATAGATATTTGGTACACATTCTTATTGCTTCCGCTATATTTAACAAAAAAATAACTGTTTATTTCTTCTCTATTTCCAAAATTTCATATGTAACAATCCCGTCAGGAATCTGAACTCCCACAATGTCTCCTACAGCTTTTCCCATCAATGCACTGCCCACCGCAGACATGTTTGAAATTTTTCCGATAAACGGATCCGCTTCTGTCGATCCTACAAGAGTAAACGTTTCCGTATCTCCGCTCTCCATACACTTAGCCTTAACGGTCAACCCTATATTCACCGTACCCTTGCTCATTTCTTCTTCGCTGACAATTTCTGCACTTCTGATTGTAGTTTCCAGCTTATGTATACGCTCCTCAAGTTCAGCCTGCTCTTCCTTAGCTGCGTCATACTCCGCATTTTCCGATAAATCCCCATATGATCTGGCTTCCTTTAATTTTTCAGCCACTTCCGCTCTTCTGACACCTACAAGCTCATCATATTCCGCTTTTATTTTCTCAAGACCTTCTTCAGTCAACAGTATTTTTTCATTAACCATAAAATACGCTCCTTTATAATATATTACATATACGTACACTTCCAGATATTATAACTTAAAAACCGTTAAAAATCAAGATTTCCAGCAGTTTCAAGTATTCATCCCTGTTACTGACACTATTTATCTGATTTCTAATCTTGCTTACACCGCTGATGCCTTTCAGGTACCACCCTGTGTGTTTTCGCATCTCACAAACGGCAACTCTCTCTCCCTTATCCTGAATCAGCATATCCAGATGCTCCTTCATAGCTGATACTCTGTCTTGTAAGGGAATCTTTCCATCAACATTCTGATTGAAAATCCAAGGATTACCGAGAGCCCCTCTCGCTATCATAACATAATCGCACCCTGTTTCCTCAATCATTTTTTCCGCATCGGAGTATGACATTACATCACCGTTACCTATCACGGGAATACTCAGATTTTGCTTAATCTCTTTTATAGCTTCCCTGTCGGATTTTCCTGTATACATCTGTGTCCTTGTCCTACCATGTACAGCTATCGCATCAGCTCCCGCCTCTTGTATCGCTCTACTCGTTTCCAGGTAATTCAAGCTGCTGTCGTCCCATCCGATACGTATTTTTGCTGTAATCGGCTTGTCTGTTTCCACTACCATAGCCCTTATTATTTTATAAATAAGTTCAGGATTTTTCAAAAGAGCCGACCCTTCGCCGTTCCTTACAATCTTGGGCACAGGGCATCCCATGTTAACGTCGATAAGAACATTTTTTCGCTCTTCCAACATTACGACCGCTCTTGCCATTATTTCAGGTTCCGATCCGAACAACTGAAATCCTACACGGTTTTCATCATCGCCAATCTTAAGCAATCGTTCCGTACCCCTGTCCTGATAAACCAGTCCTTTGGCACTTATCATCTCCGAATAAACCAGAGAAGCCCCTTGCTTTTGGCAAAGGGTTCTAAATGATCTGTCCGTTATTCCTGCAAGAGGAGCTAAAAAAAGCTTATTTTCAAATCCTAAGGCTTTAAATTTGTTCATGATACAACCTCATCTTTTGAGGCTTCACAATCAGTCATCTTGCTTCTTCTCTTATTTTTTTCGTATATTATCTGAAGTCCTTCCAATGTCAACATCTTATCAACATAGTCTATACAATCAAGTCCGTTGTTCATCATGGTAGCAAGCCCGCCTGTAGCGATTACTTTAGGCTCAACATCGGTACCGCAGTATTCCATGAGTTCTTTTTTCATCTTGGTTATTATATAATCACATACTCCCATATGCCCATATACGAGTCCTGACTGCATACTTTCTATTGTATTTTTACATATAACATGTCCCGGTTCCTCAAGTTCAACCTTGGGAAGCTTTGAAGTTTTTTCAAAAAGTGCATCCGAAGAAATCTTTACTCCCGGAGCAATGGTACCGCCCATGTATTCGGACTTATCTGATATTGCACAAAATGTCGTTGCTGTACCGAAATCCACAAGTATTAACGGACCGCCATATTTTTCCAACGCTGCCACTGCATTGACCACTCTATCTGCTCCCACCTGCTTCGGATTGTCATATTTTATAACCAGTCCCGTTCTAACCCCCGCACCGACCACAATCGCACGCCTGTTAAAATATTTCATTGACAAGTGTTGCAACGTAAATAGTACCGACGGCACTACCGTTGATATGATAACATCATTGATGTCTTCCATACTCAAATTTTCATACCTGAACAGTTGATTTATTATCATGCCGTATTCGTCAGCACTCTTTCTGTTATCGGTTTCCAGTCTCCAATTTTGTACGAGTTTCTTACCATCAAAAACTCCCAAAACAATATTGGTATTACCGACATCAAATGCTAATAGCATATGTTCCTACCTTTCCAAATTAAAGCCATTTTAAAAAATCAGTATCATTATTGTATCACATGTTAAATATTCTTAACAAGGAAAAATTGCCTGTTTTAATTGCACCAAAAAGAGGGAGCAGTCCTCCCTCTTCTAAGCAAGCATTTTATATGTTAAATAATATTTTATATGCTTATTTTATAGAAATTAGAATATCTCCGGCATTAACTGCTGCGCCCTTCTGAACCTGAATGCTGTCGATAGTTCCGGCTGACGGTGCCGAAATTTCATTTTCCATCTTCATCGCTTCCAAAATCAACAGTACTTGTCCTGCCTCTACTGAATCTCCTACGTTAACTTTAATATCCAGTACTGTTCCCGGCATAGGGCATTCTACTGTAGCCGCTCCTGCTGAAGGAGCTGCCGCAGGTGCTGCGGGTGCAGGTGCTGCTTTCGGAGCCGCTGCCGGTGCAGGCGCAGGTGAAGGAGCTGCCGCAGGTGCTGCAGGTGCAGGTGCTGCACTCACGCTTCCCACTTCCTCAACTTCAACTTCATAATTCTGACCATTTACAGTAATATTATATTTCTTCATAGTTATATCCTCCTAAAACAAATGCTATATTCTTCTGCTATCTATACAGTCCGCTTCTCCCGCCGTTCTCCACGCAGGTGACTGACCTGATACTCTGTTAATTTTTCTAACAACCAAGTTGTTTTTGAAGCCGCTGCCTTCAAATGCAGCTATCGCAGCAGTGATTGCCACAACTACTTCTTTACTTATTTCCTGACCTTCCTTTTTGTGATTAACGGCTATCGCTTTCGAAGGTGTCTCATCACAAGTTTTTACAGAGTTTGTAACAGCTGCAGCTTCCGGCTGCTTCTGCACTTTACTCTTTCCTTCCGCTGCTCCTATTATCTTAGACATAACCACTATTATGCCCCAAATCAAAAGCAATACCACGAATGTTGTTCCCATCCCCATCAATGTGGTGATTAAAGAACCTACCAATTTATCACTCCCGGAAAGCGATCCTATTAAATGCGGATCAGCAAATTTTTCCATCAATGACATAGCATATTTCCTTTCTTAACTATCAAACCGACATTATAGAGGAATGTTTCCATGCTTTTTCGCAGGAAGTGACTCTCTCTTTGATGCCAACATATCCAAACCGTTGATTATTCTCTGTCTCGCTGTTGCAGGTTCTATTACATCGTCAACATACCCTCTTTCAGCGGCAACATAAGGATTTGAAAACATATCTTCGTATTCCTGAATCTTTTCCTGTCTCTTTGCCGCAGGGTCGTCCGCAGCCTTAATTTCATTCTTAAATACGATATTTGCTGCTCCGGCTGCTCCCATTACTGCAATCTGAGCTGTAGGCCATGCCAACACCAAATCTGCTCCCAATTCTTTGTTGCACATTCCGATATAGGCTCCACCGTAAGCTTTTCTCAATATCATTGTAATCTTAGGCACTGTAGCTTCGCAGTAAGCATAAAGCATTTTTGCTCCATGTCTTATGATACCGCCTGTTTCCTGATCCGTTCCCGGCAAGAATCCCGGAACGTCCTCTATTGTAAGCAGCGGTATATTGAAAGCATCACAACGTCTTATAAATCTTGCCGCCTTGTCCGATGCGTTTATATCCAGACATCCCGCTCCGAACTTAGGTTGGTTTGCAATAACACCTACTGTCTGTCCGTCCATTCTTACAAAACATGTAACTATATTTTTAGCATAGTGCGGCATCACATCATAAATTTTGCCGTTATCAGCAATTTTCTTTATAACGTCATATATATCATACGCCTTATTAGGATTGTCAGGTATGATATCTTCAAATTCCGGAATAAGTCTGTTAGGATCGTCTCCTGTTTCATAAACCGGAGCTGTTTCCAAGTTGTTGGATGGGAAATATCCCAACAATTCTCTAACTTGCAATAATGTCTCCGTGTCGTCTTTTCCTATAAAATGTGCCACTCCGCTCTGTGAATTATGAGTCATGGCACCACCCAAAGCCTCTGCTGATATATCTTCACCTGTAACTGTCTTAATTACCTGCGGTCCTGTAATAAACATCTGGCTTGTCTTGTCCACCATGAATATAAAATCCGTGATTGCAGGAGAGTAAACCGCTCCGCCCGCACATGGTCCCATTATTACTGAAATCTGAGGAATTACACCGGAAGAAATGGTGTTATTGTAGAAAATCTTTCCGAATCCTGACAAAGCACAAACTCCCTCTTGAATTCTGGCTCCGCCCGAATCGTTGAGACCTACTATAGGTGCTCCCATCTTTAGAGCCATGTTCTGAACCTTTACTATCTTCTCTGCATGATACTCACCAAGTGACCCGCCCAAAACAGTGAAATCCTGTGCATATGCAAATACCAATCTGCCGTCTACTGTTCCGTATCCTGTTACAACACCGTCTCCGGGAGCCTTTTTATCAGCCATATCAAAATTATTACATCTGTGTGATACGAATACATCCAATTCAACAAAGCTGTCTTTATCAAAAAGAACATCCAGTCTCTCTCTAGCAGTCAGCTTTCCGCTATCATGCTGTGCTTTTATTCTCTTTTCTCCTCCACCTAGAGCAATTTGCTCCTTTCTCTTACGAAGATCTTCAAGCTTATTCATATAAACTCCTCCTACTCACGTGAATCAAACAAAATTATGCTGCCACTTTTTATTCTATGCTTTTCAGTACATTTCTTCACAACTAAATATATATCAAATTCTGTTAAATTTCAATGCCTATAATTCGTGTATACATTATAATATAGTATCTGTTTTACTTAAATCCCTTGAGCACGTTCTCCATACGAGAAAGAGCCACTGCTATCATAAGTGACGGTGAAACTCGTCCGTCCGTTATATCAACCCCCAGTATATCCCTCATTCTTTTGATTCGATATTGAACGGTATTATGGTGTACATCCAAAAGCTTGGCTGTATCCGGTATATTGAGAGCCGCATCCAACATGTAAGTGGTCATAGTCTCAAACAGTTGCCTGTCTTTAAGTTCTTTGGACAATCTCAGTGACGCAACCAAATTAAGATAATTCTGTTTTACGGCTCCGCCCTGCATCGAGATTTCAATGCAATTTGAAACCACCGCCATCTCGAATTTTGAAAAAATCTTCTTTTTCGGGAAGACGTAGCCGGCGAATCCCGATGTTTCATTTATCATTTTAAATCCCGCTACCGCACTCTCAGGGTTTTCCAATCCCGATACGTGATATATATATTCCCTGCCGCTGTTCTCAAACATTTCCAATAGGATATTCTCCGCTCCTGCTTTCATTCGGTCTTCTTTTGTCAAAATAATACCGGCGGTTTCTTCTTCATCCACAGTACGTATTATTTTCAAATCCGTTTGCTCCTCAAAATGCGCAAAAAACTTGTTATATTTTTCCTTGTTGTCGCCACTGACAGTAAACACGCCTGCCACTTTATAGTCCGCAAACCCCGCTTCTTCCTTCAAGCTGTATGCCAGGGTGATATTTCCTCTCCTCATCGCCTTGACAAATTCTCCGTTAAGATCTCTCTCAGGAGTATATTTCCACATACCCATTGCCAGTTCCAATATCTCCGCAAGTTTTGTAATCTCGGCTGCAGAGTACGATTCTTCATTATCCACGATGAACATATATTGTTTTTTTCCGCCTATACTGACAGGCCCCCAGTATGTCAACACCCCGTTAACATCTATCATCGTATAGATTCCGGACTTTTCAATTTCTTTTCCTCTTTCGATAGCCAGTTTTATCGCATCTTCTATTGTTGCATTATGCTGCGTTTCCACCGTGAATATCGGATTGAAATCCTCACTCAAAAGTATAAGTTGGAAATTGTTTTTAATCGCTGCCTGCCGAACAGCCGCCTGAAAATTCGTGTGTTTTTCAAAGTCCAAAAGATGAAAAATAGTATTGGTAATCAATCTGTTTTCAAAGCTTTCATCATCTTTAAGCTTCCTTGTAACTTCATAAATCATATTGGCATAATCTTTACTGCTCTTTCCCTTTAAATCATAAATAGGAACTCCCAACATTTCAGCAAATGATAATATTCCCGAAGCTATTTCCTCTCCGGGCGATGCCGTTACAAGCAAAGCTGCTATTCTCACCTCCGCAAATTCCTTTATCATCTTCTTTTGAATCTTCACATCCCAAGACACAAAAAAAGATGAGAGTACCAGCTCATCTTTTTCAAATTGTGTTTTTTGCACATCAAGTTTTTCAGTGTTTTCCAACACAGAAATACCGCTGACTACCTTCTTAGTGGTATTAACTTTTTTTGTCAGTAGTTTGGCATCTTTAAAACAAGGCAATGCCAAACTCTCTTTTACTGTCATACTCATTATTCTCACCCATTATTCTTCGTCTACTTTTCTAAATTCCTGAATAGCCTCATCATTTTCAAATTTACCCGACAGCTTTTCCGGCTCAGTTTTTTTGTCTTCCGATTCAGGGCTTTCCTCTTTTAAATCACTTACGCTCATTTCCCCTATGAACAATGCCTCAAACTGATTTGCATCTATGGTCTCCACTTCCAGCAAGGCCTCCGCAATCAGATTCAGTTTGTCCATATTTTCAAGAAGCATCTTCTCCGCCTCGTCAAAGCAGCCATCTATAATATCTTTTACTTCATTATCAATCAGCGATGCCATAGACTCCGAAAAATTCTGTTTAGTTGAAAAGTCTCTTCCAAGGAAGATTTCGTCCTCTCCACTATAGTTTACGGGGCCGATTTTATCACTGAAGCCATATTGTGTCACCATCGCTCTTGCCACTTTCGTAGCACGCTCTATATCATTACTCGCACCGGTGCTTATATCATCTAAAGTCAACTTTTCCGCAACACGTCCGCCGAGCAGATGAATTATCATATTCCTCATGCCCGTCTTTGTTTCATAATACTTGTCCTCCTTAGGCAAAGTCATAGTAAAACCTCCCGCGCTGCCTCTAGGTATTATTGTAACCTGGTGCACAGGATCTCCGTTAGGAATCAACCTTGCCAACACTGCGTGTCCCGCCTCATGAAAAGCCGTCAACTTTCTTTCTTTCTCGCTTATTACTCTGCTTCTTTTTTCAGGACCTGCTATTACTTTGGTAACTGCCTCTTCTATGTCCTTCATCATTATAACTTTACCGTTTCTCCTTGCAGTGATAAGCGCAGCTTCATTCAACATGTTCTCTATATCTGCAGGCGAAAATCCCGGTGTTCGCCTCGCTAACACTTTCGGGTTCACTTCTTTATGAAGCGGCTTATTCTTGGAATGAACCTTGAATATCGCTTCTCTTCCTACAATATCAGGCATTCCTATAACTACCTGTCTGTCAAATCTTCCGGGTCTCAAAAGTGCAGGATCCAGAACATCAGGTCTGTTGGTCGCAGCCAGTATGATTATCCCCGAATTTTCTCCAAATCCGTCCATCTCTACCAACAATTGATTCAAGGTCTGCTCCCTCTCATCGTTTCCGCCTCCCATGCCGGCTCCTCTTTTTCTTCCCACTGCATCAATTTCATCTATAAAGACTATGCACGGAGAATTTTTCTTAGCCTGTTCAAATAAATCTCTAACTCTGGAAGCTCCCACACCGACGAACATTTCAACAAAATCGGATCCGCTTATTGAAAAGAACGGTACTCCCGCTTCCCCTGCCGTCGCACGTGATATGTATGTTTTTCCTGTTCCGGGGCCCCCGACAAGCAATGTTCCCTTAGGAATCCTTGCTCCCAGGCCTTTATATTTTGCAGGATTTTTCAAAAAATCAACAATCTCCTGCAGTTCTTTCTTTTCTTCTTCAAGACCTGCCACATCATTAAACGTGACCTTTCTTAAGTCCTCATCCTTATACAGCCTTGCTCGACTTTTACCGAATGACATGACCTTACCGCCACCGCCACCTTGGCGGTTAAGGAAAAATACCCATATGAATATGAACAATCCGACAGTAAGGATAGTAGGCAACAAACTAAGCAACAAGCTGGTCTGTTTAGGTTTATCACTGCTGACCTCAACTTTACCTTTCTCCATCTGTTCAAATAAATATTTCTCCTGTAATATTCTTATATCTTCTATCGACCATGAGTATGATATAAACTCCTTGCCGTTTTTCAGTTTACCCTCTATAACTCTTCCATTTATCTCTATATTCCTTACTTTTTCATCCGCCACATACTGAACCACCTTGGAAAACGGTAATTTATTAACACTTCCGCCAAGAGGATTCTTATATATTGTAGCTACACTCACTACCAGTATAAAAATAAATATATAGACTCCTACGCCCTTAAATCCGTTCTTCACGCTTATACCTCCATACGATTGACCTATTCTTGTAATTTTATCATATTTGATACCAATATTCAAGCAACAGCAAGCTGCGTGTCGTTGCCTCCACCTTGACATTTTCGCTGATTCTCATACCCGGTATCACCAGCACTTCATTGCCGCAACAAATCATGTACACCCTATCTCTACTGTACTGAGGCACTTTATCATCAATAAAAATATCTTTTATTTTTTTGTAATTATTCATGCCGAGCGGTATCATTTTATCACCGCTTTTTCTGGTTCTAATCACAAGCTTGTCCGAAACATCTTTAAGCTTCTCATAATCCAAAACGCACTTCCAGTCCGCCTCACTTCTTATCAGCACTTCCTGCTTTTCGGAAATTTTACAGAATGATACCTTCATTTTTCCGAATCTCGCATCCTGAAAGCAATCGGTTTTTTGAATGTCAAAGTTAAGTTCCACCCCGTCAGCGTCAACACTCGGGATTTCTCTCTTAATATTTGCAGTGTTGCAAAATACTATTGCATCATGTGATACATGCATCACAAAACCGCCCGGAAGTTCTATCATTTTACCTGTGATACCTTCCCGTATTGCATAATCACACTCTTCCATCCTCTCATATGTCATGCCGTTTTTCATGCCTATGTCTTCCAGCACTTTATATATTACTCTGGATCTGATCGCCGGATGAAGGTTTTTCATCTTTTCCTTGTTGAAAGATATATCCCCCGGAGATTCCGTTTTTTCACGCTTCATAAAATATGATTGCCTGTCTTTACTGATTTTTTTCTTTCCGAACAAACTTATATCTTCAAAAGCCTCTTCCAAAAATTTATCTACTTGTTTTCCGAAATAATCTTCATCCCTTCTTGCCATCTCACCCAGCCTGTATATGGAGTCAGAAATGTTCGGATTGAAGTTTCTCTCAATATATGGAATAAGCTCAAGTCTTACCTTGTTTCTGGCATATATTGTTTCTAGATTCGTCTTATCTGAGCATGGCTTCAACATACTGTCTCTACAATAATCGACGATATCCTCTTTTCTTATATTCAACATGGGGCGTATTATTTTCCATTTTTCACTATGTGCTGAGAATCCCATGGCTGAAAGCCCTTTAATTCCGGTTCCTCTCATCACTCGCATCAATATGGTTTCCGCTTGATCATCAAGGTTGTGTGCGGTGGCTATCGACGCCGTTCTCCCTGAGTTAACGAGCTCTTCTGCAATCTCGTAAAAAAATTCGTATCTTACCTTTCTCGCCATATCTTCAAATGACCGCTTTTCTTTTTTTGCCAACTCTGAAACAGGTGCTTTCATAATACGTATCTTTATGTCATGCAGCTCACACAGTCTTCTACAATATCGCTCATCTCTATCCGCTTCTTCGCCTCTCATCATATGATTCACATGAGCCGCCATGATATCAAACCCCAGCTCTTCTCTCAGCTCATTTAAAATAGAAAAAAGGCACACAGAATCCGGGCCTCCCGAAAGACCCAGTATTACAATGTCACCTCTTTTTATCAGTTCATTTTCCGTTATATTTTTTTTGATTTTTTCCCTGATCATATTTTAACTTCTTTTAAATTGGTATATTAAAAAACTTCTTTGCGTTCGCAGCAGTTATCACAGCTACTTCATGATAACTCATTCCCTTTATTTCCGCCATTTTCATTGCAGTCTGCTTTACATACATAGGCATATTAATCTTGCCTCTGTACGGTTCGGGTGCTAAATAAGGGGAATCCGTCTCAACCATCAACCTGTGGATAGGAACAGTCTGCACCACTTCTACCGCACGTCGGGAATTTTTATAAGTTAGAGGTCCGGCAATTGAAATCATCGCCCCAAGCCTCACATACTCTTTTGCCAATTCTGCACTTCCCGAATAACAATGTAACAATACTTTTGTATCAAACGCATTTTCCTGCTTCAATATCTGCATAGTATCATTGTTTGCTTCCCTATCATGGATAATAATCGGCATATCCAATTCCAAAGCTAATTTTATTTGTTCCCTGAACCAGTATTGCTGTACATCCCTCGGAGAATGGTCATAGTGATAATCCAGTCCTATCTCTCCTATAGCCTGAATCTTGGGTTTCTTCGCCAGTCCTTTTATCATTTTAAGAACATCGTCATCCATGTACTTCACCTCGTGAGGATGGCAACCTACTGCTCCGTAGCACCAATCGAATTCTCGGACATTCTTAACCGTCATCATTGAACTTTCAAGATCGCACCCAACATCCATAACATAATCCACTTCGGACTCCTCTATCCATTTTGCAAGTTCAGCACGATTTTTATTAAATTTTTCACTGTTTATATGTGCATGTGAATCAAATAGCATAAACTCTCCTATCTCACTCTGTTACCGGATTCTGCTGCGGATGTCACAAATTCAAGCCTATCTGCATTATCAGCAAACAGCAGCATACCCTGAGACATTTCTCCCCTAAGCTTTACAGGCTTCAGATTTGCCACAACTACTACATTCTTTCCTATCATATCCGCCGGTTCGTAATATTCCGCTACTCCGGATACAATCTGTCTCACTTCTCCGCCGATTTTTACCTGCGATACCAAAAGTTTATCAGCTTTCGGATGTTTCTTACAGTCAATTATCTTTCCCATTCTGAGATCTACCTTGTCAAAATCCTCTATGCCGATTTCCTGCTTATATTCAGGTATCTTCTCCTTAGGTTCTCCCAGTTTTTCCAACTCTTCTATCTCTTTTTCTATGTCAAGTCTCGGGAAAATAGCCTCACCTTTTTTCACTTTTTCTCCTGCTGTCAAATCGAATCTTTTTGCATCTTCCCAAGCCACATCCTTACCAAGTCCCAACTGCTCTCTCATTTTTGCAGATGTCGTATGCATAAACGGATAAATCAATATGGAAACTATTCTCAAAGATTCTGCAAGATTGTGGAGCACTGTATCCAACTTCGGTTTTGATGCCTCGTCTTTCGCAAGAGCCCACGGCATGGTTTCATCAATATATTTGTTTGTACGTCTTATCAGTGTCCAAATTTCCTCCAATGCCATGCTGAAGCTGAATTTTTCCATCTGTGCAGAAACCCTTGCCGCTGTTGTAACAGCCATTTCTTTCAATTCATCGTCAGGCTCATTCGCTTCTTTCGCGTTCGGAATGATTCCGTCATTATATTTTTCTATCATGGATACTGTTCGGCTCAGCAAATTTCCAAGATCGTTTGCCAAATCAAAATTCATCCTGTTAAGCATAAGTTCATTGGTAAAGTTTCCATCTTGCCCGAAAGTATACTCTCTCAAAAGAAAATATTTCAGTGCATCTACCCCGTACCTGTCAATCAGTTTGACAGGATCCACAACATTGCCTCTGGATTTTGACATCTTTCCTCCGTCCAGCAATATCCATCCATGTCCCAGAACTTTCTTCGGCAAAGGTACATCCATGGACATCAACATAGCCGGCCATATAATTGAATGAAACCTGACTATTTCCTTTCCCACTAAATGGACGTCACAAGGCCAGTACTTCTCATACTTATCACTACTTTCATCGTCTATAACGGGATATCCCAATGCCGTAACATAGTTTGACAGTGCGTCAAGCCACACGTATATAACATGCTTTTCATCTATAGGTACGGGTATCCCCCAATCAAAACTGGTTCTTGATATACAGAGATCTTCAAGCCCTTGCTTAACAAAGCTTATCATTTCATTTCTTCTGGAATCCGGCTCAAGAAATTCCGGAGTCTTTTCAAACAGTTCCAAAAGTCTGTCCTGATATTTTGAAAGCTTGAAAAAATATGCTTCCTCACGTGCTTTTTCCACTACAGCTCCGCAGTCCGGGCACTTCCCGTCTACAAGCTGAACATCGGTCCAAAAAGCCTCACACGGAGTGCAATACCAGCCCTCATAGTCACTTTTATAAATATCGCCGTTATCATAAATCTTTTTAAATATTTCCTGTACTCTTTTCGTATGTCTTTCATCCGTTGTCCTTATAAAGTCGTCATAGGAGATTTCCATTGTTTCCCAAAGCTTCTTTATCCCATCAACTATGTGATCTACATACGCCTGAGGTGTTGCCCCCGCTGCATCAGCTTTTTTCTGTATTTTTTGACCATGTTCATCTGTTCCCGTAAGAAACATGACATCATATCCCTCAAGCCTTTTGAACCTAGCCATGGCATCCGCCATTACAGTACAGTATGTATGCCCTATATGCAAATTATCACTAGGGTAATAAATAGGTGTGGTAATATAATATTTTTCTTTAGTCAATTCATTCATCTCCTCTGCGATTATAATATAACGATTCTATCTTTCAACAGCAAACATAATTTCTGCTGAACATGCCAGCTTATCGCCTTTGTAAGCCTTTCCGCTTCCAGTGCCTATACCTCTTCTGAATGTGGAAAGTTCCACTTCCATTCTCAAAACATCTCCCGGCAATACCTGTTCTCTGAATTTGGCATCTTTAATGCCGGCGAACAGTGCAATTTTCCCCTTAAATTCAGGCACACTAAGAGCTGCAACAGCCCCTGTCTGTGCCATGGCTTCAACTATCAGCACTCCCGGCATTATAGGCTTTTCAGGGAAATGCCCTTTAAAAAAGTACTCGTCTTCCCTCACATACTTTATTCCCACCGCTTTTTCGCCCGGTATTAATTCTATCAGTTCATCAACCAGCAGAAAAGGCTCTCTGTGCGGTATTATTTTTTTAATTTCTTCTTTATCCAACAAAATACTCATCTCAACTCGTCCCTTACACTACTTTATTATGCTTCAAACTTCTTGAAGATGAGTGATCCGTTATGTCCCCCGAATCCAAGCGAATTGCTCATAGCATATTTTACATCAACGTGTCTCGCAACATCAGGCACATAATCCAAATCCAGCTCCGGATCAGGTACTCTTATGTTTATAGTTGGCGGTATTATGCCGTCTTCAATGGACTTGATGCATATTATCGCTTCTATTGCTCCTGCGGCACCCAGTAAATGTCCTGTCATACTCTTTGTGGAACTTACCGGAACCACTTTTGCAAAATCTCCGAAAACAGTCTTTATAGCTCTGGTCTCGAAAAGGTCGTTATATGGAGTTCCTGTGCCGTGTGCATTTATATATGAAACTTCTTCAGGACGTATTCCTGCCATATTGATAGCCTCTACCATAGCCTGTGCCGCCCCTGTTCCGTCCGGTGCCGGAGCAGTTATATGATGAGCATCGCAAGAACTTCCATAGCCGACAACTTCTCCGTATATCTTTGCACCTCTCTCAAGTGCATGATCCAGCGACTCCAAAATCACAATTCCTGCACCTTCACCCATTACAAATCCGTCTCTTTCTTTGTCAAAAGGAGTTGAGCATCTGTCAGCATCATCTCTGGTGGATAATGCCGTCATGTTTGCAAACCCCGAAAAGCACGCAGGTGCAAACGGAGCTTCCGCCCCACCTGCTATTATTGCGTCTGCTCTTCCATTTATTATGTTATACATTCCTTCTCCTATTGAATGCGTACCGGTAGCACATGCTGTAACTATATCTATGCAATTACCCTTGGCATTAAACTCAATAGCAATACTACCTGCCATAATATTTCCTATAACCATAGGCACCAACATAGGAGAAACTCTTTTAACCCCTTTCTCAAGCGCCTTTGTTTTTTCAGCTTCCAAAGTCATAATCCCGCCTATACCTGACCCTGCGATTACTCCCAGTCTTTCAGGCTTTATGTTTTCACCCGATACAAGTCCGCTCATTTCCATGGCTTCTTTTGCAGCCGCCACGCCATATTGGCAAAATAAATCCATTCTCTTTGCCGCTCTCGGATCGTGATATTCGAAATCCTTGACTTCTGCTCCCATGGTAGCTTTCTGCTCGTTCGGATCAAATTTTGTAATAGTTCCTATACCGTTTTTTCCTTCATGAATACCTTGCCAGAAATCTTTAACATTGTTTCCTAAAGGCGTTACAGCTCCATATCCTGTAATAACTACTCTTTTATTCATAGTTCCCTATCCTTTCATAAGCTAGACGCTCATTCCGCCATCTACTCCCAGTACCTGCCCTGTAATATATGATGCTTTATCCGATGCAAGAAATGCTACCGCATCTGCAATATCCTGAACATTGCCTGCTCTTCCGACACTAATAGCCTGAACCATAGCTTCCTTTTGAGCATCGCTGAGCACTGCCGTCATATCCGTCTCGATGTATCCGGGTGCTACAGCATTTACCGTAATCCCTCTCTTGCCCAGTTCCTTGGCTGCCGACAATGTCATTCCTATCATACCCGCCTTTGAGGCACTATAGTTAACCTGACCCGCATTTCCTTTAACTCCCACTATTGAAGTCATATTGATGACCCTTCCGAATCTCTGTTTCATCATTATATCGGATGCAAATTTAAGCATATAAAAACTTCCGTTGAGATTTATATCCAGCACGGAATCAAAGTCTTCCGGCTTCATTCTCATCAAAAGTTTGTCGTTTGTGACACCTGCATTATTCACTAAGATATCAACAGATCCCAGTTTTTCTTTGCAAAAATCGACTGTCTTCTTTGCAAACTCGGCATCCGCCACATCTCCTTTAATGATTTCAACCTTGGTTCCGAACGTTTCCAGTTCGCTTTTTGCATTATTTGCAGCCTCGTCATTACTTCTGTATGAGATAACCACGTTCGCCCCTTGCTTACAAAATTCCTTCGCTATACCGAATCCGATTCCTCTAACTCCACCTGTAATAATTGCATTTTTCCCTTTTAACATTAATTTTTCTCCCATCTTAATTTTCCTAACCCCTTAATTGTAGCTTCTAATGTTTCCACGTTATCGACATGGAATGTATTCATATCGGGTCTGATTTTCTGAACCAACCCTATAAGAGTGGTTCCCGGCCCGATTTCTACCACTGTTTCTATCCCGCTGTCATTAATCTTCTCGACAATTTCCTGCCAGTAAACCGGCATTCTAACCTGATCCGCCATCTTTACAGCCAACTCTTCCGCAACATTTTCAGGAGAAACTCCATTCATCATATCCTCTCCGAAAGAATTTGAGTAGACCTTTATTTTCGGCATTTTGAGGTCCGCTTCTTTTAAAATATCATAAAGCTTATCCCTTGCCGGCTCCATCATAGGGCTATGGAAAGCACTTCCTACCCTTAGCGGAATAGCCTTTATTCTTTTTTCTTTTACAACTTCTTTAAATCTTTCCAAAGCGTCAAAATCACCCGCTACCACTGTTTGCTGTTGTGAGTTGAAATTTACTCCTTCAAGTATTCCATCTCCTCGTGCAGCCTCTACACATTCAAGTATCGTATCTCTTTCACCAAAAACAGCACTCATGCCTCCACGGTTTTCTCCGCTCTCGCTTTTTCCTGCTTCGTTCATCCATATACCTCTATTCTTTACTATGGATAATCCCTTGCTGAAGTTGTCTATAACTCCCGCCGCTGTAAGGGCACTGTACTCCCCAAGACTGAATCCTGCCATGGCGGAAATCTCAATTCCCAAATTTGCAGCTTCAAGTTCCTGCATAAAAACTTCATATGCTGCCATGGTTACAGTATAGACGCACGGCTGTGTAACATTTGTTTGCTGCTGAACCTCTTTTGATCCTTCAAAGCACCAGTTTTTAACATCAACTCCGGCCTCATCAAAAATATGCCTTGCAACCTTAAATTTATCATAAAGCTCTTTTCCCATGCCTGTGTACTGAGCTCCTTGTCCGGAAAATAATAACGCAATCTTCATAAATATACCTCCTGGCTCCTAGTTAGCCTCAAATATCATTGCCGCTGCACTCAATCCTCCGCCGAATGCTACCAACATCACTTTATCTCCCGTCTGCACCTTTCCGGTTTCCATAAGTTCACTCAATGCCATAGGCACACTTGCTGTAGACGAGTTTCCCATATGGTCAATACAAACATGGAATTTTTCTATGGGCTGTTTGAACCTTTGAGCAGCAAACTGTATAATACGTTGATTTGCTTGATGCGGAACATAAAATTTTATATCTTCCGCCCTCAGACCGGCTCTTTCCAGTACTTCTTCCATTACCTCAGTTACAGCCTTAACTGCAAATCTGAACACCTGCTGTCCTGCCATATACAGCTTCATGGTTTTATCAGGTTCCGGTGCAAAAGGGGTTTCATGATATTCTATCCCGCATTTCAAAACGCCTTGATCATCATCATAGCTTTTTATGCATGTTGCCAGAATTCCCGCTTTGTCATTAAAATTTTCAAGTACTGCCGCTCCGGCACCGTCTCCAAATAAAATACATGTACTTCTATCTTCCCAATTCGTTATTCTTGTCAGCCTCTCCGAGCCTACCACAAGAGCTCGCTTCACCTCGTTCGTCGGCGACCCTCCCGGCACCATTCCGGTTTTCATAATACTCTCTGCCACCCATGAAGCATATACGAATCCGCTGCATGCCGCATTAATATCAAAAGCCACCGCGTTATCCAGATGCAGCCTCGCCTTAAGTTGTGACCCCATACACGGAACCACATCGTCGGGCGTTACCGAAGTGAATACGACAAGATCAATCGACATAGGATCAATCTTCCACTCATCCTTCTCCTCATCATACCCCATGGCCTGCTTTGCCGCACCTTCCGCAAGGTCCAACGACGATTCCTTTGTAGCGACCCTTCTTGTATTTATCCCTGTTCTTTCAACTATCCATTCGTTGTTCGTATCAACGATTTTGGACATCATTTCATTATCTACAACGAGCTCAGGCTGTTTTCTGCCTGTCCCGATAATCCCTATTCCCAAATTATCAACCTCCTTTTCAATTGACTGAAAATTTTAGAAAATACCTTGAATATCAAACTATTTCCTATCTATTATAGGGGTAATCCCCCAATATGTCAAATCAATGTTAAGATTTTATTAAGAAACGAGCAGATGCATAACCCCTCATCTGCTCGTTTATATTCATTATTTATCCTGATTCAATTTTTAATCTCAACACTCAAAATCTTTTTAAGTTAAATCCTTTTCATAAGATTAATCATTTCTATTGCTCCCGAAGCAACATCATATCCCTTATTTCCTGCCTTTGTTCCCGCTCTTTCTATAGCCTGCTCAATCGTGTCCGTAGTAACCACCCCGAACATAACAGGTTTACCGCTTTCCATAGATGCTGCCGCAATCCCCTTTGAGACCTCCGCACACACATAGTCATAATGGCTTGTAGCCCCTCTTATCACTGCTCCCAAACATATTACAGCATCATACTTTCCCGACATAGCCATATGTTTAGCAACGAGAGGTATCTCAAATGCTCCCGGCACCCATGCCACATCTATGTTTTCACTCTTAACATCGTGTCTTACAAGACAATCTTCTGCTCCCGCCAAAAGTTTTGATGTTATGAACTCATTAAATCTCCCACATACTATACCTATCTTCTGTTCTCCACCTGTTAATTTTCCTTGTAAAATATTCATCTTTCCTATCCTCTCTTTATATTTTAGTTGTAATTTACCATATGTCCCATTTTGTTCTGTTTTGTTCGCAAATACGTCTCATCTTCCGCCTTTAGCGGCATCTGTATCGCCACTCTTTCTACCACCTCGATACCGTATTCCGACAAGCCCTCTATTTTTTCGGGATTATTCGTCATAAGTCTTACTTGCTTGATTCCCATATCCTTCAATATATCCGCTCCTACAGAGTAGTCTCTCTCATCCGGTTCAAATCCCAATGCTACATTTGCTTCTATGGTATCCATGCCCTCATCCTGCAATTCATAGGCTTTCAATTTATTTATAAGTCCGATTCCTCTGCCTTCCTGACGCATATAGAGCAGCACTCCCCTGCCTTCCTCAGCTATTTGTCTCATAGCGGTATCAAGTTGCTCTCCGCAGTCACATTTCGCAGATCCGAAAACATCCCCTGTCAAGCACTCGGAGTGCAACCTCATCAAGACCGCCTCTCCATTTTTTATATCACCCATAGACAGTGCCACATGGTGCTCCCCGGTAAATTTATCCACATACCCTCTTACAGTAAATGCTCCGTATCTCGTAGGCAGTTTTGCCATGGCATTGCATTCGGACAACTTCTCTCTTTGCCTGCGATATTTTTTCAGCTGCTCTATAGATATCAGCTTTATATCTTCCCGCTCTCCAAACTCTATTAGTTCACGTGTTCTCATCATTTCTCCGTCATCTCTCGTAATCTCACAGATTATAGCTACAGGCTTCAATCCTGCTATTCTCATAAGGTCTATAGATGCTTCGGTATGCCCCTCTCTTACAAGCACTCCTCCCTCTTTTGCCGCTAAAGGAAACATATGCCCGGGTCTTCTGAAATCTCCCGGCACGGTATTCTTATCAGCCGCCATAATCGCTGTCCTTGATCTCTCAAATGCAGAGATACCTGTCCCAGTATCCTTGTAATCCACTGTCACTGTAAATGCCGTTTCATGGTTATCCGTATTCTTTGCTACCATTGGAGGCAACTCCAATCTTCTTATCTCACTTTCCGCCATCGGCATACATAGCAACCCCTTTGCCTTTGATATCATAAAATTTACATTCTCAGGCGTCGCAAACTCGGCGGCACACACCAAATCCCCCTCATTTTCTCTATTTTCGTTGTCTGTTACAATTATGCATTTTCCCTCCTGCAAGTCTCTTATCGCCTCGTCAATACTGCTAAACCCTTTAATCATCTTTTACCTCCCTAAAATTTTTAAATATATCCGTTTTCAGAAAGAAAATCCCTGCTTATATCCCTCTTACCCATTTGACTCTTTACCTGTTTTTTGCTGAAAATTTCCCTGTTCATATAGAGTAAATTTTGATCTTCGTCCACAAATAACTTTTCTATGTATCTTCCTACTATATCCGTTTCCAAGTTAACCGTATCTCCCTGTTTCTTATTTTTTAAAACCGTAACGTCGAGGGTGTGCGGGATTACTGAAACCTCAAAACTGTTCGTCCCGATATCTGCAACTGTCAAGCTGATGCCGTCTATAGTTATGGATCCTTTTCTAACGATATATCTCATAACATCGTCTCCGGCAGTTATCTCATACCTGTATGCTATATCATCCTTTTTAATCTTTACTATTTTTCCCATTCCGTCTATATGTCCCGAAACAATGTGTCCGCCAAACCTCCCGTTTGCAGCCATCGCTCTCTCCATATTCACTTCACTACCGGCTTTTACCTCGTATAAGCCGGTGTTTCTCACGGTCTCCGGCATAACATCTGCAGTCCATGTTCCTGATTCCATACTGTTCACCGTAAGACAAACTCCGTTTATCGCTATACTGTCGCCTATCTTAACATCATCAAATATCTCCGGCAATCCGAATGTCAAAGAAAAACTTTTCTGCCCCCTCTTGACCGATTTTACCACCCCTACTTTCTCTACAATACCTGTAAACATCTCTCCCTCCTCTATGCTACATATTGTTAAAATATCATCTACATTTTTGATATATTGCCAAAATATCATTCTCCAGCCTCTCAACGGATTCAAGCTCAAGGCTGAATGCATCTTCTACCGCCTTTACACCGCTCCCGCCGACAGGGGCAGGTGCTTTCTGCCCCCCAAACATCTTCGATCCTATAAACGTATAAACCTTATTAAAATATCCCGATTTTATCATGCTGTAATTCAGCTCTGCCCCGCCTTCCACTAAAACACTCGTCACCCCGCACTTTGCCAGATTCTTGAGTACCTCTGCAACATTCACCCTATCTTCCGAACTTTCAACTTCAATCACCTTCACTCCCATGTTTTTGAGTCTGTCTTTTTTATCTAAAAGATTCTCGTCTTTTTCTCCATTGCAATTTAAGACGGAAGTATCATATTCTGTTTTTTTGGTGAAAATCATCGTTTCAATATCTCCGGCAGTCCGGACAATTTTAGAATTTTCGTCTATCCTTAGGTTACTGTCCAGTACAACCCTTGTCGGATTTTTTCCATTTTCTATTCTTGCATTTAACATGGGATCATCCTTAATCACGGTACCTATGCCCACCATGATACTGTCGTATCGGCTCCTTAGTTCATGTACCTTTTTGCGTGATATCTCATTCGTAATCCACTTAGAATCTCCCATAAACGTTGCGATTTTACCGTCCACAGTCATAGCATATTTCAATACAACATATGGCACCCTGTTCTCATGAAAGTAAAAAAATTCTTCTGCCACCTTTTTACATTCACTTTCCATAATTCCCGTCTCCACTTCTATTCCATGAGCTTTCAAAATTTCTATCCCTTTGCCTGCCACTTTCAAATTTGGATCCGACACTCCAATATATACTTTCGATATCCCCTTTTCTATTATGATATCCGTACACGGAGGAGTTTTACCGTAATGGCAACAGGGTTCCAATGTGACATAAAGCTCGGATCCGAAATACTTGTCCGGTAGATTTTGCAGTGCTTTCCGTTCTGCGTGCAGCCCCCCGTACTCACTATGCCATGCAGAAGCTACCACCTTACCTTTATTTACAACTATCGCACCAACAGGAGGATTAGGGGAAACTCTGCCTATACCCCTCTTTGCAAGTTCAATCGCCATTTTCATAAATCTTTCTTTTTCCTTCATAATCCTGCTCCTGCCATAAAATTAAAAATCCCCCCAATATCAATCAGGGGGGATTCAAAAAATCAGCATATTTCGTCAACAATAAATAAAAAAATAAAAAGCTCCGGAATAAACCTATTCCAGAGCAAAAAATCCATTTATCGCCTAACTACATAAGCATAAACTCTTCTTCCATCCAGACTGTACTGTCGGTCTTGGAATTTCACCAAGTCAACACTTGCGTGCTCGTGGACTGTCACCACCGGTCGGGAATTTCACCCTGCCCTGAAGATATTTTTATTTTAATCTACTAACTATTTAATTAATCTACTTTGTTAATTCTAACATACCTTTCATAAATTGAAAAGATATTTTTTCTTCAATACTATATGTAATGTTTTAAAGGTATAACGTGCATCGGAAATATTATACTTCCTTAGCTTCCTTATACTTTCTTACTGCATCTATAAGCTTAGGCATGATAACCTTAACGTCGCCTACGATACCAAGATCTGCAACATCAAAGATAGGTGCTGTATCGTTCTTGTTAATAGCGATAATGCACTCGGAACCTTCCATACCTGCTAAATGCTGAATAGCTCCTGATATACCGCAAGCTAAGTATAGTTCAGGTCTTACTGTCTTTCCTGTCTGTCCAACCTGTCTGTCTTTTGCAATCCATCCGGCATCTACATTCGCTCTTGATGAAGAAATATCTCCGCCTAACAAATCGGCAAGTTCCTGTAAAACATTAAAGAACTCAGGAGATCCAATACCTCTTCCACCTGAAATAAGGTACTTAGCCTCAGTGATGTCTGTCTTCTTGGAAGTTTCTTTAACAACCTCTAAGATTTTAACGTTCATATCTGATTCAACGAAATCTACCTTTATTTCCTTAACTTCACCTTTTTTATTTTCATCTTTGTCAATTCTCTTCATCACGCCCGGTCTTACTGTCGCCATCTGCGGTCTGTGAGTTTTACAAAGAATCGTAGCCATGATGTTTCCACCAAAAGCCGGTCTTGTCATTCTAAGAAGTTTTGTCTCAGGATCAATATCTAAAGAAGTACAGTCTGCTGTAAGACCTGTCTTCACTCTTGATGCTACTCTAGGCGCAAGGTCTCTACCTATTGAAGTCGCACCGAACATTACGATTTCAGGATCGCACTCTCTTATAACCTGTGTCAAAGCCTTTGTGTACGGCTCTGTAACATATTCTTTAAGCATAGGATCGTCCACATATACAACAGAATCCGCACCCCAAGCAATCAACTCGTCTGCAGCACCTTTGATTCCGTCTCCAAGAAGAACTCCAACTACTTTCTGTCCAAGCTGTTCAGCAAGTCTTGTAGCTTCACCGATCAACTCAATACCGACTTTAGCAACGTGACCGTCCCTCTGCTCCGCTACTACATAAATGTCTTTACTCATTTCGTAATCCTCCTATCCTAACACTAAATGATGAATTTTTCTTCCATCTTCTTGATGATAGCGTCAACTGCTTCATCCGCACTAACATCACCAAGAATAGTTCCGGCACCCTTAGCCTGCTTAGTGAAAGATCTATATACATTTGTAGGAGAACCTTTAAGTCCGATAGCATCAAGTTCGATAGTATCTTTCAAGTCATCATATCCTAAAATTGTAATCTCTTTCTTGTAAGCGTCAACTACGCCGCCTGCATGCATATATCTAGGCTCTGCCAACTCTGAAAGTGCTGTAAGTAGGCAAGGAGTCTTAATTTCGATAAGGTGATATCTGTCCTCGAACTGTCTCTTAACTACAAGAGTTCCCTCTTTATCTCCGGGGTTAATCTCTTCAGCATATGAAATCTGAGGAACACCTAATTTTTCAGCAATCTGAGGTCCTACCTGTGCAGTATCTCCATCTATCGCCTGACGACCTGTAATTACCAAGTCATATCCAATTTTTCTTAAACCTGCAGCGATGATATTTGATGTAGCATATGTATCCGATCCGCCGAATTCTCTGGCAGAAATAAGATATGCATCATCGCATCCCATAGCTAGTGCTTCTCTAAGAGCAACATCTGCCTGTGGAGGTCCCATACAAACAACTGTTACAGTTCCACCAACTTTTTCTCTTAACTGTAGTGCCGCCTCAATACCTGATTTGTCATCGTGGTTGATGATACTTGGCACACCGTCTCTGATAAGTGTATTAGTAACCGGATCAAGCTTTACTTCGTTTGTATCAGGTACTTGTTTAATGCAAACACAAATTTTCATATCTCAATCTCCTTTCAAAATTTCCTATTTTACCTTCATTCCGCCTGCGATTACCATCTTCATTACTTCAGATGTTCCTTCGTAAATCTCAGTAATCTTAGCATCTCTCATGGCTCTTTCAACAGGATATTCTCTGGAGTAACCATATCCACCCATCAACTGTACGCAGTCTCTTGTAACTTTGTTTGCTACATCTGATGCAAACAACTTAGCCATAGCAGCATGTGAACTGATCGGCTCATGGTTGTCTTTAGCTACAGCAGCTCTCCATGTCATAAGCCTTGCAGCGTCAACCAATGTCTGTAATTCCGCACACTTAAACTGTGAGTTCTGGAATGATGAAATTCTCTTGTTGAACTGTTTTCTCTCTTTGATATATTTTAGAGTTTCGTTAAGTGCTCCCTGTGCAATACCTACTGACTGAGCAGCGATACCGATTCTTCCTGCATCAAGACATTGCATAGCAATTTTGAAACCCTGTCCTTCTTTTCCGATTCTTGCTTCTACCGGAACACGAACGTTTTCATACGCAACTTCGCAGTTTGAAGCCGCTCTGATACCCATTCTTCTGATATTTTTTCCAACAGAAACTCCCGGTGCGTGAAGATCCACTGCAAATGCAGTGATACCCTTGTTTCCTAAAGACTTGTCAGTCATAGCGAACAATAGACAAGTATCTGCGAATCCTGAGTTTGTTGTAAATATTTTCGTACCGTTTATGATGTACTCCGTACCGTCCTCACTTAAAACAGCCTTTGTCTGCTGTCCGGCTGCATCTGATCCCGCATTAGGCTCAGTCAAACCGAAACAACCCACTTTTGAACCGTCAATAAGCGGAGTCAACCATGTTCTCTTCTGTTCTTCAGTTCCGAAAGTATCCAATCCGTAGCAACAAAGTGACGTATGAACAGATAAAGTAATTCCTGTTGAAGCATCTACTTTTGAAACCTCTTCCATAGCCAATGCATATGCAAGTGTATCAGCACCTACTCCACCATATTCTCTTGAATATGGAATACCGAAGAATCCGTATCTCTGTAGCTTAGCTACAAGATCAAGGCTGTACTCTTCTGTCTCATCCATGTCTTCCGCTAATGGCTTAATTTCTGTCTCTGCGAATTTGCGAAACATTTCCTGCATTAGCAAATGAGTTTTTGAAAGTTTGAAATCCATTTTTGATATTCCTCCCGTATTAAAAGTTAAACAATCGGTTCATCCAGAAAGGTTCTCTTCTGTCATCTTGCATGGATATTAATCAACAGACACCTTAATGGATACAGTTTAATGAAACCATTGTATACTCTCGTTAATAACTTGTCAAGGGGTTCTATCCCTTTAAATTACTTAATATAGATTAAATTTGACTTGCCTAATTTTTCTCTAATTTTCACAAAATTCACGCCCGATTACATTTATCATCGCACTTGCATTTTCCAAAAAAGCCTCAAGCGGCTGACGCTGATCATCAAGCCCGTCAATCCAAAAGGCTCTTTTGTATTCTGCCAGTATTTCTTCCGTATTTTTGCCCTCTTTGTATAGATTAAGTATGAAATCTTTACTCTTATTTGCAGACTTCCTTGCCATATCCCAGTATTCCCTTGCCAATTCGTCGGGAACCGGTCCAAAATGCGGGGAGACTATATGTTCGGCATCCTCCCTTTGGCAACGTTCAATGGATTCCATAGTTTGGATGTAGCTTTTATCAAATGCTGTAAGTATTGTCCCGTCTCCTTCCAATACTCCTATTGTCTCGCTCGGGAAAATTATATTTTGAGGCTCCAACAAAAAAGAAACGGAACATGTCGTATGCCCCGGAGTATAAATGGTTCTGAGTGTTCTGTCTCCCAAATTGATTAAATCTCCATCATCCAATGTATTATCTATCTCAAGACCTCTCATTTCCTCGACCGACAGTTTGTCAGCTTTTTCATCGTACATTTTTCTGGCTATTTCACATAATGCATTCATCCTGATTATCGCACTTTCCTTTGCCATGATTTTCTTGCAGTGCTCATGTGCCAGAATTCTCAAGTTCCCCCATCTTTTTTTCAGGGCATATATCCCGCCTATATGGTCATAATGAGAATGCGTCATGATAGCAAAATCAAGAGGACGATTTCCCAAAGCGTCCTCTATTTTCTTTATCATACCTTTTGCACAGTAGCTCATACCCTGGTCTATAAGTGCAGACCTCTCACTGCCTATTATAAGCATAGGGAGACCTCCTCTGCCCGCACTTACATCGATAACATTATATGTCCATTCTTTGCCGTTCAAATTCCAGTCCATCGCATGGTTCTTTCCCTTAAATATCATCTATAACACCTTTTTCAAATTTTTGATATATTTCGCTTCCCGATACTGCATGTTTCCTTGCTCATTTATCTAGTTCAAAATACCTGAGTTTCCCTTGTCGGCAGCGTAGTTTTTTCTTTTAACATCTATCACACTCCCCGCCTTTGCGAACCCTTTCTCAAACAGTCCCTCCAGTCCGTCGGAAATTTTCAATTCCGTTTCCTCTCTGTACATAGGTATTATATTATAAAAAGCAACTCTCTCTCCGCTCGGGAGATCACATATCATTGCTCCGTCATCATATCCGGAAGGCTCCCAAATTAAAACTCCTGTAAAATCGACTCCTTCATCCAATTTATCTCCATAATCTATATTATATCCACTCGCTACAAATCTTCCGGAACCGGTCAAAAATGTCCCAAGTTTCTCCAAAAAACGCAGCGACCATGAATTTTCCCATTTCGACAAATCATTAACATCCCATTCTTTCGGCAGATAAATCATAAACTCCATCCTCTGCGGAGTTCCGGGTTTTTCACTTTCGGGCAAATTCATTTTAAAGTAGGAAAATCCCCTTGTTATGATGGTATGATAAGGTCGTTTGTCACCGGGAGGTATTACGGCAAGTGTTGCATGACTGCTTCCGATTCCTCCTAAATACCACGAAACTTCACCAAAATATTTCGATACGTGAAAATCCAGTGCCTCTATATCACTGTCACTCAAAATATTATTCCTCTCAAACCAACTCTTGTATTTTATGTATTCATCCGGGTCGCTTTTTAAAATGTTAATGTATTTATCGTAAGCAACTTCGTCAGCAAAAAGAGCACCCGGTTCAGTTAACCTTGCAAGATAAGGTGACACATCGTAAGAATCCGGAATCAACTCATTATATTTCAAAAACAGCTCATATGCCCTGCTCTGTGCATTCTCATGATCCTGTTTTTCTTCCCATCCGGAGTAAAAGTATATTTCACCCAAAACAAAAATAACAGTTTCGTCATTCGGATTTTCTTCTAATAAATCCTCCAGCATTTCTATGGATTTAACAGGGCTGTCATCCGACAATTTGCTCAGTGCCTGTGCATATATAAGCTTAGCATCCCTGCTTCCCTTCGTCTCATTATCCGCATTTTCGTATCTATAGCAAAGAACCTCCGGATGTAGACCCATACCTACCATTTCCCTTAAAGAATATGAATCAAACATCCTGAAATCCATGTCATGATTGTCCAATGTCATGGAAATTTCCTTAAGAACATCGACTCCCTTATCAAAATCTTTTGTATGCACGGAAACGGTCACTATGCTTCTCGGTGTTCTAATCATCATTGAAGGTTTTGAGTCGATGTCAAACACTCTATACTTGTTACCTTTTTCTTCGCCGGAATGTATGTCGGAATCTCTAACCTCGGTTTCATTATAGCACGGTTCCGAATCTATCATTATCGATTTGATCGCACTGTTTTCATCAGTGTTATAGTATAGCATTCTTCCCTGCTTTGCCATCTCACTTGTCATCATATTCTCTGTAATATTTTTATA
This sequence comes from Bacillota bacterium, assembly GCA_041844735.1. Taxonomy (GTDB): domain Bacteria; phylum Bacillota; class Clostridia; order Peptostreptococcales; family Anaerovoracaceae; genus CAJPNN01. The sequence continues at coordinate 40,096 of JBGZBP010000044.1, forward strand.
TCCCGCCGGTATTATAAAGCTCAAATCTCTGGCATGAATCCTCTGTGGATATCTGAAAAATCCGCATGGTCCTGCATATCTCAAATCTTCGACTTGTGAAACATCTCGTGATTCCTTACCTTTAATTCTGCAAAGCTCCTGATACGCTTCTTTAGGAATTGCCACAGCCTCACCGTCATCTATTATCCTCTCAAATATATCTATGATGAAATCGGCATGCTTACAGTCTTTTTCATATGTACAATCATTCCAAAGCGAGTATAGCGCCAAGTTCCTCCCATACACGGCATCATGTCCTCGATTCGGCATCATAAAAAATTTATCTCTAACAAAGGAAACGCCTTTCTCTCTGTATTCCTTTAATATTTCCTTTGCATCCCATACCCCAAGAGCTGTTATAACAGTTCCGTTTTCACTCACAATTTTGTCTGTAACGCTGTCTCCGAAAACATTTATTTTATTCTCGTAAATGCTTCCCAGATAAACATCAAGCAATTCATCAAACTTTCTCTGCACTTCGTCAAACTTAAAATTACCGTCCATGTATTCATCAATTGCTTCATACCTGATATCCCCGACATTTTGAAATATATACATGAAAAACGAGAATACCAAGTCATAGTATCCTGCGCCCTGCTCAAATATGTTCTGTTCAACAATGATGCTCTCTTCTTCTTCTCCTCCTGTAAATATGGTCAAGTCCCCGAACGGATTGACTTTAACATAAATAAACCCCTTTTCATATGTCTCCTCTATACTGCACTGCTGAAAAGAGTACTTCTCCCTAGCCTCTTTCACTCTATTTTTAAGTATTTCCGTGTCCAATATTTTTCCTGTTATAAATATGGGGTATCCTGCCAAATCACTAACCTCTCAATCTGCCTAATTTCCTGATATTGTTTGCCCGCCGCCCGAATCACTCGTACTTCCGTCCGTCGTATTCTCCGGCTGAGTGGTGCTGTTATTGTTTGTTGTATTGTTTGATGGCTGATTACCGCCGGAGCTTCCATCATCACCATAACCGTTTTGATTTTTATCTTCCTGATTTTTCTTCTCTGTACGCTCTCTCTTCTCTCGTTCTTCCTGCTCTCGTTTTTCTTTTTCTTCCTTTTCCTTTTGCTTCTTTTTTTCCTCTTCTATACGTTCTCTGTGAGCCTTCTCCAGCATATCTTTCCATTCTTTGTTGATTCTGAGTTCGAGTCCCTCCAAATCATCATTTGCTTTCTTTTTACCTCTTCCTGTAGCATACAAATTTATCGGATCATCCTCATCCTCAGATACGAAATCCTGTTTTATCATCTCCGTAATAGTCTTATCCAGCACTACATCAATATTTTTATTATATGCATCAACTGCGGAAATCACCATTTTTCCTTCTTTATTGCCTGCTTTCTCATCTATTACCCTGCCAAGTATATTTGTAGTATATGCTACGGAAGCGTCGCTTTCGACATGATAGGTTGTATAAGGCATAAACATGGCAGCCACTGCACTTATTCCTAAAATCACAGTTATCAGTGCCGCAAGCAAAACTTTTTTCTTTATTCTCTTCTTACGTTCTCTATTTTTTCTCCTCTCCGACTTAGCCCTTGTACTTTTTTTTCTGCTGATCGGCTCATCATCATAATCATCCGAATAGTCCTCATCATAAGGCTCTTCGTAATCATCATCATCATATTCAGGTTCTTCATCTTTAACGATGGTATGTCTTTTCATCGGAGCCTCATATTCGGATTCCGGTGAATAAAACCCTGTTTTTCTTTCCTTGTTCATTTTCTTTCTCGCCTTTGAAATATCAGCTCTGTTTTGTTCAAGAAACATTGTGTAATCCAAAACTCTTTTTCTAACCAATATTTCCGCATAGTGTTTAAAATCTCCACGTTCTTCTGTATATCTTTTGATGGCTTCATAAAACGAGCTCCATGCAACGGTCCACTCCTCATCCATCTTTGTAATTCTACGTTCAGCCACACCGGATGCAACATCCAAAATGAACGGCTCCCACTTCTCGATGAACTCATTTAAAACATTTTCATCTCTCTGGGCCTCTAATACATTTTCCCTTATTTGACGGCTATCCACAATCCGTTCCTCCCTTGAATTCATGTGATAACAAATTACCAATCATATAATATCATAAAAGATAAAACTTTCAAGTATCGAATTCTTACATTCGCATTAAATTGCTGTTACAGAGTAATATGGATTGCTTTAACCTTTTATTAATGATAGACTTTTATTGTAGACAAATATTTTGTATTTGAAAATGTTTGCTGCAATATTTATTTTTTGGAGGAGAATTTTATGAAGAACAAAAGTCTTATTTCACTATGTCAAACAGCATTGTTTGTCGCCCTGGTATTCATTGCAACGTTTTTATTGAAAATACCATACCCGTACGGATATCTTCATATGGGTGATACAATGATTTTTCTGGCTGTCGCATTGATAGGTTGGAAAAAAGGTTTTATAGCAGGAGCAATAGGTGCAGCACTTTCGGACTTTTACTTGGGATATTTTATTTGGGTAGGTCCGACATTTGCATTCAAAGCAATCATGGCAATCGTTACAGGTTTAATCTTCAATTTATTGTGCAACAAACAAAAAAATCCTGTAGCAGCATTAGTTGCAGGATCTGTAGTTGGGGGAGCCCTCCAGTGCCTTTGCTATAGCATAGCCAGCTATTTCATATATGGCGGCTGGGGAGCATTCATAAGCTCTCTTCCGGGAAATCTCGCACAAACCGGTGCCGGAATCGCTATTGCCGCATTCCTGTTCCTGCCTCTAAGAAAGCTTAAATTGAATTAAGCCTTATAGGACATGTGGGCTTATAGGGAAAAGTGTTGGCGGCTAATCCCAATATACACCATTTAATAACAATAAAAAGGTATACTCAGGTGCTTTGCTGTTTTATTTGCACGCCCTATGTATACCTTTCATATTTAATTATTTTTAAATCATATTTACAAAACGTTCGACAAATTTTATCAATCAATAATATTAATATATAATTCCTTACCGGCAGGAAATTCCGAAACCACCTCAGCCAGTATTCCCATAAATTTTGCAAATATATATTTCTCACACAAGTCTACAATTTCCATAACTTCTTCTGTCAGACTATGTTCTTCAATATCATATTCACCCTGATTGCCACTTTCTTTTACCGCATTTTCCATCTCATAAGAAATATTCTCTAAAGCTCTACATTTTTCAAAAGCATCCACATAATCATCAGCCTTATTGATTGTTGCACTTACCAACACCTTATTATCATCTTTCTCATCACACCATCGTGCGCCATCCTTTACCAAAAGAAAAGCCGATTTCATCATATCATTCTTGTCAAAATTAAAAATCATATACTCCGCACTCTCGTAAAAATCGGAATGTCTTATCTTTCTCCATTTTCTTCTTATATCCAATTTAATATCATAATATGATAATAAATCCGGAATATACATAATTTCACTAAGTCCCTCTCTCTTATGCGTTCGATTTTCGCCGGTAGACATCCCTTTATTACAGTCTTCACTTTTCCCGGTGCATTGTTTTAAAAACTTTTCCTTAAAAAACTTCTCTGTCCTCACACTTCCCTTGTCGTCCAGCATATCCAACACATCTGAGAATTTACCATGATTTAAAATTTTTACGCCCTTCATATTACTCATACAGGCCACCCCCTACCCATAAAATTTATAGTTGGTTTTATAAATTGTATTTTTTGACATTATTATACAATATAGTTATGCCCATATGCAATTGTTTTTTGTACTTTTATAACATTTTTTAAATTTTTTTTTGCTTTTTTTTGTATTTATCACTTATTATGATTCTTTTACCAACTTTCCTGTCATGTGAACAGGTGTCAATTTCAAGCATAACACCGCTTTTGAAAACTTTCTCAATTCTTCTTCTATGTATTCCTCGTCATCAGTAAACTTATATGTTAAATTTCTGCAAATTTCTATGGTTTTGTCATAATCAGATACTTTGGAAATTTTGCCGAACACTATGACACTATTTATATTTAATGCCCACTCTCCATCTTCTCTATATCCCTCATCATGGACGCAATATGATACTTTATCATATTTTTCTATGGAGTCAATTTTATGTCCTACCTTTGCACAATGAAAATATAAGTTCCCATCTTCTTCACAATACCAGTGGTTTAACGGCATGCCGTACGGATATCCCTCGTCTCCGACTACTGATAAAATCCCTCTCGGTTCTTTCTTTAAAATATCAATACATTTTTCTCTTGATATTTCCTGCTTCAATCTCCTCATTTCTCTAAACATGATATCCGCCCTCCAATCATCTATATAACATCATAAAACATTCGTCTCACCTATATAATATCTTCATCAACCAACTCTACTTCACGTCTCTGCCGAATCTCTTTTGCCTTTTTTTCTATGGCTGCGTCATGCCCCTTAAGCGGAGCATATGGCAAAAATTGTGCTGCTCTATCCGACACAGGCATTTTGGATCTGCCCGAACGAGGCCTTTTCATATTTATCATATGCTCATACTTTCCTATTGAAACATCTTCATATTTCTTCTTTTGCAAACCTCCACCCTCCTGAAAATTATGCTCTATGCCCACCTATTTTACTGTTTTTATCAAGAGTTATTGCATCCTCCTCCAAGTTTGATGCTTTTAAAATAGCATTTTTACCAAATCTATTCTTTATCGACAGCAACGTTTCCTGAATTTTAATGTCATCATCGTAATTGTCTTTCTCAGTGTCTTTATTCCTGCCGCACTCGACGCCCACATGTGAATTCATCGCATCAAACATGTCCATCTGCACAGTTTCCGAAGATTCTTCTCCAATCTCCGGCTCAATAACATTATTCGCAGTAATATGAATCCTCCTTATTAGAAGCTTCCTGTTCGCTGTTTTTGAGAACAACTCTTTCGCCTTTGTAGTAATTTTACTGTAAGCAGCTGTATATTCTCCTAAATTGATACTTCCGTGGTCAGGTTCCGGAACTTTTCTTCCATACCTGTCTATCTCTATCTCTCCATCATAAACATCTGAAATATTTTTGTCCTGCAAATTTTCTATATCATACCCTATATCTAAAACTATTTGGTTTGTCACCATTCCCTTATCAAACAGATTTAATGCAAGCATCTCAGCCATCTCACGCACAACAGCCTCCGCCTTGTCAAAAGTGTACGGTGTTTTAAGCACCTGCCCGCTCCCCATACTGTTACTGCCTGATTTGTATTTTTTTATATCTGAAATCGTGCATGTTTCTATTCCCCATGCATGATCTATCAGAAGCTCGGCATTAACTCCGAACAATTTATACAAAAGCTCCTCATTATGAAAATCTTTTTTTCCTCCAAGAGAACATTTTGCAACATCTCCCATTGTATAAAGTCCGTTTTTAGCTAATTTTGCAGCATATCCCTTGCCTACCCGCCAAAAATCTGTAATGGGTCTATGCCCCCATAGCCGTTCTCTATATGATATTTCATCAAGTTCGGCAATTCGCACACCATCCTTATCCGGCTCCATATGTTTAGCCACTATATCCATTGCTATCTTAGCCAAATAAAGGTTTGAACCTATCCCTACCGTCGCCGTGATGCCGGTATTTCTGACAACATCTTCAATTATATTTGATGCCAGCTCACGAGGTGTATTACCGTAAAGGTTTAAATATGATGTAGCGTCTATAAAAACTTCATCAATCGAATATATATGTACATCCTCAGGTGCTACATACTTTAAATATATCTCAAATATTCGTGTACTGAAATCAATATAGTGAGCCATTCTAGGTTTAGCAACAATATAGTCAAGCTCCATATGTGGATTTAAAATTAATTCATCCTTGTCATATGATTTGCCGGAAAAGAAATTTTTATCAGCCACACGGCGGAGCATATTTTTTCTTTCCGCATTTATTTGTCTAACTTTTTCTACAACCTCAAACAATCTGGCTCTTCCCGAAATCCCAAATTCTCTCAAACTTGGTGACACTGCCAAACAAATGGTCTTCTGTGTCCTTTCGGAATCTGCAACAACCAGATTTGTGGTCATAGGGTTCAAGCCTCTTTCAATACACTCAACAGATGCATAAAAAGATTTCAAGTCAATTGCAATATAAACTCTGTCATTACATAGAATATTCATTTCTACCCCTAAATTCGCTAAACTCTACCCGTTATATAAAAAACCTTATTATCATATTTTATAATTATTATACATACAATAAAAAAATAATCAATACTATAACATCCCTTACTATGATATTACTTTTATCCATATCTTTTACTATAACAGTAGATACTTTGTTTTCTTCTACTGCTTTTATCATCTTTTGAAATCCCTCTCTATCAAAGGTTGTTCCGCTTACTC
>JBGZBP010000045.1:0-12448 GCA_041844735.1 Bacillota bacterium
CTTGCCGCATGAAACATAAAATGCGAATAGCATTTTTCTGTTTCTGCGGTAGCCGTCTGCAAGACCCCTCGGAGAGCGCACATACCAACATAAGTTGGTATATAAGTGCGCACTTCGTGATATTGCCGCCGCTTCGCTCGCTTAAATTATAAACGCAAACTATCATTTCTGCAATAGCTTCATGATAGCGATAATCTATATGCGGCGGCTATATCATGCGTTCCGCATGAAAGAAATGTAAATGTGCTATTAGCACATTTGTATTTCTGAAATAAGGAGCGCCGCACACCGTTTAATGGCGGTGTGCCTGTCATGCGCTTTCATATTGCCTATTCTGTCGCATTATGGTATAATCCGATTATAGCAATAAAAAAGAAAACAGAAAGGCGGTTATACTATGGCTGAACGAAAAACACCCGAACAAAAATTAGAAGAACTTGAAAAGAAAATGGAACAATTAAAGGCTCAAAAGAAAGCCATTCAAGCAAAGCAGAGCAAACTTGAAAGAGCGCAAAGAACACGCCGCCTTATCGAGAACGGCGCACTTGCAGAAAAATATCTTCGTTGTGAAAAAGTCGAACCTGCCGACTTTGAAAAACTGCTTCAAAAGCTGGTTACGATTGACACAGTAAAAACTATTATTAAGGGAAATGCCAATGAGTAATTACAAAGATTTATCATCGGAAGAATTGAAAAGAACTCTTGCTGAAAAGCAGGATATATTACGCAGGACTATGAAACCTGATGAATATAAAAAATTCATGCAGGAACTTGATGATTGTCAGATTAAAATTGACTATTCAAAATTTGGTAAGCCTGTTCAATATCCCGAAACAAAGAGAGAAAAGCGGCAAAGGAAAAAAGAAGAACGGATATTAAGCAAAGCGTCAAGAGAAAAACCGAAAATTCTACTATTTTTTGCAACCGTACTCACAAAAATATTTCCTCTGTTTCTAACAATCTATACTCTTGCAGTTATCCCTATTCTTTTCCTTGTTTGGCAGATTTACAAGTTAATTTCTGCGGATAGCTGGCAAGCCATTTTTCATACTACAAAAACCATATATGTTGTCGGATATATTGTCATTTTCATTGCACTAACACGCTTGCAGACGGCACTTTATATCTACGCCAATGAGTAAAAAGGAACGCCTTACAGAGTATGGCGTTCCTTTTTGTATTTCCTAATCTTAAAATATCATTTTGTTAAGTAAATCTACTAAGAGAGCTGCGATAAGAGCAAACAAAAATTTCTCTGCGGTATGCAACATTTCTAAGCGTTCTATCTTTAATCTTCTGTTCTCTTTTTCTAATTCAAAATAAGGTTTATACTTATCTTTTATTTGAAAAATTTCCTGTTCCATTTCACATAAATTTGCGTTGTTTTCGTTCATAGTTTCTCCTTTCCTACATTCTATCCGTGAATGTCTTATCTTCATAATAGTTTGCTTTCTGCAACCTCTTATAACCATTCGGGAACACGCACACAACATCTTTCAAATAGGCAAATTCTTCGGGTTTGATAATACGCTTTTCCTCTGTGCTGGAGCTTGTCCCCTGTCCCTTTCCAACACCCAGTATATCGGCGTTGTAATTGCTGGAAATCTTTTTCTTATCATAAGTGCCGACCAGCTTAGAACACCATTCCTGCGTTTCGGGTTCGCTGGCTTTCAGTATTGCCTTATATGAACAGTTGTCAGCTATGACTTCCGCAACATCTTTTCCATAGATTGCGTTAAGCTGGCTCTTGCTCTGAACGATAAGCGCAATATGTATTTTCTTGCTTCGCAAAGTTGCCAGTCCATTACTGATGGCTTCTATTTTTCCCAGTCTTGGGAACTCGTCTATCAGAAACAGAATAGGTGTCTTATTGCCCTCTCCCCTGCGCTCAAAGGATTTTAAGAACTGATTACACATCATACCTAAAAGGTCTTTCCATTCTTCCAGCTTATGCTCTGGAATACAGCAGAAAATGTCATATCCACCCTCAATGTCTGCTGGCGTGATACTGCGTCCTTCTCCCGACAATGCCCGTTGTAAATCGTCACTCGTTGCAAATACCGTGATATGGTTTGAAAGCTCCGCAAAAACTCCCGAAAGTGTCTTATCGTCCATGCCGCTAAACTGCATGATTTCCATTTTTGCCTTATCGTTGGTGTCTGCTACGATCTGCTCTATCAGTTCCTTTGTCGGAGTACCCTTTATAATTTGCATACTGCTGGAAAAACTTTCTCCCAGCCATTGCAAATAAATCAGAAAACCAGTGAGCATATTTTGTGCGTTCCTTATCCAAAACGGGTCTTTTACATCTGCTGGCAACGGAATAATGGACATTGCAAGCTGTCGGGCGGCACTGGATATATCATCAGCCGTTTTCAGCATATAGAATGGGTCATATCCGTAGGCGTTTCTGTCTGTCGGATTAAATACCTTTATTGTAGCTTCTCCCCTTGCTTTCTTCGTTTTTTCGTACAACTCGCCCTTAATGTCGATTGCAAAAACTCTTTCTCTCCAGCTCATCAACGTAGGGATTGCAACAGCGGCTGTTTTTCCGCTACCAGCTCCACCAACAATCAAAATATGTCCGTCTGTGCTTTCGGGCATGGTCGCATATTTTCCATTACTCTTGCCGAACACAACACCCGAAAGGTCTTTTGCTGTTTTCAGTGCTACCGTATCACCGCCCAGCTTCGCTTCAAAACCTTTCTTCTGTCTATTATGCAAAAGAAGCTCTAAAAAGCTGAATTTGCGGTCTTTTTTTACCATACGAATGATATTTTGAAGAAAATTTAATGGGCATAAAACATAACAAGCATACCACAAAATAGTGAAAATACCGTCCATAATCTGATTATTTTGTATGAACGTTCCTGTTATTTCCTCATATCCAATCCCTACAACAAGTGGAACACAAAACCACCACAGACCAGTAAACCATACCAGTTTAAGTACATATTTTAAGCCTTTTAGCAGGAACATAAATACCCTTGCTATCATTCCTAAATCGTTTCCGTCCATAAACCCTCCTATCTGCTATGCCCTATATCATGCGTTTTACTGTGTTCCTGTTTTCTCAATGCGTCCTGCACTTTTGTTTTCAAAGCCTCTCTCCTTTCGGAAAACCCTCCTTTTGTTGGTGCTTCTTTCATCTGTTCCATGCCATTGCCGCCCTCTGTCTTTTCTGCGGCTTTCTCGGCTCTCTTTTCGTCATAATAGCCCGATTTTACAAGCCGCATATATTTATCTTCTGTATTGGCTAAATCCCTTAATTCTTGGCTCTGTGGGGTCTTATCGTCCTTGCGCTGGCTGTTTTCTTCCTTGCGCCGTGTTTCCTCTTTCAGACGTTCTTCCCTCGCTGGCTCCTGTTCCTGCCGCTGGCTGTCCTCTCTCTGCTGTCTTTCCTGCTTACGGCGTTCTTCCTGTGCCCTCTGCTCCTGTCTGCGCCTTTCCTCTTGGCGGCGTTGCTCGTCCTGTCTGCGCTGTTCTTCCTGCCGCTGGCTGTCCTGTCGGCGTTGCTCGTCCTGCATACGGCGTATTTCCTGCCGCTGGCGTTCTTCTGCTAAGGCTCGCTCGGATAACTGGCGGCTCTCTACGGCTTGTTGCTCCAAACGCTGACGGTCATTCCTTGCGGCTTCTTCCTGTCTGTTCTGTTCACTCATAATCTCCAAAAGCTCCTTTCGTCTCTTTCTGTGTAGCCACTTCCACCAAACAGGTAAAAACAGCATCATCAGAAAGATTATTATAACCGTGTAGTTTTCCGTCCTTTTCTCACTCCTTTCTGTCCTCACGGTGAGTAAGTGTAAATGAAATATTTTATTTACTGTATATATATTATATAACTTATGTAATGTATTGTCAATATATAAGTTATATATTTTTTGCTATATGCACAATATTTTTCCAATATTTTCCATTTTTTTAGTGATATTTTATGTACAATGTGTTAAAATAAATCTGTAAATTTATAATTGTTTGAAATTTAACAGAAAGTGAGGTATTGCTTATGATTAAACACCCTTTTAAGAAACTTGTATGTCTTGCACTTACTGCTGTTATGCTATTATCAATGACAACAACTGCATTTGCTTCTGAACCCGTACAGGTCTTAACCAACAATAACGATGTATGTATTGTTAGAGAAGTTACCGAAGATGGCATAACAATAGCTACTAACAACAAACAAACCGGACTTTTAACAATCGAAAAATATGACAGTTCGGGCAATTACCTACAATCTACTGAAACATTAGACCTTAATGCTATTGCTCAATCTGCGGAAATTGAAAGTAATATTGCAACAACATTTGCAAATTCTGATTATGTATATCAGCATACTTTTTCAAACAGAGAATATGATATATATTTTCATACTGATAGAACTCATTGGTATTTACGCTCTGGCGATAATGAAAAATCAATGTATGAAACAACATCAAATTCTAAAAATCTTGAGAATTTCAGAACTGCAGTAAATAATGTAAATTCTGCTGAATTTGCGGTTGGTGGTGCAGTTGGTGGTACAGCATTAGCCACAGTAATCACTGCATTTTTAACAGGTGGTATGGCAGCAGGTCTTGCAGCTGCCGGTGGAACAGCTGCCGCAGCGGCAGCATTAGGTGTTCTTGACTCTGCAATTTCCAACGCTGATTATTGGTATGCTAAATGTAAAGCATAAAGAAATAACGAAAGGCTCTCAAAACGAGAGCCTTTCGTTATTTCTTTATAACAATTTTCCCATCTCTATCAAATAATGGTGTCATTCCACTTATCCCCAAACCACTTCCTACAAGATAATGAACTCCTGTTTCTGTATCAACAATAACCCTTATAATTCCACCCGAAATATGCTCTTTTACCACTACTTTAAATCTTTTTTCCATTTTTTGACATCCTTTCTTTCCTCACCGTGAGGAACTTAATCAACAATTTGTATACTATTTGCCACTCTCTAAAAAATTTTCAAATTTTCTCCAATAGTCAAGGACTTTTTTCATTTCTTCCTCAAATGTACCGTTCTTATATTCCTTTTTCTGCTCGGTATATTCATTCCAGTATTCCGCAAGTGTCTGTTTGTCTGCTTCAACTTCTTCTCGCCAATCAGATATAACCGTTCTTTCTTCCTGTTCCCATTCTTCTTTACTGGAATAACAAGGCGTTCCCTTTCCGTTAGTGATGTCTTTCCATGTGTAGGTTCTGCCACCCCTGCCTTTCATCACGCCGCTTGCAAGTGCTTCTTCGCTGGTCTGTATATTTTCTTCGGTACTCTTTATATTTTCCCATGCACCTATAACTTCATCAAGTCCACCCCACTCAATCAGATACCTTAAAAAAGTGAGGTCGGGGAACATTCCAAACCAGCAACGCTCAAACCACTGTTCCGCATACATTCTTTCATCAGAACCGTTACTATATGTTCCGCATACTAAATCACCAATAAAATTCTCTATCAGCTCCCCCACGGTCAAACCGTGTGCCGCCGCCTTTTCAGAAATACGCTTTACATCAGCGTCCGATAATTTGACTTCGATTGTTCTCGATCTGATTGTTTCAATTTCTTCTTGCTGTTGTCCTGCCATACCTACCACCATTCCCCCTTATCGTTATAGTGCCACCATTTGCCGCTTTCGTACTCGATACAGAAGTTCCCCTCAAAGTCAAACCACGCCTTTACAGGCTCGCCCTCTCCCCATTCTTCAAAGGCTTCTTTATGCCTGGCATAATTCGCCCTGGCTAAGTTCTCCATATCCTCACGAACACGCTTGTACTCTGCGATTGTCTTTGTTCCCTTTATTACCGTATTCATCGCCGCACCTCACTTTACATGTTATTGCTATTATGCAAGTTATATATATCACATAATATATATAACTTATGCCTGTTATTCAGTTTTGATTTTATCGTATTCTTTCAGCTTTCCAGCGTTTGCGGCTACATAGTCGGCTATCAGTTCCGACACTATATCACTTGCGCTCTGACGGTTCACATAGGCAATTTTCTGTAAAGCTCCGTAACTGCTCGGATAAAGAGCAAGGCTCACACGCTTCTTTGTTTCTCTCTCAACTGGCGGTCTGCCCTTTCCTGCTGGCTTATCAGCTTTCTTCTCGTCCTCTGTTGCTCCTGCTCCTATAATCGACTTAAACGCCGCTTCTTGGTCAAATTTTGCCTTTCCTGCCATTACTCCTGCTCTCCTTTCAGAAATTCCTCTATAAAGGCTTTGTAGTCCTCTGATACCGTTGATTTTTCTGCAAAGTCAAATATATCTACCCTGTTCGCCTGTGCTTCTTCCACTGCTACTGCAGAACGGATATAGGTCTTATAAATCGGTGCAGAAATATACTGGCTCAACTGCTCCGTAAGTTCCTTTATCTGCTTGCTGATATTTGCCCTCGGATTGAAACGAGTAAACAAAATACCCGTTATCTTCACATTCGGGTTGCAATACTTCTGTACGCTCTTTACAGTTTCATTAAGCTGGTTAATTCCCGTAGTCGCAAATATTCCTGCCGTTGTAGGTATCAGAATATCACTTGCCGCTGTAAATGCGTTGACCGTCAGCACACCCAACGAGGGCGGCGTATCAACAATGATATAATCATAGTTATCCGATACGGCGGCAATCGCTTCTTTCAGCCTATGTTCCTTTCCTGTCTGTGAAAGCTCCTGTTCTGCTCCTGCAAGCATGATATTTGAGGGGATTATATCATATCCACCGTTCATGTGCTGGATCGTTTCCTCTGCGGTCACTTCCCGTTTCATCAGCTCATAAATAGTCGGTACGTTATAATTTACCGAACCGCAAGCAGAAGAAAGATTTCCCTGTGGGTCAAGGTCAATTCCCAGTACTTTATATCCCTTATCTGCTAACCCTGCGGTCAAGGCTTGTGAGGTTGTCGTTTTACCAACGCCCCCTTTTTGATTAGCCACAGCTACAATTCTCATAGGGTCACACTCCTTTACATTTGTTGTATAACATATATAAGTTATATAATTTATATATGTTATTGTACCACCATAATTTATATATGTCAATCCCTTTCCATACAGATTTAAGCGGTAAAAGAGAAAAGTCCTCACCGTGAGGACTTTTTTTACTCACGGTGAGTAAAAAAAGAGGGCGGTTGCCCGTCCCCCTTTCAATCTTCATAATGTCCTTTGCATGAAACGATATAGATTATCTCGTCTTTTTCATAATAAACAATCCTATTGGTATCATCAATACGCCTGCTCCACATACCGCTTAGATTTTCCTTTAGCGGTTCGGGCTTCCCGATACCATCAAAGGTGCTTCTCTGAATATCCTTGATAAGTCCGTTAATTCTTTTCAGCGTTTTCTTATCCTGCGTCTGCCAGTACAGATAATCACTCCACGCTCTATCTTCCCATAGCAACCTCATTAGTCCACCTCTATCAAGTCATGCTCTGCGAAATGGGCTTTACCGTCCTTAATATCACGCACGATATTTTCCAAATAACGGATATTGCTATCAGAATAAAACGGGTCTACCGATACCTCAAAAGGAATACGCTTTTCTCTGCCTACTTTTTTAGCAAACACAGTGAACGCCGCACTCATGGAAAGACCTAATTCAGAACACGCCTGTTCCATGCTCTTTTTTACATCTGCGTCCAGCTTGAAATTAACATTAACTGCCTGTGACATATACAACACTCCTTTCTTACTTATAGTATATACAAGAACAAAGAAAAAGTAAAGAATATTTCTTTAACTTTTCTTTAATATTTATAGTGTTTCCACCTCTCATATATTCATACAGCATAATAGCAATAACTTATTTTCTGTATTTATGTTATTGCTATTATGTATATTATTCGTTTGAATTTAATCACGGTGATTAACTCGGTCAACTCGCCCTATTCTCTGCAAATTCTCACAGCGAGAAAACACCGCCCGTAATTCTTCCGTGTCCAATCCTGCCGCTACGATCGGCTCTGCTGGCTTTAACTGCACTTTTTCTTTTGCCGCTTCATAATATTTATAAACTGTCGGCTTAGACAATCCTGTTCCCCGTATAACCTCTGCTTTACTTGCAGTCGGGTTTTCACGAAAAAAATCAACTATTATCGGCTCTGCACTCTTTCTGCCGTTACCCTCACGCCAATCCTTGTTTTGTCGCTTCATACGAATATCACGAATAGCTCTTGCTTCTTCTAAATGGTCTTTCTGTTTCTGATAATTTCGCTTATTTCTCTCAATATGCAAATCTGTTAGATACTCAATATCTGAAATCTTAAAATTGTAATACTCCTTGCTATATACCTCTAATGCGCTCTCCACATCTTCTTCCGTCAATGGATTGTCATGCTCTATCAGTTTCAGCTTATCAAACACTTCATACATATCCGCTTTCAGCTTCTCTTTCGGCACATCACACTTACAAGCATAAATGACAAGACACATCAGATAATAGTATCTGTGACCGCCCGTAATCTCCCCTGCTCGGTTCAGCCACCAATTATACAGAGCGAAGCCCTGCTTGCCTTTTATGTCCCATTTCTTTTGCCGCTTGTTCTTCTCTACGACTACACGCTGATACCATTCGGGATAACTTTCCTTAGCCTGCTCCCTTGACATCTTAGATGGGGCAAAACGCCGATTCACATCAACCCTATTCTGCGGCTTCACATAGGAATTAAGATACTCTAACGTTACCCTACCGCCAATCTGAAACGCTTTCACTTCAACATCATACTTCGGGTTAATGCTCCCCACCATACGAAAACCTTGAACGATTGACTGATACTGCACTTTATCTTTCTTGGAAGTCGATTTATAGTCCCACATTCTAAAAGTAAGGTCATATTTCAAAGACTTCATTTGCAACTTGATATTCGGAAAAAGGTCTATCGGTTCTTCAAAAACGTAATACACATGAAGTCCCGTGCCACTCATTACAAGAAAAGTTGGAACAGGAAGTGTGCGAATATTTTCCGCTGGCTGTCCAAATCTTAACAACAAATTTTTTAATTCATACAATCCAACCCCGTCAAGGTCAATCGCCAGCGCATACATACGTTGAGCGTTCTCTAAATTATTCGCCCTACCTCGATACGCAATCCCACTACACAAAGTAGATGGGTTCTGCTCCACATAATTTATATAATCTTCTTTCCATGTATCTGAAAGCATTATGCGACGCCTTAATCTTCTCCTTGTCCCACTGTCTTTTTCATCGGTATAAAGATAAACTGCATTAGGCTTTTCATAGTGACCACACTGCTCCCCCTGCTTCTGATTATCGGGGAAAATATAATCATAAAAAGAGCAACCATCCACCTCATCATAAAGCACATTCAAAACTTCCAATACTTCTATATACTCCTGCGGTGGTTCTTTCTTAGCCATAGTACAACACTTCCTTATTTACATGATATATATTATATACCTTATTTATATTATATAACATAAATAAGAAAAATGCAAGTTCCTTTTTACCGTTCTTCTACCTGCGTATCAAGATAATAAGTACATAAAGTCCTACTTACAGCCGTAGGGTGCATTTCCAAACCAACTGCACCAGCCACCAGCACATAACCACTTTCCAACCATTGGTTCTCTGTCTTGAACCGTTCCCTCAACTCCACAGGCAAATGATTTTTTACAGGCAACCCATCATAGGAAGATAAATAAGTAACATCAAAACCCTCAATCCTCATGTATAAAAACTCCTCTCTGCTGAATAATATATAATAGCCCCACACCCTATGTAAGGGGATTTAGATTATCAATATATTTTTTTACCTTTTCAGTGTACCCTGACAATCACCCCATGTCAAGGGGACTTAGATTATCAATATATTTTTTTTACCTTTTTGAAGTCTTAGGGGACTTAGATTATCAATATATTTTTTTTACCTTTTTGAAGTCTTAGGGGACTTAGATTATCAATAGGTTTTTCCACCTTTTTTTGAAGTCTTTGGGGACTTAGATTATCAATGAAGTAATTCCACCTTTACCTCCAGTCATGTGTATTGCCCCATAGAGCCGTTTTTTCGCTCTGTGCGTAGTTTTTCCCATATTCTAATAAATCATTCGTCTATGTGGCTTACACGGCTTTTAACGGGTATCTCGCCGCTGATGGGTGAGAAATGCAGTCAAGGGCGGCTCCTGCCGCTTGCCTTGCCCTTGACGAAATGGAACGCCGCATAATAAGAAAAGGGGAAGTTGCTCACTCTTTGAGTAACTTCCCCTTGATTACTTTTCTATACTGCCCCTGTGAGAGCGTCACGGCTTATTAGAGCAGTCTTATTTCCCCCATTAAGGAAATACACCATGAAAACCACCAAACGGCTCTATGGGGCAAATACCGTGTTATATACCTCTGTCACGGTCATGTGTCCTGTTCCGTTCCCTCGTCTGTGCTTCTTGCTTCAATGCAGTGTCAAGCTGGCGGCGTGCTTCGGCTTCGGCTTGGTAATACTGCAATCGTCCCATGGTTGGAATTTCTTTCTGCTGTCCCATACGGTCAAGTATTTCCTGTCGTTGGTCTGCCGGTATCTGCTTCGCCGCTTCGAGAAATGCCGCTTTTACTTCTTCGGCTCTCTCCTTTGCCCCTCTGTTCTGCATAGCCGCCTTTGCCCTGTTCTGCTCCTGTGCCGCCATGCTTCTTTTTTCTTTTACCGCTTCATCTGCCTTGGACGGTTCGGACACACCAAGCGCACCCAGCTTGTCAAGATTACTCCTGCGCAATCTCTCAAAATTATCAATTTTGTTTTGCAGTTCTTTTTTCTCCCTGCCTTTGAAGATACCCAACTTGTCCCTTTCTTCCTGCAAGCTCTTTATAGTTCGGCTCTGTTCCGATATGGTCTTTGAAATACTCTCTATTTCGTTTGCCTGTCTTTCATAGATCGGGTTCGGCTGATAGCTGGTACGCTCTGCACTCTGTACCATGGCTTTTACAAATTCACTGCGCAACGCTGAAAGTTTTCTTGCCATTTCTTCTGCATAGGCAGTATCAATTTTCTGTGCGTCCTGCTTTGGCTGCTCCTGCCGCATTATACTTTCACGCCTTACGACAAAACCGCTCTGTGGTTCTGCTGTTTTTGCCCTTTCTCTTATTGCTTCAAGACTGCTCTCTATTTTATCCCGTATGAATGAAATATCTCCTATTAACTTGTCTTTATGATAATCAAAATATGGAACTTTACGCCCATCACATTCTATTGTTCTTTCTGCACTGGCTGTGGTTGGCTCTAAACGCTTCGCTATGTTATAGGTTTTGAGCATTTCAGTTTGCAATCTCAAAAGCACATTTTTATTTTCTTCTGTGGCTTTTGGTAACATTCGTTCAATTTTTGCAATATGTTCATGCTGTTTATTCCATTCAATATCTTCTCTGATATTTATAATTTCTTTTTGTGTCTGCTTAGTCAGAATATCTATTGTTTGCATCTGTCCATTTGCTGTTTTGATTTCTCTGTTTATCTTCCCACGGTCAGTTTTAATTCCTCGCTTCTCTAATTTTCTCGCTCCGCCCTCATGAATTGTTGGTACTCTGTCAACTCCCTGTTCCTTTAGACTTCTGTGGTCTATCCTCTGTGGCAGACTTTTTTTTTCAAGTTCTTGGTTTACTTTTTCAGCCCAGCTTTCACGGGAACGCTGTAAAAATTCCTTACTATCCCAATTCGTTGTTTTGACTGTTTTGCATTTATATGTCTGTTTCTTTTTATCATACTGCTTTTGACCGTTTTTATCTAAAATATATTCTTTTTTTTGCTTCACTCCCCACGAATTGTCTTGTTCAATCGGTCTTGTGGTAAGCATGATATGAGCGTGTGGGTTTCCGTCCTCTTTATCGTGAATGGAAAAATCAACACACATTCCATTATCTACAAAATTCTCTTTTGCAAAATCACGGACAAGTTTTATCTGTTCTTCCCGTGATAATTCCACGGGCAAGGCTACTTCATACTCTCTCGCTAACTGCGCTTTACTGCTTTTCTCTATTTGTTCTACTGCGTTCCATAATGTTTGCCTATCTTGATATTCTTTTGGTGCATTTTCACAAAGCATAATTTCACTATATACAACGCTGCCTTTTTTCATATAATCGTGTTCTATTCCGTCATACTCATTATACAATTTTTCCCCGCTTCTATATGCCGCCGCACCAACGGCAGACCGCCCTTGTCCTCTGCTTATAATTTTACAAGTGCAATGATATATAGCTATAGCTTAACGCCCCCTTTGTCTTTTTTCGTTCTACGCTTTTATATGGATTTCCTCACGGTGAGGAAATCCAACAAGTACAGAAACAAATATTTGCGAATAGCAAATATTGTTGATGTGCTTGCCGCATGAAACATAAAATGCGAATAGCATTTTTCTGTTTCTGCGGTAGCCGTCTGCAAGACCCCTCGGAGAGCGCACATACCAACATAAGTTGGTATATAAGTGCGCACTTCGTGATATTGCCGCCGCTTCGCTCGC
>JBGZBP010000046.1:0-18992 GCA_041844735.1 Bacillota bacterium
CCGATGTGGATGAATAAATTTTTATTCCTGCTATTTTATCATATGCTGCTTGTCTTTCTTCATAATATTTTCTCACTTTTGCTTCCTTTTCCGCAAGATTACTGCTCTTTATCAGCGGCCTTTTATTCTCTCTCATCAACCTCATTCTTATCGTTTCATAATCGGTTTTTAAAATAAATATATCCGAATTGGAAACAGCCCTATTTAAATTTTCTCCGTTCAGTAATGTTCCACCGCCTGTAGAAATTACACATGGCTCGTTCTCAATGAGTTTCGATAAAATCTTATTTTCCAGCTCACGAAAATATTTTTCTCCTTTTTCAATAAAAATCTCTTGAATTGATATTTTTTCTTGTTTTTCAATCTCCCTATCCAAATCAAAAAATTTCATTTTAAGTTTTTTTGCAACATTTTTTCCTACGGTTGATTTGCCGCTGCCCATAAATCCTGTAATTAAAATACCTTTCCTTATTTTGCCCTGTAAGTACACGGACATAATATCAGAATAAAATTCAGGGTACGATATGCCTACACTTCTGTAGCGTCTGCTTATCCTACCTGTTACAGCTAATTCAAGTATGTTAAACGACATAGCTATTCTGTGATCTCCATAGTCATCTATCTTTCTGAACGCACTCGCTTTTTTTGCTATTTCGACTGCATCCTTGCCTTTTATAGAAAATCCGTCCCTGTATTCCCTAACATCAAATCCTAATTTTTTAAATCCTTTTACAAGGGATTTTATTCTGTCACTTTCTTTTTTACGCAACTCGGATGCCCCTTTGAAATGCGAAGTTCCTCCTGCACATGCAGCTAAAATAGCAAGTGCCGGTATTTCGTCTATCATACTGCTTACCATGGCACCATTTATATCAATACAGTTTAAACACGAAGATTTCACTTCTATACTTCCCGTAGGTTCATAAGTGTCCGCTATATTAAAAACCCGGTATTTCACACCCATCTTTTTTGCCGCATCCAAAAAAGAGGTCCTTGTAGGATTCAATCCTACCCTATCTATTGTAATAACTGCATTTTTAGCAACAGCAGCAAGAACTGCCAAGTATACGGCTCCTGAGAAATCTCCGGGTATATTTATTTTAACAGGATTAAGTTCCCTTCCCCCTTTCATTTCTACATGTTTACCGTTCACACATATATCCGCTCCCATTTGACGTAAGATATTTTCCGTGTGGTTTCTCGTCAAATTCTTTTCATGTATACATACTTTTTCTTCTATAAAAATTCCTGCTGTCAATAAGGCTGACTTCACCTGAGCAGAGTCTATATCAGGTGTGAAATCTATTCCTTTTTTGATTCCCGAAACGCATGTCATCGGCAATGTTTTTTCCCCCGCAATCTTTGCTCCCATTTCTTGCAGAGGTTTTTTTACACGATCCATAGGTCTTTTTGACAAAGATTTGTCGCCGATAATATTAGCTTTTATTCCCGCTCCTGCCAGAAGTCCCATAATCAGTCTTGCAGAGGTACCTGAATTTCCGGCATTAAGATAAAGGTTATTCTCATATTGTAGATTCCTAAATCCCTGTATCCCCTTACCTTTTATTGAGAATCTGTCTTTTCCTGTTTTCGCTATTGATGTGCCCAGTGATTTTAACATTCTCACTGTTGACTTAACATCCCTAGAATCCGAACAGTTTTTTATCTCCGACTCTCCATCGGCGACAGCTGCAAGAATCAATGCTCTATGGCTTATTGATTTGTCTGACGGAGCTGTAATTCTACCTCTTATCACGGAAAATCTCCTCCTGAATCTCTCCGGAAATTTTCAATATGATTTTATATATTTCTACGATTCTATCACTATATTTTCCGGAATTTTTCTCAACATTCCTCAAGACTTCTGCCTCCCTGTCGGGCACATAGATTTCTTCATTTTTTTCAAATTTATTTTTACCTATTTCTTGAGACAGTCTCATTCTTTCGGATATAAGGCTTGAAATTTGCAAATCAAGCTCATCTATTTTTTTTCTATACCTATCCCTTATATCATTATCTTTCATTTTGATTTATCCTCTGTCATCTTGCAAATACATATCCGCTATGGCAATCGCCATGCCTGCCTCCAGCGCATATCTTCCCCTTATTGCAATGCACGGGTCATGTCTTCCTTTTATCGTGATTTCCGTAGTCTCTCCGGTTTTTATGTTTATGGTTTGTTGAGTTTTTCTGATTGATGGTGTGGGTTTGAAAACCACGTGTGCTACTATGTCCATCCCGGTTGTAATTCCACCCTCTATTCCGCCGCAATTATTTGTTTTCCTTAAAATCCGGCTCATATCTATGGTTTCTTCTCCGCACCGACTTCCATCACACATATTTTTTCCATCAGTTTCTGAAAAAATCGGTACATCATTAACCTCAGACCCTCTTCTTTTGGAAAATTCTTCACCCAGTCCGAAAGAAACGGATTTTACTGCAGGCACGGCAAACAACACCGATGCCAACTCACTTTCGACATTGCCGAAAATGGGATTTCCCAAACCTGCTCGTACATTCTCCGCTACAAGCATGATTTTTCCGCCTACAGAATCCCCATCATCATGGACTTCATCGATTTTTTCTTTTATAATTTCCTCTATATCATTGTCCGTAAGCTGTCCGTTTAGTCCGGCTGAATCGCATAGATTTCTTAAATTTAAATCCCCTATTTCCTCAATTTCCGAATAAATTTTAACATTATATTTCTCATCCAAAAACTGCCTGCATATCGCTCCCGCTGCCACTAGCGGTGCAGTCAGTCTTCCTGAGAGATGTCCTGCTCCGTTTATATCATTAAAACTCTCAAACCGTATTCCTGCAGTCAAATCTGCAGTTGACGGTCTTGGGGTATTTAGAATGCTTTCATAATCCTTACTGTTATAATCCGTATTTTTAATAACAATACAAATCGGGGCTCCCGTAGTAACACCATCTTTTGTTCCCGATATTATATTCACAATATCGTCTTCTTCTCTAGAGGATGATTTTATACTGTGCATACCGGGTTTACGCTGATTCATAGCTTTCTTAATGTTATCAAAATCAATTACGAATCCGTGAGGAAATCCGTCAATAACCGCTCCTACAGCCTCTCCATGAGATTCTCCGAAAATGCTTATATTTAGTTTTTTCCCCCAAGTACTTCCCATAATACTCTCCTAAGTTTTTCTTGTTCCATTTCATGCAAAACGGGTTCCCCCTTCTTTCTGAGTAAAACCATCTCAATGCATTCACCTGTTGACTTTTTATCCATATATAAAGCCTCTTCTATAGCCGTCCGAACTTCCACTGCTTTTAAGTTTCGTTCCAAATTTTCCAACACACTGTCTATTCCCTGTTTCTTATATATCTCCCGTGTAATGTGCAAAGTATTTTTATCGGTGATGCCGAGCAGAATTCCGATTTCAATTGCCAACATCATGCCTTTTGCTACCGCTTCTCCGTGCAATACATTGCTGAAACCGTTCGCCGCTTCTATCGCATGTCCTATGGTATGACCGAAGTTCAGCATTTTTCTTATGCCGAAATCCTTTTTGTCTTTTTCCACGAAATGCTGTTTTACAGCAATACTTCTTTGAATTATATCCTTGAGTTCATCGTCGTCCATGCCATCTATATTTTTTTCAAGCAAAATATTTAAAATATCTTTAGAAAAAATCAGTCCGTACTTTATTATCTCCGAGAGTCCTGCAAGTTTTTCTCTCCTTGGCAGGGAATTTAAAAAATCCATACATATCAATATTTCATCCGCCTCTCTGAAAGTTCCCACCAGATTCTTTCCTTGAGGCATATTAACAGCGTTTTTTCCTCCAAATGCGGCGTCCACCATTGCCAACAGTGTTGTTGGAATATATATTGTCTTTTCAATGCCCGACCTGTATATACTTCCTGCCGTTCCTGCCATGTCGAGAACCATCCCTCCGCCTATTGCAACAATAGTAGTGTCTTTTGCAAATCCTCTTTTGTTCATACTCACCAATATTGATTGTAAAACGTGGAAATTCTTGTTCTCGTCCCCGGCTTCCAAAATAATTTTGATTCGCTTACCCTTTTCTTCGGAAAAAAAATCATCTAAATTATAAATTTCATTTATATTCTTATCACTAATAATGCAAATATTATTAGTTTTAAACGCCGATGAATACTTTATATCTGAAAATGCAAGAAAGTTCGTTTTCGGCATTACATCAATCCCCTCCACATATTTACATCATAATGTGTTATCAGTTCACCCTTTTCCAAGTTATTTTGTGAGTATTGCAACGGAGCCAATCTCTCTGCTTCTTGTCCCTTTGGAATAGCTAAAAAACCGTTCTCCGATTTTGAAATTCCCGTCTTGGTTTTTTTAATTATCTCTATCAAGTCCTGTCTTATATCATTTGTAACTTTATCCCTTACTTCATATGGTGCTATCCTCAAGTATTCGTCAAGGCTTTTTTTAGCCATTTCCTCTCCCATCGTCTCAATCTTCCCGTACGGCACCATGAATCCTCCCGGTAAAAACTGCTTATCTGTTGTTCTGCTGAAATCCGGCGGCTCTATAACTATATCCTCAACCATATCTGCAATTTTATTGGGATTATCAAATACTATTTCCTCTGCTGCACTTTCTCCAAAATATAAAAATTCGTCGAACATTTCCTCAGCATTACGTAAATAAATTCCCGGTTCTCCCTCTACACTCGGCATACCTTTAGCCAAAAGAACGGCTTTTCTCGCCACACTGTCTATCTTGTTCAGGTAATGTGCATCACATGTTGCACATACAGGCTTCCCCAGTTCGCAGCCTATTTCAAAAACTTTTTTATTAATTGATTTCAATGCATTTATATCTTTAACCATATTGAAATTTATCAAAAATCTGTTGTTTGCCAATGGTTGCAACTCAAGGTAATCATAAAATTCCGCCAGTTCCATCAATCTTTCAATAGGTTTATTTTTTCTTACTTCTCTATAAAATTGTCCTGCTTCACAGGCAGTCCCTATTATCAGACCTTCTCTGTGTGACTTAAGTAATGACTTCGGAATCAATGGCACGTTAAACAGCAACGGCTCTTTCATCACGTAAAACATATGTGACAGACTCACCAATTTGTATAGATTTCTCAGTCCTTTCATATTTTTAACCTGTATTATTATGTGATAAGGTTTCAAAGAGTCAATCTCACTTTTAAGGCTTTCCTCCGAATCATCGTCAAGCAAATATCCCTCCATGCCATATATCGGCTTTACTTTGTACTGTTTTTCATTTACGACCTTATATATTTCAGGAAAAGCATGACACACTCCATGATCGGTTATAGCTACTGCTTTCATATTTTCCTTTTCTGCTCTCTCAAACAGTCGTTTCACATCGGTCAACCCGTCCATAATACTCATATTTGTATGTAAATGAAGCTCTGTTCTACTTTTCATATATAATCTCCTCTTGGTCGTATTTTCGCTTGATTTTATGAATGTTGTTCCGCAAAAACATCGGCTATCTCCGTTATTGTGATAAATGCTTTTTCATCAATTGCATGAACTATGCTTGTCATCTTTGAAATCTGAAATCTGTTTAAAACTATGTATATAACTTCCTTACTGTCGTCTGAAAAATATCCTCTACCATAAAGAATAGTCAACCCGCAATCAAATTCCTTTGATAAAACCTCACATATCTGATCTGCTTTTTCTTTTCCGGTGACAATCATTGCTCCTTTTGATCTATCAATACCCTCCACCAGAAAGTCTATTGTTCTTACTGCAACCGCATATGCAACAATAGAATAGAGCGGGAGTATCCAAGTCCTCAATATTATACCGCATGCCACATATAAAACTATATTATACATCATCACAAAAACGCCCACGCTTATGCCGAGCTTTTTAGCAAAAATTACGGAAAGCACCTCTATACCATCCATAGCTCCGCCATACCTTATAGCCATTCCACTTCCTATTCCGGAAATAAGTCCCCCGAAAATCGCACACAGCAGCAAATCCTGACCTGCGAGCGGTGATGCAAATGTAACATCTATGGGAAGTACATCCGTAATCAGAAATGCTCCCAGTGAATATATGGAAACAGTATATATTGCAGATACCGTAAAAAGAACACCCTGTTTTTTCAAACCGTATAGAAACAAAGGAACATTCAATATGATAAGAAATAATGACAAGCTATAGATAGGAGGAGTAATCTGAGAAAAGAGAATTGACGTACCCGATATGCCACTGTCATACAACTTCATCGGTGCCAAGAACATTGTTATTCCGACTGCATTTACAATTCCTGCTATTGTTAAAAACAAAAAATTTACAAATGTTTTTTTCATTCTCGCTCTCCTCTTCTTTTATTATTGATATAACCTAATGCATAGGATATATTATGAACACAATTACTATTCATTTATATTTTACAACAAAAAACTCTTTATTAACAGATTAGTATACAAAAAAACGATTACTTTATTGTCTAATAAAAAACCCTGAACTCCGTATTTTGGACTTCAGGGTAATCATAGTCATCACAACTTATATAACACCGTTTTCTTTCAGTTCAGCAATTTTTTCTTCAGAATATCCCAGCAGTCCACCCAATATTGCATCATTATCTTCTCCCAACTGTGGAGAAGCCTTATGAATTTTATCTTCTTTGCCATGCATTTTGATAGGTGTTCCCGGCATTGTCATTGTATCCTCCGCTCCCGGCTGGAATACATCCAATAACATTTTTCTGCCCTGTAGCTGAGGATGTTCAGCAGCTTCCTTTATGTTCAACACATTTCCGAACGGAATGGATGCGTCCGCAAGCAGCTGCTCTATTTCCGCCACTTCAAGTTTCTTTGACCAACTTTCAACAATATCTTTAAGAGATGTTGTATAGTTTTCACACCTTGCTAAGTTATTCGCATATAGGGGATCATCGATAAGTTCTTCTCTTCCCATAATTTTGCAAAGGTTTGCCCACATCTTATCAGTTCCGCAACCCATAACAAAACTTCCGTCTTTAGCTTCAAACGAATCAAACGGTGCAATACTTGGATCGGCATTTCCCGCTCTATGAGGAATTTTACCGTCTACAGTATATTCCATTACAAAGTTTTCCATGACTGAGAATAGAGTGTCAACCATAGCGACATCCAATCTCTGACCTTCCCCTGTTTGTTCTCTCTGATAAAGAGCCATCAATATACCCATGCACAAATATGCTCCTGAGTAGTTATCTCCAATAGATGGTCCTATTTTTGTAGGCGGTGCATCGGGAAATCCCGTTACACTCATCATTCCGCTCATTGCCTGAGCAACTATATCATAAGCAGGTCTCTTGGCTAGAGGTCCCTCCAGTCCAAAGCCTGAGATCGATCCATAAATAATTCTCGGGTTGATTTTTTTCATTTCTTCGTATGAAAATCCCAACTTTTCTAAAGTGCCTACTTTGTAGTTTTCGGTAACAACATCCGCCGTCTTAAGCAAATCTCTGAATACTTCCTTGCCTTCTTCCGTTCTAAGGTCAAGTGTAATGCCTTTCTTATTTCTGTTGATATAGCCGAAATATGCACTGTAGTCATTTAACATAGGTCCCCATGCTCTTGTCTGATCGCCCATCCCCGGTCTCTCAATTTTTATAACCTCCGCACCATGATCCGCCAGGTTCATTGTACAGAACGGTCCGCTATAGGCCTGTGTCAAATCCAATACTCGAACGCCCTCAAGTGGTTTCATTCTTATTCTCCTTTTTATACATAATAAATAACTAAGCCAGACTTTGTTAAAAGTTTGACTTAGTTAATTATACATACTAATTTCAATATTTTCAAGACTTTTGTTAAAAATAAATCAATTTATGGTTCAAAATTTATACTTATGATATTTCCGTGTAATGCAAGTGAAATTTTTATGCTTGCCCTTCAAGTTTTTCGCCTTTTGGACCATAGTACTCATAACTTCCGAATCCAAGGATTAAAGTGAAAATAGAATTTAGAAAAATAAGACCTAAAGTAAATCCAACTCCCTGTCCAAATGACTTGCTAAGCTGATGATTAAGATAAATACTTACAAAAATGTTCACTATAGGAATCAGCAATAACAATCCCAATATTCCGTTACCTGCCGCAATTTTACCAAAAACATAGAGATTATATATAGGAATGATTGATTTCCATCCTTCCTCACCTGCCTTGGTAAATATTTTCCATGTTGCTATAATCAGTATTGCCGTTACAGCCAGCATTACCACAATAATGGTTGTAAGATAAGTAGCAAAAAATGCATTAGCCGCTAAAAGGCTGTTT
This sequence comes from Bacillota bacterium, assembly GCA_041844735.1. GTDB lineage: Bacteria > Bacillota > Clostridia > Peptostreptococcales > Anaerovoracaceae > CAJPNN01. The sequence goes on from JBGZBP010000046.1 coordinate 8,280, forward strand.
GCACTTTCAAGAGTCACATCTGTTGTGTAATCCATTTTTTTCCTCCTTTTTGCCCATTCATGGGCTTAACAAAAATAAAATAATTTCTTTAATTGGCACCGATTGAAGTTGCCTCCAACATTTTTAATATTTCATCCTTTCTCTCAAGCATGTTTTCCAGTACACTCTTGGCATCACCCACAATAGCATAATCCGCAATATCAAAGATTGGTGCCATATAATCTTCATTAATCGCAATCATGCATTTGCAGTTTTGAATACCTATCACATGCTGTATCGAGCCGGAAATACCAAACGCAAAATAAATATCCGGACTTACTATACTGCCTGTCTGCCCAATCATATATTTCTCATCACAAAGCCCATCATCGATGGCAGCTCTCGTGGCTCCCACACTACCTCCTATAGCCTCTGCAAATTGTCTGAGCAGTTCAAAATTCTCTTTGGTTTTAAGTCCCACACCTCCGGCACATATTATTGCAGCATCCTTTAAATCTGTATCCGTGTTCTTTATATTGCTGCTGCTTATAATTTTCGTAAGCTTATCATTTTCACAAATATCAGGTCCTACATTTTCTATTGATGCGGATTTATGTGTGTCCATACCGAAATTTTTGTTTATATTAAATACTCCGGGACGAACTGTAGCCATCTGCGGACGTTTGTTGGGACAAACTATTGTAGATAACATCCTGCCGCCAAATCCCGGAACCGTCTGCATCAAAAGACCTGTTCCCTCATCTATTTCCAGCGCGACACAGTCAGCTGTAAGTCCTGTTTTCATTTTTGCCGCCAAAGCAGGAGCCAACTCTCTCCCCTCATATGTTGCTCCGAAAAGCACTATGTCAGGTGTTGACTTTCTTATCATTCCTGCAATCGCCTTTACATATATATTAACATCATAATCTCTAAGCAGCGGATGATCCAAAACATATATACAATCCGCTCCCGCATACCTGATGTCACTCGCTATAATATTAACATTTTCTCCCGGCAGAATCAAACATATTCTGCCCGCTTTCTTGGCATCCCTCAGTTTTCTTGCCTTATCTATTAATTCGTACACCACTGCAGCAATCTCACCACCGTGATGTTCAGCATATATCCAAATATCTCCGTTAGTTTGCATTGCTACCTCCATTTGCATTCTTTGCAAATGCATCTATAAAATTTGCCACCATTTCCTTTTCCGTAATACCGTCTACCATGAAAGCACTGCGTTCTTTTTTAGGAATATGAGTATTTCTCACTATAGTCGGTGAGCCATTTATACCTATTTCTTCCGGTAACAAATCCAAATCTTTTGCAGTCCATTTTTCTATAATTTTCTCACATGCTTCCGATATATTATTTATTACTATATTTCTCGGGTTATTAATCTTCTCGGAAACGGCTATAAGTGCAGGAAAGTTCATTTCGATTGTATCAATACTGTCTTCTCGTCTTTTTTTGACAATAATTTTATTTTCCATATCAAATGCTACCTCTTCCACAAAAGATGAATGCACTATACCGAGCATCTCGGACATCTCTGTCGGAACTTGACCTGTTTCCCCGTCACTGCTTTTCTGTCCCGTAATAATCATATTCACATCACCGATTTTCTTTATTGCATGTGAAAGCACTTTTGCAGTTGCATAAGTGTCTGAACCGCCAAAGGCTCTGTCGCAGAGTAAAATGCCTCTGTCAGCACCCATTCCCATAACTTGTCTCAATATTTTTTCCGCAGATAGCGGCCCCATTGTCAGAGCTATCACTTCTACTTCTTCACTATTTATATCCTTTATGCTCAAAGCTTGTTCAACAGCATTCTCATCATTTTTGTTCAGCCTCGCATTTTCGGCGTTTCGGACAAGAGTATTATCGTCCGGATTGATTCTGATTTTATCATTATCGGGAACCTGCTTGACACAAACAACTATTCTCATCACTGCCTCCTACGAACTGAATACATCGGCTGAGATAACCATTCTCTGAACTTCTGATGTACCCTCATAAATCTCTGTAATTTTTGCATCTCTCATATATCTTTCAAACGGTAACTCTTTTGTGTATCCATATCCTCCTGTCAGCTGCAAAGCCTTGGTCGTAACATCCATTGCCGTTTCTGCAGCAAAAAGTTTTGCCATTGCTGCTTTTGTGGAAATTTTTTCTCTATTTTCTTGTGCATATGCTGCTTGATATGTCAAAAGTTTAGCCGCCTCTATTTTTGTTTTCATGTTTGAAACTTCAAACTGCAAACCCTGCATTTGAGATAGCTTCTTCCCGAATTGCTTTCTGTTTTTCATGTGTGCAACACATCCTTCAAACGCCGCCTCGGCTATTCCCAATGCCTGAGCTGCTATACCTATTCTTCCGCCATCCAAGGTGGACATTGCAATTTTAAAACCTTCTCCTTCTCCTCCTAAAAGGTTTTCTGACGGAACAAAACAATTTTGAAACCTCAAAGTTGTTGTAGATGAGCCGCAAATCCCCATTTTGTTCTCTTCTTTGCCTATCGTAAATCCGGGTGCTCCCTTTTCAAGTATAAAAGCTGAAATCCCCTTGGTTTTTTTCTCCCTGTCTGTCATTGCAAAAATTATGTAGTAATCAGCGTGTGCTCCGTTAGTGATAAAAAGCTTGCCTCCATTTAAAACGTAACCTGCACCCGATTGAACTGCCGTAGTCTCCTGGCATCCCGCATCTGTACCTGCATTTGGCTCTGTAAGTGCAAATGCTCCCAGTTTAGTGCCTGAAGCAAGCGGCTTCAAATATTTTTCTTTTTGCGCAGATGTACCGTATTTAAAAATAGGCCAACAACACAAGGACGTATGTGCAGAGCATATTACGCCCGTAGTGGCACAAGCCTTTGACAATTCCTCAATAGTAATTATGTATGAAAGATAATCGAGTCCCGCTCCTCCGTACTCCTTAGGAAAAGGAATACCCATCAGACCCGATCTTCCCATTCTTTCAACATTTTCTTTCGGAAATCTATGATCTCTGTCTATCTCGGCAGCAATAGGTGCAACATAATCCTTGGCAAATTTTCTCACCATGGCTCTTGTAATTTGCTGCTGCATATTCAATGTAAATTCCATAACATTCCCCTCCACAAATCTTAACCTGCTTGCAGGTTTTCAAAATTTTTCTATATAAAATCAAGACTAAATCCATAATCATGCAGGATTTATATCTATTATTTCCTCGTTTTTCAACACCTCGTCTATGAGCTTTTCAACATCAAGTCTGCCCTCGGATTCAAGTATTCTATGCAATTTCGGCTTGGTTACCGGGTGTTTTGGTAAAAAGACGGTACAACAGTCTTCATAAGGCTGTATGGATGTTTCATATGTGTCTATTTCTTTTGCTATTTCCATAATATCGACTTTATCCAAAGCAATCAACGGCCTCATGACAGGAATATTTACGGATTGATCCGTGACAACTAATGCCTCTGCTGTCTGGCTTGCCACCTGTCCGAGATTTTCACCTGTTATCAGCATATTACATTCAGTATCATTTGCAATTCTCTCAGCAATCCTCATCATGAATCGTCTTACAAGTATCGTCGTTTCATCCTCAGGACATTTTTTCACAATCTCTTCTTGGATAGGCAAAAGATTAACCACATGCATTTTAAATCTGCCGCAATAGCCTGCCACTATACGGGCTAAATCGCATACCTTCTCCTTTGCTCTCTCACTCGTATAAGGGTATGAATGAAAATGAACAGCCTCTATACTCATTCCTCTCTTAGCCATCATAAATGCTGCTACAGGGCTGTCTATTCCTCCGGATAAAAGAACCATCCCTCTTCCGTTGGTTCCCAGAGGTAATCCCCCCATTCCCGTGATTCTGTTTTCAAAGACATAGCTTTTATCGCGTCTTATATTGATGAACAAAAGACAATCAGGATTATGAACATCTACCTTTAATACCTTACACCCCTTTAAAACCCTTGCACCGATAATTCTGCTGACTTCAGGCGATTTTGCCGGAAAGTTTTTATCTGCTCTCGATGTTTCCACCTTAAATGTTTTAATCCCTCTTTTTTCTATCTGCTCCATCATAAACGAAACAGCCGCATCTCCTATATCCTCAAGGGTACTCTCCGCCTCAAGTGCCGGGCTTATGGATGCAACCCCAAAAACTCTGCGCACCTTTTTTACTATCTCATCTGTATCATATTTGTCGGATGTCCTTATGAATATCAAGCCTTCGTGTCTTTTCACACTGATATCTTCAGGATTACCCAATGATTTCTTGACTCTTTCAACAAGCACCCTTTCAAAATATGGCTTATTTTTGCCCTTTAATGCAACCTCACCACATCTCACTATAAAGGTCTTTAAATCATTTCTTTCTTCCATCTATCAAACAATCTCCTTGATTTCTCTTTTCTTGCCGGTTAATTTCTATTATCTGAAACTGCCTAATTTCCTAAATTTTGAAACTGCCTGTTCTAATTTTAAAATGACTGTATCCATATCTTCTACAGTATTATACCGTGAAAAACTGAACCTAATTGCACTTTCTATTTCACTCGGTTTTAGATTTAACGCCCTAAGCACATGGCTCCGGTTCTTTTTATTTGAACTACATGCGGAACCCGTTGAGACATAAATACCATCCTGCTCAAGCGTATGTAAAAGTACTTCGGCTCTTATTCCTGCAAAGCTCACATTCAAAACCGATGAAACACTGTTCATTAGCGGTGTATTTAATTTCACATTCGGTATCTCCGCTTTAATACCGTTCCATAGGTAGTCACGTACCTTGCACATATTATTTATATTTTCGTCGATATCTCTTTTTGCAACATCGGCAGCAATCCCGAAAGCGGCAATAGCCGGAACATTCTCCGTTCCGCTTCTCATACCCTTCTCTTGTCCTCCTCCGAGCATTAAAGGTTTGATATTCACCTTTTCTTTGATCCATATGGCACCGACACCCTTAGGAGCATGTACTTTATGACCGCTTACAGTGATTATGTCTACGCCGTCAGGCACATATTCCGGTGAAACTTTACCATATGCCTGCACCATGTCCGTATGAAAAATGAAATTATATCTGTCTTTAAATTTTGCTATATCACTTAACGGCTGCAAACTTCCGGTTTCATTGTTTGCCGTCATTATGGAAACTAAAACGGTTTTTTCATCTATCGCTTTTTCCAACTGCTCCGACCTTATAATTCCGTCCCCATCAGTTTTCAGGTAAACCACTTCAAATCCCTCTTTTTCAAGTCTCCTGCATGGTTCCAACACGGACGGATGCTCTATGTTCGATGTGATTATTTTATTGCCTCTTTTAATCATCGAACGGGCTGCACCCATAATCGCAAGGTTGTTGGCTTCTGTTCCCGATGATGTGAAATAAAGTCCTTTATCCTCTCTGCCCATCAAATCAGCAACAGCTTTTCTCGCATACTTGATTTCTTTTTCAGCCACCATACCCATGTGGTGCAGAGAAGACGGGTTTCCAAAATCGGAAACCATAATTTCATATGCCTTTTTTGCCGCCTCGTCCAAAACTTTTGTCGTGGCACTGTTGTCCAGATATATTTCCATACTTCTCAATTACTTCCTTTTGAATAAACTAATAAGAGTATACCACAATTTTTTATTTATTGATATAAAAATAACGAAAATATCTCTTAGGGCGAATTATGATGTTATAAATGAAACATAAAAATCACATAGCTCATATAAACTATGTGATTTTAAACTCTATTTCGGGCTTATTATACCGTCTCTATACGCAAATAAAAGCAATTTCAATGCATCTATTTTTTCCTGTATTTCACGTCCCAAATCCGTGGATTTAATAAGTACCCTCTTCGTGTTGGATTTCTGTGCCACCATAGTCGACAAAATATCTTTTTCTTCTTTAATGGCGTCTTCAACTGATGAAAAAGGCTCATGCGAGGTCAATATAAATCCATATGAATTATAAATTAGAGAATATCCGGCAATACCGGTTTTCTTCTGATAAGGCTTTGCGAAACCTCCGTCTATAACAACACATCTTCCTCCCGCATGCAGAGGGCTTTTCCCCTTGCTTACAGGCATATGCCCGTTAATAATGTGTGACGTCTTTGTTTCCAGCCCGAATTCTTCCGCTATTTTATCTATGATTTCTTCAGAATTTATTAATTCAAAATACGGATTTTTAGCTTCATACCATGTATCTTCATCATCGATAAAACACCTTTCAAAGGTAGTAATCTTCTTCTTTCCGAATAGCGGGGACTTATAACCGCACCACAGGTACCAAAAGAAATCGACGCCTCGATCTTTTTCAGGTGTTCCGGGTTTTCCATAGTAGCCTTGACGAGCTATCCTGTCCGTGTAGTCAAACCATTCTTTGCCGCTCAGCACTCCATCTGTTGTCACGACATCTGAAAAACTGCCGTCCTCATCCATAGGTATACATCCGTGAAACAGCAGGTTGTTATTATAGCATTTATAAATACTGCCATGCGAAAAAAGAAAGTCCATATGGCGGGCTAAAACTTCACTTTCCATAAAGGCAGTCTGTAGTCTTTGCATTACCGCTTCTTCTTTCTCTGTCAATTTATACGGATCCTCAGGATCTATTGTAGGGAAAAAGGTATTATTTAAATCATAGTATTTCCCGCCTATCTCGACTCTTGCATTTTTGTAATCCACTTTATGTAAGAGCATCAACTCTTCCATCTCATAATGAGGATGTTTTTTTATAAGCTGTCCCTCAAGTTTGAACTGAATGATAGCTATTGCTTTGTTTATTTTTGCTAAAGAATTGATATCCGATGCATAAAGAGCATCCTTCAAAGTTACCTTGGGCTTAAAATTCGGACAGGGATCATTTTCATATGTCGATAATGCAAATGTTACCAAAGGTCTTATACTGATACCGTACCCCACTTCCAGCGTGTGAAGATTGTCATATCTGGTACAAATCCTTATTACATTTGCAATGCAGGCAAGATTTCCCGCCGCAGCACCGATCCATAGGATATCGTGGTTTCCCCACTGAATGTCCACACTATGATGCTTCGTCAAAGCTTCCATAATAATATCTCCACCCGGTCCTCTATCATATATATCCCCAAGTACATGCAGTCTGTTTACGGATATTCTGGAAATCAACTCGGACATCTTGATAATAAACTGATCCGCCATATCAATTTCTATAATGCTGTTTATAATGCTCTCATGATATTGTGTTTTTCTCTCTCTTGAGGCATTTTCGCCGTAAAGCAACTCCTCTATTATGTAGGAAAACTCCTCAGGAATCTGCTTTCTCACATGAGATCTTGTATATTTAAATGCCGTCATTCTGCATATTTCAACAAGCCTGCTGAGCGTGGTCTTGTAGAAGTCTTGCAATTCTTCAGCATTTAAATTGCTTTTTATAATATCCAGCTTGGCCTCGGGATAATATATTAGTGTGGCAAAGGATTTTCTTTCTTCTTCACTCATTTCATCAGCAAAAAGATCATCTATTTTCAGCTTTATAACTCCCGATGCATTCTTTAAAATATGCAAAAAGGCTTCATATTCTCCATGCAAATCACTGATAAAGTGTTCTGTTCCTTTCGGCAGGTTTTGAATAGCTGTCAAATTGATTATTTCCGTACTTGCAGCCCCTATGCTCGGATATGTTTCGCTTAAAAGCTTAAGATACTTGATTTGACTCTGGGTTAAGTCCATAGGAATCTCCTTATTTTATTTATCTTTTTCAGTATTGAAATCGTCGTTGTAATACTTTACTACAAATTCCTTTTTCAAATCCTTGATTTTTTTCGCATATGCATCCAGCTTAAGCTGCTGAATAATCTCTATCTTCACTTCATCAAATGTCTTTTGTTTCTTTTCCAACTTGTCACATTTTATTACATGCCATCCGAACTCCGTCTTTACAGGCTTGCTTATTTCTCCATCCTTCATCTTGAATACAGCCTTTTCAAAATCAGGTACCATCTGTCCGGAACCGAATGTTCCAAGGGATCCTCCGTTATCTTTCGTACCGTCTGTACCATATTTCTTTGCAAGTGCCGCAAAGTCCGCACCGCTTGTCGCCTGCTTGTAAATATCTTCAGCCACTTTTTTATCCTTTACAAGTATATGAGAGGCTGTAGCCTGTATATCCATATAATCATCCATGTTCTTATCATAAACAGCCTTAGCTTTTTTGTCCATGTCCTTAAAAGTCTTCTCCAAATCGGTATTTATCTGTCTAGGATAAAACTGACTTTCATATATATAAGCAAGTGTGCTGTCAGGAATTTTATTTTCCTTTATGAATTTTTTAAACTTAGCCTCTTTTTTTGCATCTTTGATAAACTTCTTTTCATCCTTAAGATTCTTTTCGGTTACAACTTTTTTTCCTTTTTTCTCATAATATGCCTTTATCAACTCCACCTCAACGAGCTGAGAAACCAGTTTCTGCTTGACTTCTTTCTGGACATCTTTGCCGATTTTACTAAGCTCTATACCTTGTGAAAATGCCAATACGTTGGCAAGTTCATCGACCTGTTTTTCTGTTATAACAGTCTTATCGACCTTGACTATATCCCCTTTGCTGCATGCAGTAAAAGAAAATATTAATGTCAATGTCAGTACAATCGCAATAATTTTTTTCATAATAACCCTCTCCCTTTCTTTTTTCTCAGTTATTCATACGTAGATATTTTAACCGAACAAGCTCAAAAAGTCTATAATCTCTGCAGGTATATCTTTTTTAAATTTAGTTATTTTAATTGACGGTTTTGATGTTCCGTATATAACAGCTTTCATTCTGTACACATCCGAAATCTTCGCAACCGCCTCCCTGCTTAGCATGGCTCCTTCATAAAATTCAAATACTATTTTATCTCCTACAGTCTTTATTGTCTGAATCTCATTTTTGATTGCCATTTTTTTTGCATATGAAATATTTATAAGATTAATCGTCTGTTTCGGGATATCCCCGAATCTGTCCAGAAGTTCATCCGTAATATCTGCAGCATCATCCTTGGAATCAATGTCCGCTATTCTTTTGTAAATATCCAACCGCATCTCCTCATCTTCAATGTATGATGACGGTATAAATGCAGATACATTAATCTCGAAGTCGACATCACGCAATTCCGCAGGTGTGGACTCACCTTTCATTTCAGCTACTGCCTCCGCCAGAAGCTTGCAATACATTTCATACCCCACATCCACCATGTGTCCGCTCTGATTCGTGCCCAGCAAGTTACCGGCACCTCGTATTTCCAAATCACGCATAGCCACCTTGAATCCGGCTCCGAACTCCGTAAAATCTCTTATAGCTTTCAATCTCTTCTCTGCCAATTCAGTTAAAACTTTGTCGGGAGTGTACAAAAGATATGCATAAGCCTTTCTTGTTGATCGTCCCACACGCCCTCTAAGTTGATACAATTGTGATAAACCGTATTTATCCGCATCAACTATTATGATGGTGTTGGCATTTGATATGTCTATCCCGGTCTCAATAATTGTGGTGGATATTAAAATATCTTTTTCTCCGCTCACAAATGACATCATGACGTCTTCCAGCTGCTTTTCTTCCATTTGTCCGTGGCCGACAGCTATTTTCGCATCGGGTATCAATTTTGATATATCTCCCGCCAATTTTTGTATACCCTTCACCCTGTTGAATACGACAAACACTTGTCCCCCTCGTGCAAGTTCTTTTTCTATTGCAGTTTTAACTACATATGGTCTCATCTCCATAATATATGTCTCCACCGGATACCTTTCCTCCGGAGGTTCTGCTATAACACTCATACTCTTTATCCCGACAAGGCTCATATTCAAAGTTCTTGGTATAGGTGTAGCTGATAACGTCAAAACATCGACACGATTTTTTATACTTTTGATTTTTTCCTTGTGTTTTACACCGAATCTCTGCTCCTCATCGATTACTAAAAGTCCGAGATTCTTAAAATCAACATCATCTGACAGCATTCTGTGTGTTCCTATTACCATGTCGATTTTTCCGGATTTAAGGTCTTTTATTATTTCCTTTTGTTCAGCCTCATTCCTGAATCTTGAAAGCATTTCAACCTTAAACGGGAAATGTTCAAATCTGTCTTTTAAGGTGTAGTAGTGCTGATTTGCCAAAAGTGTCGTGGGCACCAATACAGCCGCCTGCATCCCGTCTGCCAGGCACTTAAACAGTGCTCTTGCCGCCACTTCCGTTTTTCCGTACCCAACATCTCCACAAAGCAGCCTGTCCATAGGAATCGGTTTTTCCATATCTCCTTTAATTTCTGCAATAGCTCTTATCTGATCGTCCGTCTCCTCATATGGGAACATGTCCTCAAATTCTCTTTGCCAAACCGTATCTTCCTGAAAACCGTGTCCCTCTCTTGCCATCCTTGCTGCACTTATTTCAAGTATATCCTTTGCCATGTCCATAACGGCCATTTTCGCTTTTTGTTTCGTTTTTTGCCATTCGGTACCGGACAGTTTGCTTATCTTGGGAATTCTGCCGTCCGTCCCTATATATTTCTGTATCAGGTTCATTTGATCCACAGGTATGTAAAGACTGTCTGCACCTGCATATTTAACTTTAAGATAATCTTTTGAAACACCGAGGACTTCTATAGTTTCTATCCCGATAAATTTACCTATACCGTGAATTTCGTGTACAACAAAGTCGCCGGCCTGTATATCCGAAAAATTTCTAATGCTGTTATTTTTTCTCTTGCCTACGAGGGACTTTTTCTTCCTGTAC
>JBGZBP010000047.1:0-14155 GCA_041844735.1 Bacillota bacterium
AAAGATAAATCGAGATATGATTTTCCGGTATATGGAGAGTTCCAAGATATACCACAAGAGTGCGTTGAAGAATTTGATACGGTGATAGATTTTTCGTTGGCGGGTTGATTATCGATATGTACAATGTTCTGTTTCTTCTTTTGGGATGCTATTCTATGGCTCATGTCCAAGCTCCCAGTTTTTGGTACAGGTTCGGACTTTATACAACAATTTGGGTAATACTTGGAGTAATATATAATTTTACCCCCATGGCTCTTGCGATACCTGTAGCTATATATCAATTTGAAATGGCAGGTTTCATGATTTACATTATAATGAGAAAATGGGAATTTTCAAAAACGCAAAAAGTTCTGTTTTCAGTGATTTTTTCGCTTTGGGCTCTCGGAAAATCCGGTATTTCCCTCTTCCATAGTGTAGCTGTAAATAAATACACACCATACATCACAGAGCTGATACTGGCAAATATAATGTATTTTTCAATCATAGCGGCGTATTTGCATTATTCACAGGTTAAAGTCTCTTCTTCAGATAAACTTTATCGTATCATTACCGATAATGCGTCTGACGTTATTCTATATTACTCGCTGAAACCCCATAAAGCTTTTACTTACTTGACCCCTTCCGTCGAGAGTTTAACCGGATATGTGGCAGATGATTTTTATAAAAACCCCAAATTTTATCTCCAGGTGGCTCATCCTGACTATTTTGCGGATATCGAATCCATATTTTCCGGTGAAAAAGTGGAAGAAAACACTGTTCTCATAAAAATCATAACCAAGTACAATACGGAAAAATGGGTTGAGTTCCATAATTCGTTCTTATATGACGAAAACGGCAATCCCGAAGCTATTGAAAGTTTTTTGCATGACATTACCGTTTTAAAAGATGCCGAGACCCAGTTGAAAAATTCCAAACTTGCCAGAGACGCTCTTTTATCCTCCGTCTCTCATGAACTGAAAACCCCCGTAACTTCTATCAACGGTTATGCAAGAGCTCTGCTGGATAATATAATTACGGATCCTCACGAAAGGGCGGATGCACTCAACTTGATATATACAAAGTCCCTGATGTTGGAACGTTTAATTTCCGATTTATTTCAATTGTCGAAGTTGGAAACAAACCAGTTTTCTTTTCAATACATGGAAATGACCGCAGATGTCCTTTGCAAACAGTTAATTGAAAAACATTCTTATGATATAGTCAGCAGAAAACTTGATTTAGTAATAAACATAAACTATAATGAACTGGAAAATCAATATATTATATGCGATTCCGAACGCATAAACCAAGTTTTTTCAAATCTATTGAATAATGCCTTTAAGCACAGTGATGAAAGTGGAAAAATAATAATGAATTTCGGAATAAATAAAAAAAGTTCCAGCCTTGAAATATCAATCACCGATACCGGTACAGGAATATCAGCCGACGATCTTCCTCATGTTTTTGACAGGTTCTATAAAAGTCCGAACCTCAACAATCCCAAAAATCCTGCCGGAACAGGTCTGGGACTGACGATTTCCAAAGAAATCATAGAAGCCCACGGTGGAAACATTTATGCAAAAAGTATGTTTGGTAAAGGTGCAACTTTTAATTTTACCATTCCTATTTACGAAGATTAATTATATAATAGTATAAGAAAAATAGAAAAATTTTGGGAGGAATCATAATCATGCCGGGAGAAAAGATACTTATCGTTGACGATGAAAAACCTATAAATGATTTAATACGGTCCTATATTGAAAGCGAGGGTTTCACAGCCCTATCAGCCTATACGGGGAAAGAAGCTATAGAATGTGTCGAAAAGGAAAATCCGGACTTGGTAATCTTGGACGTTATGCTCCCTGATATTGAGGGTATCAACGTTTGTCTGGAAGTCAGAAAAACAAACCATGTGCCTATTATCTTTCTCAGCTGCAAGGCTGAAGAAATAGATAAAATAGTCGCCCTGTCCGTCGGAGGTGACGACTATCTGACCAAACCTTTCCATGGTGGAGAGTTGGTAGCCAGAGTTAAAGCACAACTGAGAAGAAGAAATCAATTTGAAGGCGGCAAGCAGGCTTACAATGACGATTCCATTCCGGAGAAAATCTCATATGATTTCCCCGGGATGTCCATGAATATTGAAACACGTGAAGTTTATGTTGATAACAAACCTGTAAACCTGACAGCCAAGGAATTTGACATATTAAAACTGCTCATAGAAAACCCGAGCAGAGTCTTCAATGCCGAGCAAATATTTGAACAAATATGGAAAATGGAAGCTCTCGAGGGTGATGGCAGAACAGTAATGGTTTACATAAGTACATTGAGAAAGAAAATTGAAACTAACCCTAATTCTCCCAAGTATATTGCCAGCATCAGAGGGCTTGGCTACAAGCTCAATACCCGACATTTGCTGTAATAATTTCTCCTAAACATTGCATAAGAACCTGTATTTTTATAAAAAATTATAAAAAAGCCTAAAAGTGATTTATCCCGATATGCATGGTTATCTTGCATGAAATCGGCACACTTTAGGCTCTTTATATTTTATGGTTATTTTACGTTTTTTATGTTTTATCTCCGATATATGTTTAATTAAATGAAACTTTCACGTTTTCTCTTTCAGTGCTGTCGTTCACCTCATACATCGGTCTTGCTGTAAATTTGAACATATTTGCAATTATATTGCTTGGGAATACCTGAATTGCCGTGTTAAATTCTCTAACAAGTGCATTGTAATATTTTCTGGCATTTGCTATGTCCTCTTCCACTGCATTAAGCTGTCTCTGTAAATCCATGAAATTTGTGTTTGCTTTCAAATCAGGATATGCTTCTGCTATTGCAAACAGGCTCTTTAATGTTCCTGAAAGCATATTTTCACCTTCAAATTTATCTTCCATCCCTGTTGCATTTGCCGCCATATTTCTCGCAGCTATTACTTTTTCAAGAGTTTCGCTTTCGTGTGCTGCGTACCCTTTGACTGTCTCCACTAAATTCGGAATCAAATCATAACGCTTTTTAAGGTAAACATCCATAGTTGCAAATCCCTCGTCAACTCCAACTCTCAGTTTAACAAATTTGTTGTAAGCAGAAACTGCAAAGATTATTAAAATCAGCAATATACCCACTACTACTAATGTAGCGATTAATGATCCGGACATAATATTTCCCTCCATTTTAAAATAAAATTATCAATATAAACCTTCTAAATGTCTATTTTACATGGCGGAAGCGGTGGGATTCGAACCCACGAGCCCTTGCGGACTACTGCATTTCGAGTGCAGCTCGTTATGACCACTTCGATACGCTTCCCTGAAATCGACTACTAACATATTATATTCATCTATACCCGTTGTCAATGCGAAACTGTATTTTCAAGTTCTTTTATAATTTCATACTCTTGAAATACGAACGGGAAACCGGAATTTAAAATGCCGGTTTCCATTCAAAGTTCGCATTCCGTAAATCAGTTACCAGCTGCCGCCACCGCCGCCGCCAAATCCTCCTCCGGAGAAACCTCCGCCGGACAGGAACGAACCGCTGCTGTCACTGTCAACAAGGCTGGAATTATAGTCATTAATACCTGATGTTGTAATCGAATTTGCATAAACAAGCCAGCTCGCCATATACATTCCATTCATGCCGTCTCCCCAATAAGGGTCGGGAACCGAAATAGTTTTAAAATTATTTATCCACTTATCGGACAGTCCCAGTACATAAGCATAAGGCAATATATTATAAAAATATGCAGGATCCTCATCTACGAGCATCTGTAATTTCTTTAATTCCGCTGTCTTGATGTAATCTCTAAACCCAAGTATCCTTCCATACAATCTCACTCCTTCTCTCGAATAAGATTTCGCATATTTCCCAAAGAACACTATCAACAATTGGCAAATGCCGACTATCAAGCCCGACTTAAATGACTGCAATCCGAAATATGTCGTCAACATAGCCGCACCTACGCTTCCTATCCCTAGTACTGCATTGAGTACATTGCCTGCAATATATTTTCCCTTGCTATAATAATCTTTTTTATCCAAAAGTATGTAAGAAAATATTGTATGAGCTATCAGGAGTACTGCAAACGGAGCACCTGCCCATACAGCTCTCATGCCCAAAGGACTCATTATACATGTAACACATCCAAAGAACGCTATACTTATAAGCTGAAATACAATGCATGCCAATCTGGCAAGACGTGATTTTGTTGTGTAAAACTTAGCATTTTCTCTAATTGCCGTAATAGTTGCCGATTGCTTTATTTCCTCAAAATCTTCCCAGAAATCTATTCCCAAAGAACCGTATGAAACCTCGTTTCCTCTACTGAAAACAGCCTGATATAGCGAAGCTACATAGTCTTCCTCATCAACAGGCACCTGTCCTGTGGCAATCAAAATAAAATCATCGGTTTTACCCTTTTCATCCTTGATTTCTTTTATATTAAGATATCCTTTATTCGCCATATAAATAAGCAATGCCACCATTTCCTGATTTCCCACAGCCTTGTCTATAATATAGCCTATCTGCAACGGATTCATGTTCTCAGGAGGATAAAACTCAGGAGTTTTTATTAATTTAGGATCCCTTCCGAAAGCGAACCACAACAATGCTACCAGTAAAAATATTATAATTGAAAAAACTGTAACGGCAATGTTATAAGAATCAAAAGTTGCCGCATTCTTAAAATATCCCTGAGGTAAACTGCTGTATACAGTAATTCCCTCACCCATACCCAATTTTGATGCAGAAGCTTTTATAATCATCCTGCCGTCCGCCATATTTTCTGTCTTGAAGTTGATATCGGTATTTTTCTCACCATATTTTCCCGAGAAAAACTTTATATCATCCCTGTTCACGCCTTTGGGCATTATTATATTAATACTTGATTTCTCTATAGTTGACTCCCACTTAGTCGGTAAAACGTTCCAATATAAAAAATCATAATTTTTAAACTTATCCTCATATATAACAGCCTTATAATTTATAACATATGTATGCTCACCTGTAACAGTTTTATCAGGATCACCTATCTTTATAAATGTTTCGGAAGAATTTTCAACCTCAAAGTCATATCCCTTTACGTCCACATCCTTGATTTTCATTACGCCGTACGATTTATAGTCTTTTCCTTGATATCTTGTAAGCATATCTCCCTTATATGGGATATTTCTGTATATCCCATGCTTAGGATATGGAAAATCAACTTTGATTATCTCTGTCACATCCAAAACATTATCCTCGCCCACAGTTATATTTACATCATAACTTTTAGTCTCATAGCCCCCATCAGCGTATGAAGCAACCCCAAAAGACATAAAAATAACTGAAACAAGCATGATGATCATCACAGATGCAAGCACCCTCTTTTGAAAGCATATTTCAAGCATTTCACCCTCCTATCCGATTTTCTTAAGAAAATCCTTAATGTTGTCTGCAGGTCTCCCTGAACTGAAAACTGCTGATCCTGTAACCAGTATATCGGCACCTGCCATAGCTATTTTTTCTATATTATCAAGATTCACTCCGCCATCCACCACAATATCAAACTGTAGTCCCAGTGCATCCTTGATAGCTCTTAAATCGCCTATTTTTTCCAGAGACTGAGGAATAAAGCTTTGCCCCCCGAACCCCGGATTCACGGACATTATTGTAACTCTATCTATGTCACTCATTATATAATCAAGACAAGAAATCGGAGTTGCCGGATTTAAGACTACACCCGCTTTCACCCCCAAGCCGTGTATCAACTGCAATGTTCTGTGCAAATGCCTACAAGCCTCAACATGTACAGATATGCACTCCGTATTTTCAGTAACAAAACTTTCTATATACCTGTCAGGCTCATGTATCATCAAATGAATATCAAACGGAAGAGTTGTTTTTCCCTCAAGCGCCTTGGGAATCATAGCACCAAAACTTATATTAGGAACAAAACATCCATCCATTGCATCCACATGGAGCATATGTGCTCCCGCCTGTTCGATTTCTGCCACCTGCTCTCCAAGCTTTGAAAAATCTGCCGATAAAATTGATGGTGCCAATTTTTTCATTAATATGATCTCCTCTCCATTATTTCCTTTAGCTGTGTCTTGTAAGAATTGTACCTGCTCTCTGAAATCTTTCCATCATTCAAAGCATCTCTTACAGCACATTCAGGTTCGTTCATATGCCTGCAATTATCATATTTGCATCTGCCTAAAAACGGTTCAAATTCAGGATAACAATATGCAAGCTCCTGATCATCGCAGTCCAATATATCAAACGATGTAAAGCCCGGCGTATCGAATATGCTCCCGCCATCTTGTAAATCAAAGATTTCAACATGTCTCGTGGTATGCTTTCCTCGCCCGGTCTTTTTACTGATATCCCCTGTCTCCTGGTTAAAATTATCCTGCAATCGATTTAAAAGAGTAGTTTTACCGACACCGCTAACACCTGCCAGTGCCGATACTTTCCCTCTTAAATATGGACGCAAAACATCTATACCCTGACTCGTCGCAGCCGAAATAACAACACATGGGTAAATATCCTTATAAATATCCAATATGGCTTTAAGCTCATTATCTTTCGCAACATCGACTTTATTAATAACCAACAAAATATCTGTCCGGCTACACTCAGCCATTGTCAGGAATTTATCCAAAATTAGATAATTCACTCCCGGCTTCTGTGCAGAAACAACTATTACAAACTGTTCAACATTTGAAATAGGGGGCCTTATAAATTGATTTTTTCTATCATGAATTTCAGTTAAATATCCTTTCATATCAGAAATTTCATCCACTTCCACTATATCACCTATCATCGGTGTAATGCCCTCATTCTTAAAAAGACCTCTGGCTTTGCACTCATATATACCGTTTTCAGTCTTAACATAGTAGAATCCTGCGATTCCTTTTACAATAAGTCCTCTCATAATTAATTAAATCTCACTGTCTGCTCTTGCACGACCTTGCCGTCAAATATAACCTTAACAGTACCTGTACCCTTACCTGTCAATGTCAGCGTTTCCCTTGCATCCGCCTTATTTCTCGGCTCGTTTGCAATAGGTGTTCTGGTGCCGTCGCTATCTGTTACGGTTACCGTCATATAGAATATATCTTTATCCGCTCTGGCAAAATTTATTGCCACGGTTGCTTTACCCTCTTTAGCCTGCTCACCTCTGCTGACTTTGATATTTACTCTATCTCCTTTTTTCAGCTCGGTATTAGGTCTGAACTCCTGCCAAATAACGGTATCCTCCGCCTGAGTGCTGTTACTTACATATGTAACCCTTTTAATCAGCCCGAGACCCTCAAGTTCTGTCGTTGCATTTTCCAGAGATTCCCCTATCAAGTTCGGCATAGCCACTATGTTTTCATCGCCCTTGCTCACCCAAAGCTTGACTTCCTCGCCCTTTTTCAGCTTTTCGCCTGCTGCAGGTTTGGTTTTTATGATGGTATCTTTAGGGAAATTACTTTCTTCCTTTTCTACCCCTCCCAATTTATATCCTGCATTTTCAAGTATCTCAACTGCCTCCTGGAAAGTTTTCCCCTCCAAATTCGGCACTTTTTGCGACTTGTTTTTAGCCACAATATCTACTGTTACCGTAGATCCCTCTTTTATCTTAACACCTTCTTCCGGATCCTGAGCCGCTATCTGCCCCGGCTCAAACTCATCCGAAGATTGCACTGTATCTCCTCTCTCTATATACAGTCCCACTCTGTCCAAAGCCTCCTCAGCTTCAGCAAATGTCATTCCGGTGACATTGGGTACCGCAACCTCTGCTTTTGCAAAAATACCTGATACACCATGATATATAAAATACGACGCCGGTAAAGCAAGAATCAATGCCAACACTATAGCAAGTGTCGTAATTTTCCTGCCCTTCTTACTGCTCTTATTAGCTGTTTTTCTTCTTGCGGACTTTCTGCTCTCTCCTGAATACTCATCATCCATTTCATCATATTCCGTTGAACGTGAAACCTCCCTGCTCTTACGTCGCTGTGACTTGGAATTCGAGTTTTTCATACCTCTTCTGCCCCTGTTTCTGAGACGCTCCTCCTCCAAGTCCACCACAAAGAAACTTAAATCGGAAGCGAAGTGTAAATCTTCCAAGGCACTCACAAAATCTCCTGCCGTTCTGAATCTGTTGACCTGAAATTTATCCGTAGCTTTGAAAACTATATTTTCCAGCTCTCTTGGAATTCCCGGAACCAAAAGTGTCGGAGGTCTCATTTCCTCATTCATATGCATCACTGCAACAGACACCGGATTTTCCGCATCAAAAGGAACTTCTCCCGTAAGCATTTCATAAAGAACTATGCCCAGTGAATATATATCGGATTTCTCATCCACATATCCTCCCCTTGCTTGCTCCGGTGAAAAATAATGAACCGAACCCATTACAGTTCCTGTATTTCCCATTATAGTGGTTGTATTTACCGCCTTCGCTATACCGAAATCCGTAATCTTAGCCGTTCCGTCATCCATGATTAAAATATTATGCGGCTTTACATCTCTATGAATGATATGATGC
Organism: Bacillota bacterium; assembly: GCA_041844735.1. Taxonomy (GTDB): domain Bacteria; phylum Bacillota; class Clostridia; order Peptostreptococcales; family Anaerovoracaceae; genus CAJPNN01. Next base: position 8,504 of record JBGZBP010000047.1, read on the forward strand.
TCATGTGCCACTGCCAATGCCTGTGCCACCTGCTTTGTAATGCTTACTGCCTTACCCGGATCCAACGGAGCATACTTTCTTATAATGTCGCTAAGAGGTCTTCCCTCTATAAATTCCATAACAATATAATGTATGTTCCCTTCTTTACCTACATCATAAACATTGACTATATTAGGATGATTCAAGCTTGCCGCCGCCTGAGATTCCCTCCTGAAGTTCTCTATAAATTTAATATCCCTAACATACTCCGGCTTTAAAATTTTTACTGCAACGAATCTGTTCAGCAATCTACATCTGGCTTTATAGACTACCGCCATACCGCCTTCTCCAACTTTTTCGAGTAATTCATATCTTCCGGCAAGAACTCTACTGCCCATATTTTGCATCCTCCTGTTATACTTTCAAAGTTATGACTGTGATATTGTCGGCCCCCCCCTTACGGTTTGCTGCATTTACCAACTCTCTCGACAAATCTGCCATATTCTCATATTTATCAGTTAAATCTAAAATTTCATTTTCATCCAATTCACCGTAAAGCCCGTCCGTACATAAAATTATTATATCTTCTTTCCTTATATCTATTTTATAAAAATCCGGCTTTACTGTCATCTCTCCTCCCAAGGCTCTTGTTATTTTATGCCTGTCAGGATGATATTTCAATTCCTCTCTTGTAATATATCCCCTTTCAAACTCTTCTTCCGGCACCGTATGATCCTTGGTTATCTGCTCTATCTTTCCGTCTCTTATAACGTATCCTCTACTGTCTCCTACATTTATAAAGTATGCCTCTTCTTTTCTGATATAAGTCATCACCAGTGTAGTTGCCATACCGCTGTTTTCCGGACTTGCCAATGACTCATTCCAAATATCCGTATTAACCCTTGAAAGGATATTTAGGAAATATGTCCGCAGCTCGGATTCATCATCAGGCATTTTATTATCCATAAGTTCTTTAGCTATATTCCCGACAGCCATACGACTGGCACGCTCTCCTGAATTATGTCCGCCTACACCGTCAGCAACCATATAAATATCGCTCCCCGGCAAAATAAAGTACGAATCCTCGTTGTTCCTTCGTTTCCTGCCGGAGTCCGTTCTAAACCCTGCATGAACCATAGTTATTCCCCTTTTTTCCTTACCATTTTACAGATGAAAAATCCATCAGTATCATTTACATTAGGTAACAGCTGCAAAATTTCTACCTGCTCAAACTCCGGATTTGAAGTCAGGAAATCCTTTACCACATTTTCATTTTCTTCCGTTGTAACAGTACATGTACTGTAAACCAACACCCCTCCCGGCTTAACATATCGGGACGAAGTTTCAAGAATAGCCCTTTGTTTTTTCGGCAAATCTTTCAACTCAGTCGTAAGCTCCTTATATTTTATTTCAGGCTTTCTTCTTATTACTCCAAGTCCTGAGCACGGTGCGTCCACAAGCACCTTGTCAGCTTTCATAATCAATTCGGAATTGAGATTGGTACCGTCCCAAGGGTTTGTTTCTATAATATCAATACCTAATCTCGCAGCCTCTTTATCAATTATATTAAGTTTACGTCTGTAAACGTCCCATGCAGAAATCTTTCCTTGATTTTCCATTTTCTCCGCCATTGCAAGCGTCTTACCTCCGGGTGCCGCACAAGTATCTATAATGTAATCTCCCGGTTTCGGATCCATGATATTAACCACAAGCATTGAACTTTCATCCTGCACTGAGAAAAGACCTCTCTCATATGCCTTTGTCTTTAAAATTTTGCTGCCCTTAACATGTATAGCCTGCTTGCATATATGACCGTCTTTAGCCTCATATCCGTTCTCTATCATTCTGGCTTTAAGCACATCTTTTTCATTCTTAAGTGTGTTGACCCTCAACACTAAATCCGGTGTCCTGTTTCCGGCCTCCAGCAGCTGCTCAACGAACTCTTCATCATAACGAGTCAGCCATTCCTCTATAATCCACTTTTCATAAGAATACTTGACCGACAAATACTCAATTAAATCGTCTTCTCTTTTGGGAAATTCCACAGCATCCTTTTCTCTTATATAATGTCTTAGCACACCGTTAATAAAGCCTGCTCTTCCCTTGCAATATTTTTTTGCAAGTATCACGGACTCATTTACCGCTGCATATTCCGGCACCGAATTCATAAAACCTATTTGATAAATTCCAAGTCTCAAAATCATCTTATCTGCCGACTTCATTTTTTCTATAGGAGTGTGTATAAACTGCTTTATTATGTAATCCAAATAATATTTGTTCTCCAAAACACCGTAAACCATTTCCCTGACAAAACTCTGGTTGTCCGGTTTTGAAATTATAATATTATGATTTAAAGCCATATTTGAATATGCCTTTTTAGTTTCAACATCCATAAGTGTCAAATATGCAGTTTTTCTATTGTTATCCATCCCTCTTTCCTCCAAGCACATCGGAAGTCTCTATTTTATTTCCTGCCAAAAAATCTTGAACCGACATTACTCTCTTGCCCGGCATCTGCAACTTCTTTATCACTATCTTCTCTTTGCCACAAGCCACTGTTATCCCCGCCTTTGAAACCTCAAGTACCCTGCCGTCATTTTCGTTCGTGCTCCCATCTGACGGCTCAGCCTCTATCAACTTCATTTTAACATCATTGAAATACGTGTATGCTCCCGGGTTTGGATTCAGCCCCCTTATGATGCAGCTTGTCTCACGTGCCCCTTTGCTGAAATCAATCAGCGCCTCATCTTTATAAATCATAGGTGCCGTAGTAGCCAAACTTTCATCCTGCTTCTCTCTACGAGCCGTTCCCGATAATATGCTGTCTAAATGCTGAATCAGAAGTTCAGCACCCATACATGCCATCTTATCACTTAGCTCACCATAATTCATGGAACCTATCTCTATTCTGTCAGCAGCTATCATATCGCCTGTATCCATTCCCTCAGCCATATACATTAATGTGTTTCCCGTAATTTTTTCATCATTCATTATCGCTCTTTGTATAGGCGCTGCCCCTCTGTATTTGGGCAACAAAGATCCATGAATATTCACACAACCCATTTTAGGAATATCAAGTATCTCTTTGGGTAAAATTCTTCCATATGCCGCAACTACTATCAAATCCGGCTCTGCACCTGATATTTCGTTTATAAAGTCCACGTTGCCCCTAACCTTCTCAGGCTGAATAACCCTCAGCCCCAGCTCAAGTGCTTTTTCCTTAACAGGTGGAAAAGCCAATTTCTTTCCTCTTCCCTTCAAACTGTCAGGCTGCGATACGACAAAAACTATTTCATTTTCAGTTTTTGACAACGCTTCAAGTGCCGGAACCGCAAATTCAGGGGTTCCCATATAAATTATCTTCATCCGTTACTCCGCCTCAAACATCTCTTCTGCTTTATCTATGTAAAGTATTCCGTTCAAGTGGTCATTTTCATGGCAAAACGCCTTTGCCAAAAGTCCACTTCCCTCATACTCAACTTCGTTCCCGTTTCTATCAAGACCCTTGATTCTCACATATTCAGGACGAGAAACCATGCCCGTCTTGCCCGGCACGCTCAAGCATCCTTCCTCTTCAATAATCTCCCCTCTTGTTTCAACTATCTCGGGATTTATAAGTTCATAGACCATCCCGTCCACTTCCACTACAAAAATTCTCTTAAGTATGCCTACCTGTGGAGCTGCCAATCCAACCCCTGCCATATCTCTCATAGTATCCAACATATCATCCAAAATCAAGCGAATCTTATCAGTGACCTCATCCACCGGTCTCGCTTGTTTTCTCAATATATCTTCACCCTCGACAAATATATTTCTGATTGCCATAAAATCATCCTCCTAAATAAAACTGTACGGATCAATATCTACCACAATATTCATACTTCTCTCCTTGACCCTCTTATATATATCAACTTTAATGTCTCTTAAAAATTCACCAAGTGCCACCCTTTCATCAGGGCTGCATTTTATTACTATGTGGTATCTGAATTTACCGTTTGCCTTTGTCATAGGTGCCGGCTTCGGCTTGAAACATTTTATCTTTTCATCATTAAAATATTTCTTTTGGATTTTACCGAAAACGTAATCTGCAACTCTCTTCGCCTTACTCTCGCTTTCATCCATTATTAAAATTTGAAAAAGTTCTCGGAACGGAGGATATCCTGTCTGCTCCCTCATCCTTATTTCCCTATCATAAAATCCTCTATAATCTCCCTCTACCGCCTTTCCTATTACAAAACTTTCAGGAGAATAGGTCTGTATAATTACATTTCCCTTATCTTTTCCCCTTCCGGCTCTTCCTGCCGCCTGAGTTATTAACTGAAAAGTTCTCTCGGTAGAGCGGTAGTCCGGTATATTCAAAGATAAATCTGCAGCCATCACCCCGACCACAGCTACATTTTCAAAATGCAGCCCCTTAGCCACAATCTGTGTTCCTACCAATATATCTATTTTCTTTTTTTTGAATTCTCCAAGTATCTTCTCAAGTGACCCCTTCCTGCTTATAGCATCAAAGTCCAGCCTTTCACAGACGGCTTCCGGAAAATATTCTGAAATGCTTTCTACCACCTGTTCCGTGCCGACACCGAAATGTTTTATATAACCGCTTTCGCATTCCGGGCATACAGTTGGCGGATTAACCGCTCTGCCGCAGTAGTGACACACCGCCTTGCCGTATTCCTTATGATAAGTCATTGATATCCCGCATTCCGGACATACCACAACATATCCGCAACTCCTGCATGATATGAATGAACTGTACCCTCTTCTGTTTAAGAAAAGTATTATCTGCTTTTTTTCATCCAAAGCCTCGGATATTTTTTCCATTAAGACCCTGCTGAAAATACTTCTGTTTCCGGCTCTGAGCTCCTGAGTCATATCAACAATATTCATATCAGGCATTCCACCCTGATTTACCCTGCTTGAAAGCCTCAATCTATGATACATTCCCGTCTCAGCCAAATACATTGTTCTCACTGACGGAGTTGCCGTACCGAATATCACACTTCCGTTCCAGTACGCCGCCCTCTTCACGGCAACATCATGGGTATAGTACTTTGGTGTCATATCGGATTTATAGCTTGTCTCATGCTCCTCATCCAGAATAATAAGACCTATATTTTTTACCGGTGAGAAAATTGCCGATCTTGCTCCTATTATCAGCCTTGCCTCTCCCGAGGCAGCTTTTCTCCAAGCTTCATACCTCTGACCCTTTGTCAGTTTACTATGAGTCAATGCAATTATTTCTTCCCCGAAAATTTCCAAAAATCTGCTCAATGTTTGGGGCGTAAGCGATATCTCCGGTACCAGAACAATCGCAGTCTTGCCTCTCCTGAGACACTCCTCACACGCCCTTATATAAACTTCCGTCTTCCCGCTTCCCGTAACACCCTCAAGTAAAAAGCGGCGACTTTTTTCATCATTAATTGCCGTTGTTATTTCCCGAACCGCATTTTCCTGCTCTTCATTTAGAACATGTCTTTCTCCTGCAGGTGTGAATTTTGGGAATACATTTTTTTTGCTCGCAATTTTTTTTGGTGCTTTGAAACACTCTATAGCTTCAATATGCCTGCAAACGAAAAAGGCTCTCATCCATCTCGCTGTTTCAATTATCTCATGAGTGAGCGATTCATCTCTTAAAACTTCCTGCACTTCCTTTAATTTTATTTCATCCTC
>JBGZBP010000048.1:0-4514 GCA_041844735.1 Bacillota bacterium
CTGTCAGAAGAAAAGGAAACAAGTGGTACTATCGGTTTTATATCGAAGATGAAAGCGGAAACCGCATTCAAAAGGAATTTCCGGGTACGGAGAGCAAGGCTGAAACGGAATCGCTTCTCAGGAAAGCAATTGAGGATTATGACAACAAGAAATTCATTGCAAAGAATGAAAACATAACTTTAGGTGCAATGCTCGATATGTGGGTAGAGGAAGAATTAAAACCCGGCTCATTAAGTAACGGTACGGTGATGGCATATCAATCTACCGTTAATCGTATCAAGCAACACCCAATCGGCAAAAGAAAGCTGAGAACAGTTACGGCGGAGCATTTGCAATCTTTTATGGACTTGCTTAGCTTCGGAGGGACAAAGCCTGACGGAACGACGGTGCAACCATTAAGCGTTGGAGGAATCAGACAATACTCGGCTGTATTACAAGGTTCATTCCGATTTGCAGTATTTCCTAAAAATCTGATTTCATTCAATCCGATGCAATATGTAGTACGTCGCAGTCAGTCCGAGAATTATGAGCTGTTTGCCCTAAACAGTGCAGTAGAGCATACTATTCCTACGATTAACAATGAGAAATTCAAAGAGCTTATCAGCTATCTTGAGAAAAAGAAAAATCCTGCAATACTTCCAATACAGATTGCTTATTACACGGGATTAAGAATAGGAGAAGTGTGCGGACTTTCTTGGCAAGATATTGACTTGGAAGAACAGTATCTGACTGTCAGAAGAAGTATGCGGTACAATCAAACAAGACATAAGGTAGAAATCGGTCCGACAAAGCGAAAGAAAGTAAGGCAGGTTGATTTCGGCAATGTTTTGATTGGCATCGATTTAAATAGCGGTGAATTCCATATAGAGGGTAAAGAGATTGACAAGGTTGCCGTGATTCATGATGATCTTTTTGCCTTTCGTGGTCTCGATAAAAAGGATTTGAATAACTTCTTTTTGGTTGCAGAATATGTGAGACTGACTGAGAGATAACTCCCGGTTTTCAAGTGTAAGAAACTGAGCAGCGAGAATGTCTCTAAGCCGAATCTATTTTCTACAATCTAGTGCAGCTTTTAACCGCATAGGGAATAAAAAAGCAATTTTTTTATCAAGTGGATTTGCCAAATGTGATAGAGGTAAGGGAAAAATTACTTGGAAGTGCAGACAATGAAACATTGATTGTTGGAGATATGTTTACTCTTGATTGGATAAAAGAAGTAGATGTTTCATTACCGACAATATGCGACAAATTCAAAAGGGTTAAAGCTTGCTAATAAATATGTGAAAAAAAACAGGTAATACCGACGCATAGATGTACTTCAGCACAAATCATCCGGCTGAATTTGCAAACCGAACACAGATTTTCGACTCCCTGATATAAGTCATTGATATCGTAAATAATTCGGGCTTTGCCCGAAGTTTTACCAAGCATATATATTTAACATGATTTTTGAAAAGCTCACTTGAAAGTATTTGAAGTTTAAAACAAAATAAAGTACTTGACTTATCATTAGATAAGTGATATTATCAAACACATATTTTGAAACGAGGTATTTCTCAATGCAAAACAAGGTGTTCACAAATGTAAATTATTACTATTACTACTTTATGGAGGCTCGGTCCTATAATTAATTTTGTTAATTATGGACGAGCATAATTTGCGTTCGTCCGTAAGTGAGTGATTGTATGATATTGATACCAGCCACTATCGGATAAAACTGATAGTGGTTTTTTTAATGACAAATTTCGAAAGGAGAGCATACCTTATAGAGTGTGCAAAAAGAAGAATGAAAAATATTAAATGGATGTCAGGCGAAGGTTTCCCTCTGGAGATGCACAAAGCCAGAATAGTGCAAAACTTAAACTTGCTTGAGCCGAAAGACAGGCTTAAAGCTATAACCGAAGCAGGCTTTAACACATTTTTGCTGAAAAACAGGGATGTATTTTTGGATATGCTTACCGACAGCGGTGTTAACGCTATGTCGGACAGGCAGCAGGCTGCTATGTTTCAGGCTGACGACAGCTACGCAGGCTCTGAAACATACTTCAGACTGGGAAAGGCTGTGAATATGATGTTCGGCACCGATTTCTTTTTGCCGGCACACCAAGGAAGAGCTTGCGAGCATATCATTTCACAGAGCTTTGTAAAATCAGGTAAGACAGTTTTTATGAATTATCACTTTACCACTTCCAAGGCTCATGTAGTGCGTCTGGGCGGCAAGGTGGAGGAGCTTATAGCGGCTGCAGGTCGTGAGATAACATCATCCAATCCTTTTAAGGGCAATATGGATATCGATCTGTTGAAAGAAAGAATTCAAGCGGTGGGCAGCGAAAACGTGGCATTTGTCAGAATGGAAGCCGGCACGAACCTGATAGGAGGCCAGCCTTTTTCTCTTGAAAATCTTGAAGCTGTCAAAAATGTCTGCAAGGCGAACAATATCATGCTGGTAGTGGATGCCAGCCTGCTGTCCGACAACCTGCATTTTATGAAGGTCAGAGAGCCTCAGTGCCGTAGCATGAGCATCAACGATATCAGCAAAAAAATAGGCGAGTTGGCTGACATAATTTATTTCTCAGCCAGAAAGCTGGGCTGTGCAAGAGGTGGAGGTATCTGCACTTCAAGCAAGGAGCTGTACAAAAAAATGGAGGGTCTGGTGCCTTTGTTCGAGGGCTTCCTTACCTACGGCGGTATTTCCGTAAAGGAAATGGAGGCTATGGCTGTAGGTATAGAAGAAACCATGGACGAGGATATAATCTCACAGGGACCCATTTTCATAGAATATATGGTAAAAGAGCTGGAAAAGCGCGGAATTCCTGTAGTTACTCCGGCGGGCGGACTGGGCTGCCATATAAATGTAATGAGCTTTCTGAGCCACGTTCCACAGAGCGAATATCCTGCAGGCGCTCTGGCGTCCGCTCTCTACATAGTCAGCGGTGCAAGGGGTATGGAAAGAGGTACTCTTTCCGAGCAAAGAGATGAAAACGGTGTGGAGCCTCTGGCTGATATGGAGCTGCTCAGACTGGCTGTTCCAAGAAGGGTGTTAAGCGTATCTCATCTAATGTTTGTAGTGGATCGCTTGGAATGGCTACACAAGAACAGAGAGTTGATCGGAGGCTTGGAGTGGGTAGAAGAGCCTGAAATCTTAAGATTTTTCTTCGGCAAGCTAAATGCTAAGACAGATTGGCCCGAAAAGCTGCTAAAGAAATTCCAAGAGGATTTCGGCGACAGCCTGTAAAGTATAAAAATAAAAGGGCAAGAATAAGTCGGTTTTATTCTTGCCTCAGACTGTGGACAATGTCGGGGGAAAATCTCTCGATTTTGCATATTTATCATTTAAAAATCTTGTAAAATTCGGATTTTCAGGGAATTTTTTGATATAATAAAGGTATCAGTTATCAATAAAGCTTTGGAGAACCTCATTATGATAATACAGGATGCTGATAAGAATAGAAACCAAATCCATTTTTGCATGGACGAAATCGTTCCTCAGGAAGATCTTCTTAGGTTGATTGATATAGAGATAAACCGATTTTTTATCTATGAACTTGTAGAGAAAAAGTATTTCGCAGATCATGAACATCCAAGCATTGATCCTGTTGTTCTCATCAGGATTCCTCTTATTCAGTATCTTTATGAAATTAAAAGACAAGGGAGATGACCGTCTCGGAATTTCAGTAGGAACAGAAAAAGAAGTAAAGACATTCAGTCTTATTTGCAGAAGTGCAAAGAAAAAGGCAATTATCCTACGAAAAACCAAGTGTTTTAATAAGTTAGAGGTAAATGAGAAAATGGACATATCGGAGTAAAAAATGATAAAGGTTTTAAATAAATTTTGATTTTTGCAGCTGCATAATGTACAATAAAGACAGTTAAGAAAACACTTAACAAGTAATGTAGGTAAGAGCCGGAAAGGAGGTTCTGTGAGAATACGAAAATCCAATATGTCCGATATTGATGCAATGATGAACATATATGAGCTTGCAAAAAAATATATGTATGAGAATGGGAACAAGACGCAGTGGAACAGTTCATATCCAAGCAGAGATATAATAGAAAATGATATAAAAAATAGTAGCAGTTATTGTGTGATAGGAGATGACGGGAATATTAATGCGACATTTATGTTCGGAATAGGAAAGGAGCCTACCTATGATAAAATATATGATGGTGAATGGATAAATAGTATGGAATACGGTGTCATACACAGGCTGGCATCTGACGGGAAAATCAAAAATGTTTTTTCAAAAATTCTTGATTTTTGCGTTGAAAAATGTTCCAATATCAGAGTCGACACTCATAAAGATAATAAGAAAATGATGGAGTTGCTATCTTCTTGTGGTTTCAATTATTGCGGAATAATATATGTAGATGACGGCGAGACTGTGAAATTTTTTCTGTAAATTCAGATCTTCTATGATAATTGATGTGGCTTAACTGCAGTTTTCTGCTGTTAAGCCATATTTATTTAATAACAAAAATAAGCTGGTATGTCAAGAGCGCCCAGTAGTCTGGGC
>JBGZBP010000049.1:0-3321 GCA_041844735.1 Bacillota bacterium
CGATGTGTGATACTAGTGGAATGCTACACCTAAAAGTTGCATAAAAACCTGTTCGATGGTATGATATACTCATCATAGGAAATGAGAGGTATATCGTATGCCATCTGTAAAATATATCATAGAGCTCACAGACGCCGACCGTAAAACCCTGAAGGATATCGTCGGGAAAGGAACTGCACCTGCCAAGTCTATCCTTCGTGCAAACATACTGCTCGCTTCGGACCGTAATAACAAGAAACATATGACTGTGGCGGAGATAGCGACAGTCTATCACACGACACCAACAACCGTTCAGAACGTTCGTACTTCATATGCCACAAACGGCCTTGAGGCCACGATCAAGCGCAAGAAGCGTTCTACTCCGCCGGTCCCGCCAAAAGTCACCGGGGATGTTGAGGCCCATATCATTGCGCTCGCTTGCAGCGATCCGCCGGAAGGCTACAGCAAGTGGACGCTCCGTCTTCTGGCCGACAAATGTGTTGAACTCAATTACGCGGAATCACTGTCCCATGTGACAGTATCCCGTGTTCTAAAAAAAACGAATTTAAGCCTCACCTGAAAAAGTGTTGGTGTATCCCTCCGGAGCACAACGCGACATTCGTGGCTGCTATGGAGGATGTTCTCTCTGTTTACAGCAGGCCTTATGATGAAGACGATCCTGTAGTATGCATGGACGAGAAGCCGGTCCAGTTATTCGCCAATGCCCGCAAGAGTCTTCGATCAAAGGATGGCCGCATTGAATATGAAGACAATGAATACATCCGTAATGGCACAGCCTGTATCTTCCTGTTCACGGAACCATTGAATGGTTGGCGGTATGCCGATGCCCAGGAACACCGCACCAGGGAGGACTGGACGAAGCAGATCCGATGGCTGCTGGATGAACAATATCCTGATGCGAAAAAGGTGGTCCTGGTCATGGATAACCTCAACACGCATTCGTTTGCTTCTTTATATCAGGCCTTCCTGCCAGAAGAAGCATTCCGGTTGGCGAGCAGGCTTGAGATACACTACACGCCGAAACATGGAAGCTGGCTTGATATCGCTGAAATTGAACTGTCAGCGTTAGCCAGACAGTGCATCGGATCCAACCGCATACCGGATCTGGAGACACTGCGTTGTCTACTGAAACCATGGTATGTTGATCGCAACAGTAAGCAGCGAGGTGTCAGGTGGCAATTCACGACGGAAGATGCAAGAGTCAAACTCATGCATCTTTACCCTATAACCAACATTTAGGTGTTACACGGTACTGGGAAAAGAATATCATCTTTCCGGAGCATCTATTGCAAGGTATCTTAGATTAAATGAATTATCCGAGTCTTGGAAACAAGAAGTTGATAACGAAAAAATAGGACTGACAATGGCAGTAGATTTATCCTATCTTTCAAAAGGAATACAAGAATACTTGTATCAGCAGTGCGAAGAACTGGAAGTATCGCTAAAGCCAAGTGATGCCAAAGCCATTCATCTGATGAACAGAGAAAACGAACCAAACGAAGATCGTATTTTATCCTATTTGCTATACTTAAAACAACCGAAAGAAAGACAATATCAAAGTATCAAGTTGTCCCAAAATATCTATCAAAAATTCTTTGACAAGGAGAGTAAAGAAGAAATAGAGAAGATTGTAGAGAATGCCTTAGAGATGTATTTTGATGAAAAAGCACAGGTTTTATAAAACAATATTTTGGAGTATAATAAGGGTATAAAAAAATATAGTTAAGATGAAATAGGCACTGTAAAGAAGTGGAGAGAATGGACGAAATAAAGTTATATGAAAACAAAGAAATACGCTCTATTTGGGATAATGAAAAAGAAGAATGGTATTTCTCAGTAGTTGATGTAGTTGGAGTTTTGACGGAAAGTGTAAATCCAACGGCATATTGGAGAAAACTGAAACAGAGATTAAAAGAAGAAGGAAATGAAACCGTGACAAATTGTCACAGTTTGAAAATGAAAGCGGCAGACGGGAAAATGCGTTTAACAGATGTAGCGGATATGCAAGGAATATTCCGTATTATCCAGTCGATACCATCGCCAAAGGCAGAACCGTTTAAACTATGGCTTGCAGAAGTAGGAAAAGAGCGAATAGATGAAATCATCGATCCGGAACTTACGATTGACAGAGCTTTAGAAACCTATCTGAAGAAAGGGTACAGTCGTGAGTGGATAAATCAACGTTTACAAGCCATTCAAGTGAGAAAAGAACTGACAGATGCTTGGGATGATGCAGGGATACAAAAAGGGATTGAGTATGCCATTCTTACTGATGAGATTACCAAAGCGTGGTCAGGAATGACCACAAGAGGATACAAAAATCTCAAAGGCTTGAAAAAAGAGAATCTAAGGGATAATATGACTACACTTGAAATTGTTCTGAATATGCTTGCGGAAGCCACAACAACAGAACTGACTAAAACGACCAATCCACAAGGTTTGGAAGAAAACAAAAAGGTTGCAAAAAGAGGAGGCAGTATAGCTGGAAATGCAAGGAAGGAAATAGAGAAAGAAACAGGAAAACCGGTTATTACTTCCAAAAATGCAGTTGACTTATCAAGGCTGATTGAAGATGTAGTAAAAGAACCTTTAAATAAAAAACAATATAAAAAAGACGATTGCAAAAACAGAGGAGAAGATCGAGTCAGTCGAAAAAGTACTTAATGATATAGAAAAAGAATCTATAAATTCTCCGAATTTGTATAGCAATACAGAATTTATAGATAGTCAAAAGAAATTTGATGAAACACTGTCGACTTTTGGTTTCAAAGGAAAATTAAATAATCATGCTTGCGGAGCTATAGTTATGTATAATGTTATGCATGCTATGGGAGATGACATTACTTTTAGAAAGATTATAACAGATATTATTAAAGAAACAGGAGAGATTAAATATGTATATTTAGGAATAGGCGATGGATATCCCACAAATTTTGAAGGGGAAATGGGAACCAATCCACTTTATATTGGTAAGTATATGCAGAGATGTGGATATAAGGTCAGATGTAGGCATATAACTGAGGTGTTTTCAGAAAATTATGCTATTAATACTCATGATGCATATATTGCATTATACTTTTATGAATGGGGAGGGCATTATGAAGCGCTTATACCAAATTCAAATAATAAATTAGATGCATATAATATAAATAGAAGTTATCTGGACTTTGAGGATTATGTCAGTTGGAAATCATATAGTGAAAATGCTTTTTTGTTTTATATATATGAAATTGATCGATAGGAGACAAATGTGAAAAAAACGACTTATCTAATCATTGTTATTATTATTATTATTATACTGACAGCATGTTCAGAAAATCA
>JBGZBP010000050.1:0-11288 GCA_041844735.1 Bacillota bacterium
AAACTGTCTGAAAATACCTCTTTATTCCCTAAATTTCAACGTTCATAAGAAAAAATCTTTTAAGTATTTTAATCATTTTTTAGTTGAAAATCATACAAAAAAATTGTACACTCGTTAGAGGAAGGAGGTGCTTAAAAATTGGCACAGACTATATCAGTTGTAATTTTTTTAGTAGTAATCATCGCTATCATTTCTGAAAAGGTTCACAGAGCGGCGGCAGCTGTAACAGGAGCTGTAGTATTACTGCTTACACACATACTTACTGTAGAATCCAGTATCAAGTATGTAGACTTTAACACTATCGGTGTTTTGATCGGTATGATGATTTTTGTGGCTGTCGTGAAATGCTCCGGAATGTTCGAGTATATAGCTATCAAGGCAGCAAAAATAGCAAAAGGAGATCCTTGGAGAATCATGGTATTGTTCATGATAGTAACAGCCGTTCTGTCGGCATTCCTGGACAATGTTACCACTGTACTTTTGATAGGTCCTATGACGATTTCCATAACAAAAATTTTAGGATTAAACCCGGTACCTTTCCTATTAACTCAAATAATGGCATCAAATATCGGAGGTACGGCAACTCTGATCGGTGACCCTCCTAACATTATGATAGGTAGTGCAGCGAAATTATCATTCTTGGATTTCATTATAAATACCGCCCCTATCGTAGTTGTAATAATGGTTGCTTTAATCTTCATGGTTAAAATAATGTACGGAAGAGGATTGAGCAAAAACGAAACTGCAATTGCAGAAATCATGCTTTTAGATGAAAAGAAAGCCATTGAAGATTTGGCTCTTTTAAAGAAAAGCGTGGCTATGATAGGATTTGTTGTATTAGGTTTCATGTTACATTCAAAAATAGATGTTGAGTCATGCGTAGTTGCTCTTACAGCCGCTGCCGTGATGCTTATTATAGGAAGACAGGATGTCGAGGAAGTCTTGGCGGACGTGGAATGGACCACAATAGTCTTCTTCACAGGACTGTTCATTGTAGTCGGAGGAATGGTTGAAACCGGAGTTATCGACCATCTTGCAAAACTTCTCGTAGAAGTGACGGCAGGACACCCTATAATTACTATGCTGGTTCTACTATGGGCATCCGCATTCCTTTCTTCAATATTGGACAACATTCCGTTCGTTGCTACATTAATACCTCTTATAATAGCTATGGGCAATGACGGCGTGGATGTTATGCCTCTATGGTGGGCAATTTCTTTAGGCGCTTGTCTTGGAGGTAACGGTACACTTATCGGAGCATCTGCAAACGTTGTTCTTTGCGGTATCAGCGGCAAACACGGACATCCTATTTCTTTCCGTGAATTTATTAAAACCGGTATGCCTATAATGATAATGTCCATCATCATAGCAACAGGTTATGTTGTTCTAAGGTATGGAATTTAAAAGGAGGTAATATATATGTCACCCATGGCAAACGATAATATTTCATGGGATATACTCCACATGAATTTAAAACAATTAGGAGCTTCTAATATTGAATCTACTCCTACCAAAATTAACAAAGTTGATTTTACATTGGATAACGGTTTAACAGTATCCTACTTATTTAATGCTAAAAACGAAGATAAAGTCTTTTTACAGAGGATAGAGCCATATCCTATACAGAACATTAAATTACAGAATGTCGATGAAGTTATAGAATTCATAAAGAGAGACGTCATCAGATTCAATAATGCGTCTCACAGCTCAAATTTCACAACTTTCCTAAGCATTGTAGACAAGTGCTATGCTTTGAGAAAAGATATAGAAAAGTTCTTCCTTCTTTATAATGTTGATAAGGATTTACTATCAGACATAGAAAAAGAATTGGATTCTATTTTGTCCGACATTAACAAAGCGGATCGTAAAAAGCTCAGCAAGCTTGCAAAAGAGATTGATTTTGACGATTTGATGGATATAGAAGACTTGAAAAAATATTAAACAGAAATAAACGAATAAATTTCGATTCTCTTCTTTTAAAAACGGAGCAAGGTATTTATGGTATGATACCCTGCTCCGTTTTGTTTTTTCATATAAGCCTGTTTTTTATTGTTTAGATTTATTATTTAGATTAATGCTATTTTTACTACCTGCTATTTAACCTCAATATTATATATTGTCGGCGGTAAAGGTTTCGGGAAAGCAAACCACTTGATTACAAGCCTGTCTCCTTTCTCCAGGTTGTCGCCCGGTTTTTTAGGCATTGTGAACGGAGAAGCGACATTCGCATTTTTATTATATACCTTAATGCTGTCGGCTTTGCCTGAAAGTTCCACCACATTCTTTATTGACTTTAAGAAATCTTCCACTTTCATACTCTCCGTAATTTCCTTTGTTCCGGAAACTATCTTATCACCTTCAATTACAAATGCTCCTCCAAAGTCCGGTACAGGCCCCGCTGCACCTGTGCCCGGATTTGAAATGCTGAGCGTAATGTTTACACGCCTTGTGGTCTTGCCGTCCGCTGCCGTAACCTGTAAATAATCAAGCATTTCCATTTTATCCGAACCGCTCTTTACAATTTTTTTCTTTGAATATACATCAAGCGTTTGTCCCGGATTCACCTTCTGAATCTTTCCTATAAATTCGGAAACCGTCATCTCTTTTTTCAATTTTATCATATATGAAACGGATTTCATCAATTCAATATCCGGATCATTTACATTTATGTCCGTATCGGTCTCCGGTGTCACAGGTACCACGATTTTAGGTCGGAAAGGATATCTGCTGATGTCTCCGTTTTCAGCCGTAACCTGTAAGAACAGTCCGTCCTTGCCAAGTTTTTCAGTCGATTCCATGCTTACAAAATCGCTTCCCACACGTTTTATTACAGATAAAATCTGTGCATCGTGTCTTTTCGTAAACTTGCTGATAAAATCTGCAACCGTCATTTCTCCATCTATATAGTCGCCCGCCTTGGCTGTTATGGAGCCTACCCATCTTCCTTTTGAATCCTTTCTCAGATTTACATTATATCTGTCGGAATCAATTCCTGTATCGTTGCTTAACGCCGCTATATGCACATCTTCAAATATTGCATAGTCATCCATATAAGGGTATACCTGAATGTGGGATATTGAAACAACATTCTGCATCAGAAAATCGTACGCTTCCTTTATTGAAAGCTTTTTATCTCCGTTGCTGTCTCCAACCATTTGACTGTCATTCAAACCTGCCGCTATCGCCAGTTGTTTCGTAAACTTGCCGAGACCTTCTTTTTTGTCCTCATAACTGTATTCATTTTCGGAGCTGGCTGCTATCACTTTGTATTCATTATCAGTCAAATAGCTCACATCAGCATTATATTGATTTTTTGCAAATGTACTTTGCACATCTCTGACAAACATCTCGGATGTTGAGGACGAATTCACCTTTTTAGTAGGTGATGTTACGGAATCTATTGCTTTCTTTCCTATAAATCCTCCAGCATTGCAACAATCCAAAATCAAAACCTTGGTTCCCGGTACTTTATCAAGTTCTCTTTTAAGCTCATTGACACTAATCCATCCTGTAGGATCGTGTTTTCCGTCCGGCAACAATTTTTCATCTACCGTACATATGTACGACATACCTTCGACATTATTACCGTGACCGCTATAGTAAATATATGAAACATCATCATCCGCTGCATCTTGGAACGCTAAATGTATCGCCTCTAAAAATTCTTTCTTTCTTAAATTTTCTTTAATGATAGGAGATATCGTCTTTTCTCCCCACAGTCTGTTACCCCTGAACACGGCTTCCATCATTTTCAGGTCATTCTTAGGTCCTACCAGATCCAATTTCTCTCCGGCATAATCATAATTTCCTACCATCAGAACTCTTGCCGCTTTTTTCGCCGCTACTCTTATTGTAAAATAATATTTTTGATTATCGCCTAAAACCCTCAATTTATGGTCATTTGCCACATCGCTGTCCGGCGTTACCACATATTCGGCTCCGTCCGGAGAAGTTCCCACGACCTCAGCTTTGAACCCTGCCGTTGTTTTTATAGCATCCAAAAGTTCCCTTACTTTGATGCCTTTTTTTACCTTCATAATAGCCATATCATGCGAAAGTACAATGGCATTATTCAAACTCTCAAACAGTTTAGGCACACGCTGTTCACCGAACACAATGCTATACTCTACATTTGCCACGGAATTTTCGGCTATAACCTTGACTTTATCTCCTTTGCTCAATGCCTCATAGCTTTTCTTCACATCCCCCGAAGCGTTTATTACCAGCACTCTTTGTCTAGGGTTAACTTTTATAACTTCTTTCAACAAATCGCATACCGGTACCGTTTCATCCAATTTCTTACCATTAGAAACAATATTTTTTTCTTGTATCCTGAATGTTGCTTCTTTGAATGCTATTTCTGTTTTATCACTTCTCGGAACTTCCTTTTTCTTTATATGAAGCGGCACTTTCACCGTTCTCATACTCACCTTCGCACTGTCATCGTTATAAACAAAAGTGAAAGTTTTAATACCCGCTTCAGTAGAACTCTCCGAATCCGTCTTCATTTTATTCAGATATTCCTTTGTGAGCGTGATTGTATCATTAACATCATCTATTTTCATATATTTAGGGTTGAAAATCTCACGTCCGAATTCACCCTGATAATTAGGATCCAATATTACCTCCGAATCATCAGTCTTATCTCTGTTTACAGGGAAAGGTTCGATGTTCACGTTCCCCTTAAGAACAGATTTGGCAGCCGATACCCTCTCACCTTTAGTGTTTAAGATATCCTTGACATATACCTTGATTCCCTCATCAGGTGCTTCACCTTGTGTGAATGTGAGCCCCTTTGCAAATTCAAATGATGCATAGCTCTTATCCGGGATATCCAACTTCACATCCTTGCTGATTTCTCCAATGCCGTTTGCTTCATCCCATACCGTCACGGTATATGTGAGTAATACTCCCGGACTCTGATTTAAATCATGTAAATACTCTGTGGCGGAAAGTCCTTCCAAAAGCTCCTTTTTCAAATATATCACGTCATTTTCATCATCAACTCTTATGAAATTGTCGTCAACTTTTCTGCCGTACCTCTCAAATGATGCTTTAAGCTTACTGTCTGCAGCAGATACGCTTATGCCTTTTTTATTTTTTATATTTTCTACTTTAATCTGAATCTCTTCCCCATCCGGATTCATGTGGTAAAACTTGGTTTTGCTGAAACTGAAATCCGCCTTACTTTCATCTATAACTTCAATTTTTAAATTTCCGGATATGACCTTGCTTACGCCGTTCTTCTTATCCTCAAATTCCGCCACAATATTCACATTGCCCTTCATTTTGTCAGCCACATGCTTCTTTACGGTTATCTTGTCACTTCCCTGTTCCACATCAAAGTCCGCTTTTTCCAACTTGACACCGTTCACAAACACGCTTACATCTTGAAAGACTGTAGTGTTTTTGTCCACACCGATTCCTTTGTCGTTCTTTACATCAGATACCAGAATCTCTATTCCTTCCGCGGGAGCTTCGCCACGAGTAAATTTATCTACACTTAGTTTAAATTTCGCATCGTTAAGCACCTCCGACTGTGCCTTGATTATCTTATTTCCCTTGATTACCGCATGATTTTGCAAACTTCCTCTCGGAAGATCCACTATCAAATCTCCGTTTACTATCAGTGTCGGCGGTAATTTTACCACTCCGCTGCCTGTTCCTGTGATAAATAATCCCGCAACTACAACAGGTGCTGTCGGCTCCTCTTTATTTTGACCGAACGTCACATCCCCATTTTCATCCTTTGTAATCACAAAAAAATGATCTTTTATTATCGGACTTCCACTGTTTATTTTTTCTTTGGTATCAATAAATCTTCCCTTCATTCCTACCTTGACAGGTGTAGGATCGACAACATTGTCATTCATCTTGTCTTCCTGCGCCGACATGACACTGTTGCTGTTTGATATCATTTCAGCCAGCTCCGTATCCTTTGATACCCATTTACCGTTCACATAAGTCCCAAATACCGGGCCTGTATAACTTAATTCTATACCCGCCTCGTTGTCGTTGGACGGAGCCAATGCTCCGGCTCCCCCTTGTGAATATGCCATGTATTCACCCGTTCCATAATTCCTTATGTTATTGTCTCTGACATTTATATCATGCTTTTTAGGATATTCGAGCGGGAATATGGAAAGTTTTATACCGTCATCCTCAACATGATTTATTTCATTATTATAGATGTCTATTTTTTCTTTCTTCTCACCTATTGTCAGGTTGATTGCCGCACTCTTTATATCCAGAAATTTATTATCATGAATCTTCAGCTCAAGTCCTCTCTCACTTCTACTCATACTGTTTATCAGTCCGTAATTTTCCGTTGAAGCACGACGCTTATCAGGGTTTTTCCCCGAAAAAACATTATTTTTTATCGTAATGTTACCATTCATCGACAGTCCGGTTACGGCTCTTGCCATAGTTCTTTTTTCTCCGTCAAACGTGAAAGTGTTGCCGTCTATCACAAGATTAAGATCCTCTTTTTTTGTCAATGATATGGCACTTCCGTTAAGTCCCTCTATTTCAGTGTCTTTTGAAATAAAGTTCAATCCTGCTATGAGTTTTGTGTTCGCAATTGCCCCTACACCGAAATGGGCTTTGTTTTTCGGCAAACCTATCATGTACTGTGCTGTAAACAATTTATCACTTTTCTGTTCACCGGCAAACACCAAAATCTTACCGGAATATCCCGCAGGAGGATTTTTCTTATCAAAAAGCTCCAGCTCATTATTTGCATTGTCTACATATATGCCCGCCTTACCCTCCGGCAAATCATATTTATAATCCGATTTCAAGTTTCCGGCAGTGTCAAGCACCAACACCAGATTCGGATCCTCAAATGTCTGTCCGAAATAAACCGCTTTTTTAGCTTCGTCACTCAGCCCCTCATAAACTTTTGACTTAACACTTTCCAAATTGGCATCGCTTTCCTTGATAAAAACGAAAGTACCTATAGAATCCCATTTCGTCGATGCCGCCATCAGCACCCCTTTAGGTGCATCCTGATTCTTTTTAGAATCTTTTTCTTTTCCATCCGATTTCTCGAACAGTTCTTTTGAAAAAGCTCCCTTATTTGTCTCATATACCAGACTGCTGTGATCCACTCTCTGTACCAGCATGTGTCTGTCCATCTTAACTATCAGGTTTGCCGCTGACGCTCTGTCAATCATTGTCTTTCCTCTGAACGTACCGTCAGGCATTCCCCTCAATATTCCCATATTCACAAGCGTTCCTACGTATTCCTTTGCCCACTCGGAAACATTGTCCTTAAATGAGTTCTCGTAATGTCCATAATTTATCTGTCCGAATTTGGATAGATACCTATAGATGATTGCACAAAATTCTTCTCTGGTTATATTGTTTTTAGGCCTAAATTTACCGTCACTGTATCCTGTTATAATATTACTCTCCGTTAAAGCAGCAATCGCACTTTCGCTGTATCTGCCTTTAACGTCTGAGAACTTGGATTTTAGACCGTTGCTGCTACCCATATGCTTTGCCAATATCAAGGCTACTTCCTCTCTCGTTATATTAGCATAAGGTCTATATGTTCCGTCAGCATATCCGGTTACTATGCCCGCTCGGCTCAAAGCTTCTATTTGAGCCTTTGCCCAGTTCTTATCTATATCCGATATCCCCGGACTTCCGGTAGGCGCAGCACTGCTTGCCATACCGCTTCCCGAAATGGAAATTGACAATACCAGTACAAACACTACCAACTTCTTCAAAACATCTCTCATTTTTTTCTATTCCCCCTGCAAATAAAAATTTTTATAAATTCTTTAGTTAGATATCGCTAACTTTATCACAATCAAGTTCCCCTGTCAAGGCAGGGGAATCTTTGTAGTTGTAAATCACATTATTTGAAAAATCTTATCCTATACTTCTCCTGTTTCAGTTCTCCTCCCTGAACCACCTCAAAATTCACTTCATATGCATGTCCGTTTTCAATTTTGATGTTATACGGCTTAAATATAACGGACGGCCCATAGCCGTAATTCCCGTTATTCACATAGAATTCACCATCTTTTTTTCCCGACTTATTATTGAACTCCCATGTTTTACCGGTTTCCAAATTTTTCAGTATTACATTCGCCTCCGAAATATTACCGTTTTTCTTTGAAAAGCTGATGTTCCACGCTATGTTATCAAGATTTAAGCGTTTTCTTATCGGAAATTCTCCCTTAGCCGGCCATGTCACATACTCAGGCAACGCTCCCATTACACGTGATTGATCGAAAATTTCCGTAACCACCCTGTTTTTTGCAAGCCCCTGTCCCACAAATTTTAAATTCGGATTCAGCATCCATCTTCTGTGTCCTAACTTTGAGATATTCTCTTTATCGCTATCATCGAGGCACTCTATATTAAACTCATACAGACTGTCGGCAGTTTCTCCGTACCCCTCTCCTATATTTGCTGTCGATGCTCCCTTATATGCTTTTGAAAATATCTCATCGGGAATATTCTCGGTATTCTTAGGATAATGAGTAAATTGATTTGTTACGGACAAAACAAATGCCGCATTCTGTGCCAGTTCGTTAAGCTCCTTTGAGTCTGTGATATCATGAGGAACTTTTGCTAAATACCTCATATAGTTGATACCCTTAAGTCCGTTCTCAACAGTAACACTGCTCAAACTTCCCGCTCTGCTTTGAGACTTTGACGGATTAACGGCATACGCCGACGATTCCTTATGAGCAGGCATAAATTTCGTCAATTCATTTTTTCTTATATTCTCAATGCTCCTAAGTTCCTCTTCACTAAAATTCTTCTCTGCATCTGCCGTAAAAAACCTGTAAATCATAATTACAGCTTCTTCACCTGTGATTTTCCTGTCCGGAAAATATTTACCGGCATCGCCTTTCAGGATGTTTAATTCTATCATTCGCTTGAGTCCGTTCTTTTGCCAGCTTGCAAGCATTTTTCCTTCGCTCGTATTCAAAAATCTTTGGATCTCGTCAGATTTGTTATCACTTTTTTTATAAACAATATCCGCTGCCCTTGCAAGCATCGCACCCATCTCTCCCCTTGATATTGTCCTTCCGGGGGCAAATATGCCATTACCTGCTCCGCTCACTATGCCCAGATATTTCGCTGTTTTGACATTGCTTGAATCGGTATCATAAAACTTCGTGTTGTCTTCCACCTCGGCAGTCTTGCTGATTCCCGGAAAATATTTTTCCATCATCAACATCACAAGATCACAAAATTCCCCTCTTGTAATCTGATATTTCATTTTGCCGCGTATATTATTCGTTACCAGCCCCTCAAACTCAGCTTTTTTTATTTCTCCGCTTGCCCAGCCCGACACGTCCGCCGCATGACTTCCTACACTTAAGGAACATGCTAAAACAAAGCCCAAAATAAGAGCTCCGAATCTTTTTATCCCGGAATTCTTTCCCAACATAGTCAATAAATCTCCCTCACAATACTAATAGCCGTATGTTCTCAACAGATACTCGTCAGTATAGCTGATAGGTAAAGTGTGTTTGTTGATATAGTCCAGCAGCGCCGTGATATCCCCTTTGCCGCTGATCGCTGTACCTTTCAGAATGTCAAATATAGAATCCTCTCTTCTTTCAGGTTCAAATTCCTCAAATTCGATATCCTCAGTAAAATCTCCTTGCGTTTTCTTAAGGATGTCAAATTTCAAATCCTCATACTGCCCTACATTGTCTACCAACTTACAATTGAAAGCTTGGCTTGCAGTATAAATTCTTCCGTCGGCAAGTTCTTTCACCTTATCTACAGGCATTTTTCTTCCTCTAGCTACCACTTCCACAAATCTTCTGTATCCCTCATCTATTATAGAGCGATATATTTCTTTTTGCTCTTCAGTAAGCGGCTGCGTTATACTTCCCATAGCTTTATTCCTTCCGGAAACCATCGCATTCGCTTTTATCCCATGCTTATTTAAAAACTCCGTAACATCAAAAATTTCTCCCATTGTGACCCCGATAGATCCTGTCAAAGTATTTCTATTGCAGTAAATCTTGTCGGCAGCACATGCCAGATAATATCCTCCTGATGCCGCCATCTTTTCAAAATATGCGAAAACCGGCCTGCCTGTTTCTTTCTTGTAATCCAAGATTTTTTCATAAAGCTCGTCCGTCTCATATATGCTGCCGCCCGGCGAATTTATTTTCAACATCAGCCCTACGTTATGTGTGTCCTCTATCAGTTCATCGATAAGCTCCATAGTGTATTGATGGTCGTACTCCGAAAGCCCTGCCAACGTGGAAACTGTTCCGCCTTTTATCATTCCTCGGATATTAATCTCTGCAACATATCTCCCGTTCCTATTCTTAATAATTGATTTTTCATCAACATTTTCCTCGGGTGTATCGATTTTGTCAACCATTATAAAAATAACTGCCCACAACAGGACTACTGCCATTATAATCGCTACAGTAATTATTATTTTTTTCTTTTTCGATTTCGGATTCTTACCCCCATCTCCATTATAATTCATACCTGAATTATCATTTTTCATCTCTGAATTTTTAAATAAATCTTCGAGATTCTTTTTAAACTCATCATTTCCCATAGAATTTCCCCCTTCTGATACCTCTATTATGTTTCGGGTGCAAAGACCAACTGATTTTCTTTTACATTATACACCATTTTTTTACGTTTAAAAAGTATATTCGTCACTCTTATCCTCTTCCCCATGCCATCAAAAACAAAAAAATATCCACAGGCACTCAATGCAACATTGTTGACATTTTTTTATGCCTGTGAATATTAATTAAAAGAACTAATTTAAATTAATAACTCTCAACTCTAAGTTCAAAATATGCTTGCGGATGTGCACATACAGGGCAACTCTCAGGAGCCGCATTTCCATTATGAATGTGACCGCAATTTATACAACGCCATACCACCTGTTCTTCTCTCTTGAACACCTGACCTGTCTTAATGTTTTCATACAACTTTCTATAACGCTCTTCATGGCTTTTTTCGATAGCCAAAACACCTTCAAAAAGTTCCGCAATATGGTCAAACCCCTCTTCTCTGGCTTCCTTTGCCATCCTGTCATACATATCTGTCCATTCATAGTTTTCGCCGTTAGCAGCATCTTCAAGATTTTGAAGTGTCTTAGGCATTCCGTCATGAAGAAGCTTAAACCAAAGCTTTGCATGCTCTTTCTCGTTTGCTGCAGTCTCTTCAAATATGTTCGCAATCTGCACATATCCCTCTTTCTTAGCCTGGCTCGCATAGTATGTATACTTGTTTCTCGCCTGAGACTCACCTGCAAACGCTTCCATCAAATTAGCTTC